>CADCAS010000046.1 GCA_902799465.1 uncultured Eubacteriales bacterium
CTCTCTGTGTCTCTGTCCCCGTCCCTTCTTCTTATCCCTTCTCCAGCTTGCTCTTGCTGTCATTTCCCGCTCCCGCGTCGACTTTTACAATTGCCTATTCTTTTTATGAAAAGCGGCATTGCCGCCATTCAGGCGTTGACCCTGTGACACGCCACGAAGTGGCCGGGGGCGGCCTCCAGAAGCGCCGGAGCCTCCTCGCCGCAGCGCTTGGTGGCGTAGGGGCAGCGGGTGTGGAAGCGGCAGCCGTTGGGCGGCGCGATGGGGGAGGGCAGGTCGCCCTCCAGGCCCACGGTGTCCCGCCGGCGCGCGGCCACGGGGTCCGGGATGGGCACGGAGGAGAGCAGGCCCTGGGTGTAGGGATGGGCGGGCCGGGCGTAGATCTCATCGGCGGCGCACAGCTCCACCAGCTGGCCCAGGTACATCACGCCCACGTCGTCGGAGACGTAGCGCACCATGGACAGGTCGTGGGCGATGAACAGATAGGTCAGCCCGTCCTCCTCCTGGAAGGCGCGGAGCATGTTCACCACCTGGGCCTGAATGGACACATCCAGCGCGGAGATGGGCTCGTCGCAGATCACCAGCTCGGGCTTGAGGATCAGGGCCCGGGCGATGCCCACGCGCTGGCGCTGGCCGCCGGAAAACTCATGGGCGTAGCGCCCGGCGTGGTCCTGATTGAGGCCCACGCGGCTGAGCATCCTGATGACCAGCTCCCGCTCCTCGGCGCGGCTTTGGCAGACGCGATGGGCGCGAAGGGGCTCGGCCACGATGTCCTGCACGGTCATGCGGGCGTTCAGCGAGGCGTAGGGGTCCTGGAAGATCATCTGCATCCGGCGGCGATAGGGGAGCAGCTGCTTCTGGGACATGCTGCTGATGTCCTCGCAGCCCAGTATGATCCTGCCCGAGGTGGGCTCGTAGATGCGTATGATGGTGCGGGCGCAGCTGGATTTGCCGCAGCCGCTCTCGCCCACCAGGCCCAGGGTGCGGCCCCGGGTGATGGCAAAGCTCACATCGTCCACCGCGTGGACCACCCTGCCGCCGCCCAGGTCGAAGTGCTTGGTCAGGTTCTGAACCTGCAGGATCGGGGTTTCGCTCATGCTGTCGCCCCCCTTTCAGCCCGGAAGGGATTCCCCCCGGACGGGGCCTCGGGGTCCAGCAGCCAGCACATGCTGCGCCGGTGCTCGCCGGTGACGGCGTAGGGCGGCAGCGCGTCCGCGCAGATGCGCATGGCGTAGGGACAGCGCGGCGCGAAGGGGCAGCCCTTGGGCGGATGGATCATGTCCGGCGGGGAGCCTGGGATGGGCTGGAGCCTGACGGACTTGTCCTGGTTCATGTCCGGGATGGAGGCCATCAGTCCCAGCGTGTAGGGGTGCATGGGCCGCTTGAAGATGTCCACGATGTCGGCCTCCTCCATCAAAAGCCCGCCGTACATCACGGCCACCCTGTCGCACAGCTCCGCCACCACACCCAGGTCGTGGGTGATGAACATGATGCTCATGCCCATCTCGGCCTGGAGGCTGCGCATCAGCTTCAGGATCTGGTCCTGTATGGATACGTCCAGGGCGGTGGTCGGCTCGTCGGCGATGAGCAGCTCCGGCTTGCAGGCCAGGGCCATGGCGATCATCACGCGCTGCCGCATGCCGCCGGAGAACTCGTGGGGGTAGGACTTGAGCCGCTTCTCGGGCTCCGGGATGCGCACCTTCTGAAACAGCTCCAGCACCCGGACGTTGCGCTCGGCCTTGGACAGGCTTTTATCGTGCTCCCAGAGCATCTCGCCCACCTGGTCGCCCAGGGGGATGAGGGGATTTAAGGAGGTCATGGGGTCCTGGAAGATCATGGCGATGCGCGCGCCGCGGATGGCACGCATCTCCCGGCGGCTCTTGCCGGTGAGCTCCTCGCCGTCCAGCTTGATGGATCCGGCGGTGACCCGGCCGGTGGTGCCCAGCAGCTTCAGTATGGACAGGCTGGTCACGCTCTTGCCGCTGCCGCTCTCGCCCACGATGCCCAGGGTCTTGCCCTTTTCCACGTCGAAGGACACGCCGCGCACGGCCTTCACCTCGCCGTTGGAGGTCATGAAGGAGGTATGCAGATCACGGACCTGCAAAATGGGTTCCATGTTGCGTATCCCTCCTTATTTCTTGAGTTTCGGGTCCAGCGCGTCCCGCAGGCCGTCGCCCACGAAGTTGAAGGCGAACATGATGAAGCAGATCACCAGGGCGGGCAGGAACAGCTGGTAGGGGTTGGTGCGCAGGGCGTCGGTGGCGTCGTTGCACATGGTGCCCAGGGACGCCAGCGGCGGCGCGATGCCGATGCCGATAAAGCTCATGAACGCCTCCATGAAGATGGCGGAGGGGATGAGCATGGTGACGGTGACCAGTATGGGCCCCATGGCGTTGGGGATCAAATGCCGGGTGAGTATGGTGCGGGTGGAGGAGCCGATGGTCTTTGCCGCCAGCACGAACTCCTGGTTTTTCAGGCTCAGCACCTGGCCGCGCACCACGCGGGCCATGTCCACCCAGTAGACGCTGGACAGGGCGATAATGATGGACATCAGGCCGTCGTCCAGGCAGACCTTGATGAGGATGACGTACAGCGTCAGCGGTATGGTGGAGATGATGTCCACGATGCGCATCATGATGGCGTCCACCCGTCCGCCCAGATAGCCCGACACGCCGCCGTAGAAGATGCCGATGACCATGTTCACCAGCGCGGCGATGAAGGCCACCATCAGCGATATGCGGGTGCCGTACATGAGCCGGGCCAGTATGTCGCGGCCCAGGTGGTCGGTGCCCAGCAGGTAGGAGCGGTTCCACAGCGTCCTGCCCTGCTCGATGCGATTGCCGTTCTCGTCCTGTATGGTGACGGGCTGGGCGGTGTAGTCCAGGGTGACGGTCATGTCGTCCTTGTAGGGGAACACCGTGACCTTGTTCTTGGAGTCGTCCTTGCCCTTTTTGAGCTGCCGCACCAGATGCCCGGACTGGTCCACCTCGATGAGCTTGAGCGCCTTGGTGATGTAGAGATACTGCCCGCCCGGTGCGGGATAGACCTTCATGACGGCGGGAATGTTGGCCAGCTTGGTGTTCTGGTCGTCATACCCGTAGGGGGTCAGGAAGGGCCCCGCCACCGCGAACAGCAGCAGAAGCAGTATGATGAGCAGTCCCAGCAGTGCCGTGGGTTTGTGGCGGAAGCGGAACCACACGTCGCCCGCGAAGGACCGGGGCCTGGAATACAGCCGGTCGGCCTCGCCCGCCGCGTAGTCGATGCGTTCCCATTGGTTGGTCGTCTGATTATTCATATTTGATCCTCGGGTCGATCAGGCAGTAGAAGATGTCCACGATGAACACCATGGCGATCAGAAAGGCGGCGTAGAACACCGTCATGCCCATGATGGTGGTGTAGTCGCGCTGGGTGACGGAGTTGACGAAGTAGCCGCCCATGCCGGGAATGGCGAAGATCTTCTCGATGACGAAGGAACCGGTGAGCAGGTTGGCCACCGTGGGCCCCAGCACAGTCACCACGGGGATCAGGGCGTTTCTCAGCGCGTGGACGAGGATCACCCGCGTCTCGCTGATGCCCTTGGCCCGGGCGGTGCTGATGTAGTCCTGCCCCAGCACGTCCAGCAGCGACGAGCGCATCAGCCGCGCCAGGAAGCTCACCGAGTAGCCGCCCATGGCGATCATCGGCAGGATGTAGCCCTGCCACTTGTCCACGCCGTACATGGGGGTCCAGCCCAGCTTGAAGGAGAAGACGTAGATCAGCGCCGTGGCGATGACGAAGGAGGGGATGGTCACACCGATGGTGGCCAGCGCCATCACCAGCATGTCCTGCCACTTGCCGTTCTTCAGCGCCGATACGATGCCCATGGGGATGGACGTCAGCAGCACGAACACCAGCGTCACCCCGCCCAGCCGCGCCGAGTAGGGCAGGCCGTTGGCGATGAAGTCGTTGACCGTCTTGCCCTGGTATTTGAAGGACGGCCCCAGGTCGAACCGCAAAAGCCCGCCCAGGTAGTCCAGAAACTGCTTCCACAGCGGGTCGTTCAGCTTGTACTTCTCGTTCAGCGCCTCCAGCACCTGCTTGGACACCTGCTTCTCCCCGGTGAAGGGACCGCCGGGCACCGCGTGCATCAATACGAACGTCAGCAGCGCGATCAACAGCAGCGTGATGATCATCATGATCACCCGCTTCACCAGATATTTCGCCACGTTCGCGTCACCTCCAAACAATACATGAATTATCATACACTGAAACCCTTCAAAAATCAACCTTAATAACGTAATATTGCCACAAATTTGCAGGAGTTGTTCAAAAATTAATACAGAATAAGGGAAAAGGGAATAGGGAAAAGGGAATAGGGAAAAGGGAAAAGGGAACAGGCAACAGGCAACAGGGAACAGGGACAGCCCGGCTGCGCAGGGGCGGCCATTGGCAACCCCGGCGTTATGCGCGGCAGCAGCTATCCCTAATCCCTAATTCCTAATCCCTATTCCCTCTCCCGGACAAAGCCATTGTTTTTCGGCAGAATGTTAGAAAACTATTTCTCCACGATCATCCCGGAATTGATGTAATGGGCCAGTATGTCCACGATGCGGGCGTTTTTGCCGCCGCGGGCGACGATGAGGTCGGCGTATTCCACGTAATTTCGGATGTGCTTTTCATACATGGGTTTGACGGTCTCCAGGTACTGCCGGTAGACGCTCTCAATGGAGCGGCCCCGGTCGCGGATGTCGCGCTTGACGCGGCGCAGCAGGCACACGTCGGGGTCCACCTGGATGTAGATCTTGAAGTCCATCAGGTCCCGCACCGCGGGGTCGTAGAACACGTGGATGCCCTCCACCAGCACCACGTCGGCGGGCTGGATGGTGACGCCCGGGTCGCAGCGGCGGTGCTGGGTGTAGTCGTACTCCTTGGCGGTGATGGGCTGTCCGTTGCGCAGCCGCATAAGGTCGCTTCTGAGCGCGTCGTGCTCGAAGGCCTCGGGCTCGTCGTAGTTGATGCGCGCCCGCTCCTCGAAGGACATGTCGGGGTGATCCTTGTAGTAGGAGTCCTGTTTGATGTAGATGCAGGGTTCCCTGAGCCGCGCCGCCAGCGATTTGGCCATGGTGGATTTTCCGCTGCCGCTGGCTCCGCAAATACCGATGATCAGCATGTGGACGCCCTCCCTGTGTGCGTTGTGATCCTATCCATATTATTTTAACATATGACCGTCCGATATTCAACACGGTCGGGGGAAGTTTTTTGGCGCTGCGAAGGGCGATCAGTTGTCTTCCGCGGACCGGCGGAAATCATGACATTCGCGTACACATAATTGTTAACGTAAAGTCTTTATCTAACTTCTTGACTCAATGATGAAATCGTTGTATATTAATGTCAGTGTGGAAAGTATGCGTAAAATTGCAACACGAATGTTTCTTTGAAATGGAGTGGCACGATTGTACAGGAAAGATGCGGGTGAAAACTCAAGACACCGCGCGAGCATGCCCTACTTAAACCCGGGGATGTCGAATATCTTAAAAAACGTGGAAGAGGCCACCAACGACCACGCCCTTGCCCAGAGCATCTACTTCGGGCCGACGGCGCTGACGCACATCAAACGACTGATCGAAATGGGCGGGGTCATCATCACTGACACGGTGCTGGTGGCCAACGACGTGGACGCGAGCCTGCTGGGCTCGAACGGAGCGCAGGTGATGTGCTTCATCGACGACCCCCAGGTGGTGTCGCTGGCCGAGCAGCGCCACGTCACGCGCGCCGAGGTGGCCGTGGACTACGGCCTGGCGGTGCCGGGGATCAAGCTGATGGTGGTGGGCAGCGCACCGGCGGCCATCAACCGCATGATCCAGCGCCGGCAGCGCGAGCCCATGAGCGATGTGTGCGTGCTGGCCGCGCCCACCGGCTTCGCCAGCGTGGTGCAGCTCAAGGAGCGCCTCATGGACTCCGACCTGGCCTCCATCATCATCCGCGGCAAAAAGGGCGGCGTCCCCGCCACGAGCACCCTGCTCAACGCGATCCTCAGGGAGATCGCACAGGAAAACAACACATAATACGAGAGGCTCCGGCCAAATGCCGGAGCCTCTCGTATTAATAGGTAATTAAAAAATGGCTTTGCTGTGCAGGGGCGAGCCCTACAGAATACGCGGCAGCCGCTATTTTTAATTCCTAATTCCTCATTCCTAATTCCTCATTTCATCCTTTGATAGGACACCGGTGAAGGCCGTCTCCCTGTCGTCGGAGGTGACCTCTATCGTCCCGCCGTGGGTCTCCAGGATCTCGCGGACGATGGCGAGGCCGTAGCCGCTGCCCTCGCGCTTGGTGGTGAAGCCCATGCGGAAGATGTGCTCCAGCTGGTCCGGAGGGATGGCGGGGCCGTTGTTGGAGACCCGGAAGGAAAACTGCGCGGGCGTCTCGTCGAAGCGAATGGCGATGGCGGGGGAGGGGGTGGCCGCGCCGGTCAGGGCGTCCCGGGCGTTGTCGATCAGATTGCCCAGCACCCGGCACAGTTCCCACCCCGGAACGGGCATGTCCTGCCAGGCGGAGCGGATGTCCGTCTGAAAGGCGATGCCCCGCTCCTCGCAGTCGGCGCGCTTGGCGGCGATGAGGGCGTTCACGGCGGGGATGGCGGTCTTTAATGCGCTGCCCGCCCTGCGGATGTCGGCGTAGACGCTCTCCACATACCGCATGGCCTCTGCGTCGTCGCCCAGTTCCATCAGCGAAAACACCACCTGGAGGTGGTTGGTGAAGTCGTGGCGCTGGCGGCGCAGGGTGGCGTTCAGATCCTCCAGCTGGCGGTAGGCGTCCTCCAGCATGGCGGTCTGCCGGGCGATGCGCTGGGCGTTGACGGCCTCGCGGATGTCCAGCGCCGCGCCCAGGGCCACGATCACCAGCCCCAGGAGCAGCACCCCCAGCTCCACGCCGTCCTCGCCGCCCCGCCGCACCACGTAGGCGATCACCGCAAGCATCGTCGCCACCTGGAGCGCGTTTAAGATCACCGCGAAGCGTGTGGCCTTGCGCAGATTGAGTTGCTTGGCTTTGCGTTCATTCATGGTCATATGAAAACTGCCGATGGCTCGGGAAGGGCCGTCGGCAGCAGGCGTCGGAATAGGACTCCCTACAGCTGGCTGGTGCAGTGGGGGCAGCGGGTGGCGTCCTTGTCGATCTCGCTCTTGCAGAAGGGGCACAGACGCGGCTTGGGGGCATCCACCACCGGCTCGGGCTTCTTGAGCTTGTTCATGGCCTTCACCACGGCGAACAGGCACAGCGCGATGATGATGAAGTTGAACACGATCTGCAGGAAATTGCCGATGCCCAGAACGATGGCATTTTCGCCTTCGCCCTTCAGATGGATGGCGATATGGGTGAAATCCACGTCGCCAAAGATGCAGGCGATCAGGGGGGTGAACAGGTCGTTGACGATACTCGTAACGATGTTGCCGAACGCGCCGCCGATGACAACGCCGATGGCCATGTCGACGACATTGCCCTTCAAGGCAAACTCTTTGAACTCATTGAGCATCTTTCCCATGTAAACCATTCCTTTCACTTCGTTCGTAGAACGATCCGTAAACTGCGATGCTATTATAGCACAATTCTCGCATAAAATAAAGGGGGATGGGAAATTTTCTTGCGGGGCAGACGTTTGTCGATCCGGTTTCGTTCTGCCAGTATATTGGGATTTGCTGAATTAGGAATTAGGAATGAGGAATTAGGAATGAAATAGCCTGGCCCCCCTACAGTGTGCGCGGCAGCCGCTAACTTCAATTCCCAATTTCTAATTGTCTCAGACATATTCTCGTTTGCGCCTACTGGCTGACCGGCAGCGCTCCCGGCGAATGCGGGCTGGAGTAGATAAAAGAAAAGACCCCCGATAAATCGAGGGTTTCTGAAAAGTACCGGCGATCGGATTCGAACCAATGACACTCCGGGTATGAACCGGATTCTCTAGCCAACTGAGATACGCCGGCAGATGGTTGCGGGGGAGGGATTTGAACCCTCGACCTCCGGGTTATGAGCCCGACGAGCTACCGGACTGCTCTACCCCGCGACAAAGCGTCGATCTCCTCAACGCAAGAAATATTATAACACAGGGGCAGGGGGATGTCAAGCGTTTTCTGTATAAAGTTGAGGTAAAGAGGTACAGCCAAGTTGCCATTCAGCAAATGTGACAAATGGGGATTTGTAGAGGAGAATTAGGAATTAGGAATGAGGAATTAGGAATTAGGAATTGAAATAGCTTGGCTGCGTAGGAGCGGTGATGCGCCGCTCGCCAGGCAGTACGTATTGTTTCGATATATGGCGGGCGGCCATTGACCGTTCCAACAACGCGCGGCAGCTGCTATTCATTCCTAATTCCTAATTCCTCAGCCAATGACCGCCGCCTTATACCGAAGCGATATGCGCAACCTGAAAGGCGGCGCATCGCCGCTCATACATAACTGAGCTATTCCCTTTTCCCTGTTGCCTGTTGCCTGTTGCCTTTTCCCTGGGCGAAGCCCATTCCTCGAAGGCGCACTTGCCATTTTCGCGGGAATATGCTATAATGACTTCGTTGCGCGGCAGTGGTGGAATGGCAGACACCTCAGACTTAAAATCTGATGCTCTCTCGGGCGTGCGGGTTCGAGTCCCGCCTGCCGCACTTCAAGGACCTGAACAGATGCGTTCAGGTCCTTTTGTATGGAAAGAATGGAATGCGGGCATGCTTTATTGAAGCAGGAGAGGAGGTGCGGCTCATGGAGACCCCGCACGCGGCGCTTTTGCGCTCGAGGCTGTCGGATGACCTGGAGGCGAACGTCCAGCGGTTTCAGCGCATACTGAACGCGGACGTCAATTCCGACGCGCACTTCCGCTATTTCACGACGGGGGAGAAGCGGGTGTGCCTGATCTACATCGAGGGCATGGCCAGCGACGCCAAGGTGGCGGACTTCGCCCTGCGGGCGATGGCGGACCATCCGGGGGCGGAGAACCTGGAGACGCTGCGGGAGCGGGTGCTGGAGCTTGCGCAGTGCGACATGGCGGAGTCGGTCGGGGACATTGCTCGGGCGGTGGTCACGGGGATGACGGCGCTGCTGATGGCGGGCGAGGCCCGGGCGCTGCTCATGGAGACCCGGGGCTACCCGGCGCGGCAGGTGGACAAGCCCACCAACGAATCGGTGGTGCTGGGGTCGCAGGAGGGCTTTGTGGAGAGCCTGCGCACAAACCTCACGCTGCTGCGGCGCTACGTGCCCTCGCCCCGGCTGGTGACGGAATCGCTGACCGTTGGCCGGGACGTGCCCTGCCAGGCGTCGCTGGTGTGGCTGGAGGGGGTGACGCCCGAGGGCGTGGTGGAGGCGCTGCGTGCGCGGCTCATGGCGGTGGACGCTCCGGCGGTGCGGGGCATCGGCGAGCTCCAGCAGTACATCGAGGACCGGCCCTGGGCGCTGCTGCCCCAGTTTTTGCAGACCGAGCGCCCGGACCGCGCGGCGTCGTGCCTGCTGGAGGGCCAGGCGGTGGTGCTGGCCGACAACTCGCCCTACGCCCTGGCCGCGCCGGTGAGCGCCTTCCACCTGCTGCACGCCTCCGACGACGGCTTCGCCCGCTGGCAGTACGGCACCTTCCTGCGCTTCATACGCTTCGCGGGCACGCTGGTCTCGGTGCTGCTGCCGGGGCTCTACATCGCGCTGATAGAGCATCACGCCCACCTGATTCCCATGAGCCTGCTGGCCTCCATCACCGAGGCCCGCGCCAGCGTGCCCTTTCCCGTGTTCGCGGAAATACTGCTGATGGAGTTCTCCTTTTACCTCATCAACGAGGCTGGGACCCGCATGCCCCGTCAGATCGGTTCCGCGCTGGGCATCGTCGGGGCGCTGATCCTGGGTCAGGCGGCGGTGTCGGCCTCCATCATCAGCCCCATACTCATCATCATCGTGGCGCTGACGGGCCTGGGCAACTATGCCGTGCCCGACTACGGCTTTGGGCTGGGGCTGATACTGTACCGGCTGGGTGCGCTGCTGGCGGGGGCGCTGTTCGGGCTCTACGGCATCTGCGCGGCCTCGTTCTGTGCCGTGACGGGGCTGTGCGCCCTGCGCTCCCTGGGACAGCCCTATCTGGCACCCGTCGCGCCGCCCCGGCCCCACGGGATGGACATCCTGCTGCGGGGCCCGGTGTGGCGGCAGGGGAAGGGCGGAAGGAGCTGATCCCATGTCCGAAAAGACGACGATCTCCCGGGCCTCGGCGGTCTCGGGAGTGGCGGCGGCGCTGATTTCCCGGGCGTTCTACGGGCTGATGGTGGAAGGCCCGGCGCTCGACAACGGGGCGTGGCTGTCGATACTGGTGGGACTGGCGCTGGCCCTGCCGACGCTGTGGCTGTTCAGGCGCGGCGTGGGGAGGAGCGCAAGGCTCCTGCTCGCCGCGGCGCTGTTCGTGGACGCGATGAAGGCGCTGGAGGGCGCGGCCTTCTCCGAGAGCTGCATCGCCTTCAACCACATCCCCTCGGCGGTGCTGGCGCTGCCGCTGCTCGCGGCGGCGGCGCGGTGCCTGGTGCTGGGCGGCGACGCCGTGGGCGCGTCGGCCCGTATCTGGATGCGGTTGTTTATACCGGCGCTGGGGTTGATCGTGGCGCTCCAGTGGTCCTACTACCGCCCGCTGTGGCTGACGCCCGTGCTGGGCCATGGCCCGGGCGGGATACTGCGGGGCGGCGTCCGCTGCGGGCTGTGGATGGCCATGCTGGGCGGCGCGGGCATGGCGCTGTGCCGGGAGCAGGTCCGCTTTGAACGCGTGGTCCGGACGCTGGCCGTGGCTGCGCTCGTCACCGCGATACTGATATTGCTGCGGCTGATGATGGCTCCCGCATGCCTGAGCGGTGACATGGGTCGCGCCCTGCGCCTGGACGCACTGCTCACCAACGGCCGCGCCCCGCTGCTGCTCCAGCTGCCCATGATCGTCATCTGGTTCGTGGGCCTGACCCACCTGCTCTGCTTCGAGATCTGGTGCGCCGTGGCGCTGGTGAGAAAGAGATCGTGAATGAATACTGTTCACCCAAAGCGCAGACCGGAAAGAATTAGGAATTAGGAATGAGGAATTAGGAATTAAAACAGTTTGGCTGCGCGGGGGCGGCCAATGTGGCACTTCTGTTGAGTGCGCGGCAGCCGCTATTCATTCCTAATTCCTAATTCCTCATTCCTAATTCAACCTGCCAAATCCCAATGGCGTCATCCGCCAATAATAAACCTCGGAGGTCTTATGCGCAGAAGTCTCGCTCTCTTGTTAATAATCGCCCTGGTGCTCTCAGGCTGCGGGCAGACGGTGGAGGTGGAGGACCAGGCCTACGCGCTGGTGCTGGGGCTGGACGCGCGTGGGGACGGCGGGGTGGAGCTGACCATCCGCATCCCCCGCATCGGCCATTCCGGGGACAGCGATTCCGACGGCAAATCCTCCGGCAGGCCCTATCTGGTGCTGGCGGCGGCGGGGGAGAGCTATGCCCAGGCGCTGGAGCAGCTCCAGTGGTCGGCGGCGCGAGAGCTGAATCTGAGCCACATCGCCCTGATCGTGGCGTCGGAGGCGCTGGCGTCCTCGGCGGCGTTTCCCCGACTCATCGACAGCGTGGCCGAGACCCGGCATCTCTACACCACGGCGGCGTTTGTCGTCTGTTCGGGCCGCGCCCGGGACTTCATCGAGGGGCAGGAGACCATCCTCGGGGCGCACCTGTCCAGCGAGATCGCCGCGATGTTCCGCCACTACGCCGACCACGGCTATATTCCCAGGGCCAGCTTTGCCGAGCTCTACTACGCCACCCACAGCTGCTATTCCGATCCCACGGCCATCTGGGGCTTTCCCGACGCCGGGGAGCTGGCGACGGAGGACCAGCCCGCCGCGGCCGTCATCACCGACGACGACGCGCGGCTGAACGCGGACACCCTGACCGCCTCCTCCCGGCAGTATCGGGGCGCGGCGCTGTTCCTCGATGGGCGCATGGTGGGGCGGCTCAATGGGTCGGAGACGCTGTGCCTGCGGCTGCTCACCGGGCGGGTGACGGGCTTTGGCTATGCCGCGGCGGGGGAGGGGCTGAACCTCTCCACGCTGCGCTCGCCCGTGCGGCGCGTGCGCCTGGACGGGGACCGCGTGCGGCTTCAAGCGGAGATCGCGCTGATCTCCGAGGACCCCGCCGACCCCGCCGTCCTCCGCGCCGCGGAGCAGTCCATCAAGCGCGACGCCGAGGCCCTCATCCGCTGGTGCCAGCAGCTTCGCGCTGACCCCTTCGCCTTCGCCGACCGCGCCGCCGCCCGCTTCGCCACCTACGAATCCTGGCTTCAGTGGAACTGGCGGGAGCGCTACGCCCAGGCCGACGTGGAGGTCAGCGTCAGCATCGCACGGGGAGGCAGTTAGGGATTACTATACTTTTCTTTCTGTCGGCAAGTGGTTATTATTCAGGAGTGGTGAGTTAAACAGTGCGCTGACGCGCTTTCAAACATATCGCGTCAGCTCGCCATTTAACTCCCCGCTTTTTTATAGAATAACGCTTCGCCCAGTCTTCATCCCCTCCGGCATGAAATAACAGGAAACGGCGCATACTATGACGGAATCCTGTCCATGATCGGGAGGTTTTTTATGCGCAAGGATGCGGAAAGGGCTCCGTTTGAATATAGTGAAAAGGCGTTGAGGCTGCCGGGAAATGTCCGGCGGCGGCTGATGCGCGCTCTGGCGGCGGCGAACGCGCTGCGTAAAATCGACGCGGGGGAAGCGCTGGCGCTGCTCCGGGGCGAGTCGCGGCGGATCGAGGCCCTGGCGGAGCGTGCGGCGGAGGGAGGGGTGACGCGCCTGCCCTCGGAGAACGGCGCGCCGCGGATACTCGCGCGGCTCGAGTCGCTGCTGGAGGCGGGGGAGGACCCGCTGGACGAGGCGGCGCTGTTCGACGCCCTGCGGGGCCGGGGCTACACCCAGCGGGAGCTGTGGGCCGTGCCCGAGGCGCTGCGCGTCGCCATCGCGAAGGGCTATGCCGCCACAGCGGAGGCGGTGGTGCGAGCGGCCCGGGAATGCGCGGCGGCGGAGGCGTGGTCAGCGCGGCCCCGCCGGATCCGAAAGGCCGGTCCCGCCTTCCTGGAGCACGCCCTGCGGCGGTGCGACGCGAAGGGGCGGGCGCTGCTGGACAAGTACTTCCGGGAGCGGGGCCTCCGCCCGGAGCAGGCGTTGCGGCAGGCCCACGACGCCCGGGCGCGGGACGCGCTGCGGCTCAATCGCCTGGGCGAGGCGCGGCGGCTGGTGGAGGAGCTGGACTGGCGGCGCGGCTTTGAGGCCGTCTCCGAGGCGGAGGCCGCCCTGCGCCGGGACCCGTCGGGCGTCTATCCCCGGATGGACGACGCCTCCCGGCAGGCGGTCCGGGACGCGCTGGGGGAGATCGCCGCCCGTTCAGGCCTGGATGAGGTGGCCGTGGCCAGGTGCGCGGTGGCCGAGGCGCGCAAAATCGCGGAGGCGGACGACCCCCGGGCCACGGTATGCTGGTGGCTCTATGACGACGCGGGACGGCGGGCGCTGTGCCGCGTCCTCGGCATGCCCGGCCTGCGATTGCAGCGCAGGGTGCCCGATCCCGGCGGGCGGTGGACCGCCCTCACCCTCATTCTGATGAGCGCTGGATTCACCGCGCTGGCGTGCGCTATGCTCTCTCCCTGGCTGATGCCCCTGTGCCTGCCGGTGGGCTGGGCCGCGGCCTTCGCGTTGGCGGGGCGCGTCTTTCCGTGGATCGCAAAGCCGGCGCGGCTTTTGAAGCTGGAGCTGGACCGCCTGCCGGAGGCCTGCCGCACGCTGATCGTCACCCCGGTGTCCATCCCCGACGCACGCCGGGCCCGGACTATGTGCGACAACCTGGAGGCGCTGGGGGCGCTGGAGGACGATCCGAACCTGTGCTGCCTGCTGCTGGGCGACTTTGCCGACGCCGACAGCGAGCACATGCCCGGGGACGCCGACATCCTCGCCACCGTCAACGCCCGCATCGCTGAGATGAACGCCCGCGCAGGCCGGGAGAAGTTCTTCTACCTCCACCGCCCCCGCACGCTGCTGAAGCCCGACATGCGCTGGATGGGCAGGGACCGCAAGCGCGGCGCGCTGGAGGACCTGAACCGGCTGCTCCTCGGCGGCGCGTCGGCCTTCACCGCCGAGGGCCGCGCGGCGCGGGCGCTGCGGGGAGGCTTTGCCTATGTGGTGACGCTGGACAGCGACACCCGCATGCTGCCGGGCACCGCCCATGTGCTGGTCGGCGCGCTGGCGCACCCGCTGAACCGGCGCTACGCCGTGCTGCAGCCCCGGATGGAGACCGCGCCGTCGGCCTGTGTCAACCGCTTCGCGCGGTGCTTCGCCGCGCCCGGCGGGCTGGACAGCTATCCCACCTCGGTGTCCTCGCTGTGGATGGACCTGACCGGCGTGGGCGTCTACGGCGGCAAGGGCGTCTACCGGGTGGCGGACTTTCACCGCGCGCTGGACGGCCAGCTTCCGCGGGGCCGCATACTGTCCCACGACCTGATCGAGGGCGCGCTGGCCGGGGCGGGCTTTCTGGGAGACGTGATGCTGGCGGACGGCTGTCCCGCCACGCTGTCCGCGTGGCTGCGGCGGCTGCACCGCTGGACCCGCGGCGACTGGCAGCTGGTCGGGCTGATCTTCACCCGCCGGGGCCTGACGCTGGCGGACCGCGCGCGAATGGTTGACAACCTCCTCCGCAGCCTGCTGGCCCCGGCCCAGCTGGGGCTTGCGCTCGTCTCGGCGTGGACCGGGAATCCGCTGCCGCTGGCGGCGGCGCTGATCTCAGTCTTTCAAAGCGCCCTGCTGCGCCCCACTGACAGGGCGGGCTGGCTTCGCGCCTGCGCGTCGCTCGCCGCGCTGCCGCTGACGGCGTCCTGCTGCCTGGACGCCGCGCTTCGCGCGCTCTGGCGGATGGTCGTGTCGGGAAAGGGGCTGCTGGACTGGGTGCCCTCCGCCGAGGCCGAGGGGCAGGGGCGCGGCGGGCATTACGGCCACTATGCCGCGGCGCTGCTTTCGCTCGCCGGGCTGTTCACCCGCGGCGGAGCGTTGCCGCTGATCCTGGCGGCGCTGTTCATCCTCGGCCCGCTCATCTTGCGGATGCTGGAAGACGCGCCCGCGACGGACGACGCCCCGCTGTCAGACGCCCAGCGCTCCCGGCTCTGGGACCTGGCCCGGGACACCTGGCGCTTCTTCGAGGCCATGGACGCCCCGCTGCCTCCGGACAACATCCAGCTGGACCCGCCCGCCGCCCCGGCGCGGCGCACGTCGCCCACCAACATCGGGCTTTACCTGTTGAGCTGCGCGGCGGCGGCGAAGCTGGGCATCATCGACGGGCAGATCTGCCTGGACCGCGTCACCCGCGCGTTGGACGCGCTGGAGGCCGCGCCGAAGTGGCGGGGGCACATCTTCAACTGGATCGACATCGACACCCGCGAGCCGCTTTCGCCCCGCTACGTCTCCTCGGTGGACAGCGGCAACCTGGCGGCCTGCGCCCTGGCCTGCGCGGCGCTGCTGGACGACGACGCGCTCTCCAATAGATTGCGGGCGCTGGCGGAGGGCATGGACTTCACGGCGCTCTACGATGCCAAAAGGGAGCTCTTCCACATCGGCATGGACGTGGATGCCGACCGCCTCACCCCCGCCCACTACGATCTGCTGGCCTCCGAGGCGCGCATACTCAGCTACACCGCCATACTGCTGGGCCAGGTCCCGCCGCGCCACTGGAAACGGCTGGGGCGGCTGTGCGCCCCGGTGGGGCGGCGGGCGGCGCTGCTGTCCTGGAGCGGAACGCTGTTTGAATACCTGATGCCGGAGCTGCTGATGCGCGCCCCGGCGCTGTCCCTGCTGGGGATCAGCAACCGCGCGGCGGTGGCGGCGCAGATCGCGGCGGGCACGCCCTGGGGCGTGTCGGAGTCCGGGTATCATGCCTTCGATGGGCCCATGAACTACCAGTACCGCGCCTTCGGCCTGAAGGCGCTGGCGCTGAGCGACGCGGTGGGCGGCGTGGTCGCGCCCTACGCCTCGGCGCTGGCCCTGGCTGTAATGCCGGACGCGGCGGCGCGGAACCTGGAGCGGATGGCGGATATGGGCTGGCGGGGCGACATGGGCTTCTACGAGGCCGCGGACTACCGCCGCCCCGGCGGACCCGCCCTGGTGATGAGCCACATGGCCCACCATCAGGGCATGCTGCTGTGCGCGGTGTGCAACGCGCTGACCGACGACAGTCTGTGCCGCGCCTTCATGGACGACCCGCGGGCGCGGGCGGTGTCGCTGCTGCTGGAAGAGCGGCCCGCGTGCCCCTCCCGGCTGAGGGCGGTGAAGCGCCCCGCGGCGACGGCAAAGGCCCCGGCGGCTTCCCTCGTCCGGGAGGCACGGGGCCCTGCCGAGGTCCATCTGCTGATGGGCCGGGACGCGCATGCCCTTGTCACGGCGGATGGCGCGGTCCACTACGCCCGGGGCGGGTTCGACGCCACACGCTTCGGCGACGATCTGTATTACCGGCCCGACGCCGCGCGGCTGTGGCTGCGGGTGGGGGAGCGGGTGTTCGCGCCCGAATGGCGCTGCCGGTTCGACGCGGGCTGCACCGTGTATGAGCTGTCCTACAATCGCCTGTCCGTGCGGATGACCGTGAGCCTGTCCCCGGAGGACGACGTTCTCTACCGCGCCGTGGAGGTGACCAACGGCGGCGCGTCGGCGGCGGAGATCTCGCTGATGGACGTCGTCCCCGTGGCGCTGGCGAAGCCCGAGGACATGCGTGCCCACGCGGCGTTTCAGCGGCTGTTCGTGGAATCGTCCCGCTGGGGCGAGGATGGGCTGCGCTTCAAGCGCCGTCCCCGCAGGCCGGGGGAGCGCTGTCCCGTGCTGCTGCACCGCCTGAAGGGCGGCGACGCGCTGGCATATGAGACGGACTATGACGCGCTGATGCGGCGCGGCACGGTCCCCACCTTTGAGTTGACGGGCGGCCTGGGCGCGGTGCTGGACCCGGTGAGCGCCATTAGGGCAGACATGACCTTATCTCCCGGCGAGACCCGGCGGCTGTGCGCGGCCATGAAGCTGTGCGCGGACGGAGAGGCCGAGGCCCTGCCCCTGCGCCCGGACCGCGCGGCGCGGCTGGGTCACGCCCGGACGGCGGCGCTGCTGGGTTTCTTTAGCCTGTCGCAAAGCGACTATCACACCCTGGACCGGCTGGCGGCGCTGCTCATCGACCCGCATCTGGCGGGTCGCGCCAAGCCGTCGGACAACCGCCCCGCCCGAAGCATGCCGCGTTCGGCGCTGTGGGCGCTGGGGCTGTCCGGGGACCGGCCCGTCGTGACGCTGATCCTCACCGACCCGGGCCACGCCGGGGACGCGCGGCGGCTGCTGGCCGCCCACGCCTTATACAGCGCCATGGGCTTGCAAATGGACCTGGCGCTGGTGGACGCCTGCCCCGGAGGCTACCGCCGCCCCGGCGCGGAGGCGCTGACGGCGCTGATCGACGCCTCGCCCCTGCGCGGGCGGGAGGGGCAGCCCGGCGGCGTGAGGGTGCTGTCCGACCTCGACGCGGCGCGGCTCGAGGCGCTGAAGCGGGCGTCCGCGCTGTGCTTCACCGCGGGTCCGACCCTCCCGGTCCAGTGCGGGGCGATGCTGTCGGCGCTGACCGGGGAGCCGCCCGAGATGCCCGTCGATCCGGGACGCTCTCATCTTTCCGAGGAAAAAAGAATGTACGACAACGGCTGGGGCGGCTTCGACGGGGAGGGGCGCTATCACATCGACGTGTCCCCGGTTCGCCCGACCCCCGCGCCCTGGTGCGACATCCTGGCGAACCGCGATTTCGGCATGCTGCTTACCGAGCGGGGCGGCGGCTTCATGTGGCGCGGCAACAGCCGTTCGGGCCGCCTGACCGCCTTCGAGGGGGACGCGCCGTTTCTGTCCCTCCGGGCGCGGCGCACCCAGACCGGCGAGGCGCTGCCGCTGCTGCCCCACGGGGCAAAGCAGTCCTTTCGCGCGATCTACGATGACGGGGAGGTCCTCTACAGGATGGATACCGACGCGCTGGCCGGAGAGGTCGCGTTCCGGGTGGACGGAGACGCTGCCATTATAGATGTATTGATCGAAAACCGCCGCCTCCGGGGAAGGGGCTGGACGGTGTGCCTGGACGTGCGCTGGCTGATGGGCACGGACGTCCGCGACGCCGCGTGGCTGCGGCGCTGGCACAGCGAGGGAGCCTGTTTCGCCGCCGGAACTATGCCGGGGGTGGGCTACGTGACCTGCGACGCTGCCGACGCCATGGCGGGGGACGGCCTGTGCGTGCCAATGCACATGGGCCGGCAGCGGCTGCGGTTCGTCCTGGGCTGGGCGGAGGACGCCGTTCAGGCGCTGGAGCAGGTCCGGGCCTGGCAGGAGGGGAGGAAGACGGAGCGCCACAGGGAGCCGCCCGCGCTGGCGGTGGAGACCCCGGACGCGGCGCTGAACCTGATGCTGAACAAATGGCTGCCTCACCAGGTCCGCGCCGCGCGGCTGGACGGGCGCACGGGCTTCTACCAGCCCGGCGGGGCCTACGGCTTTCGCGATCAGCTCCAGGACGTGCTGGCGCTGCTGTATACCGAACCGAGCCGGGTCCGGGAGCAGCTGCTGTTATGCGCGGGCAGGCAGTTCAGTGCGGGCGACGCGCTGCACTGGTGGCACATGCCCTATGCCGGGGTGCGCACCCGCATCACCGACGACCGGCTGTTCCTGCCCTGGGTGACCGCCGCCTATGTGCGGGTCACCGGGGACGCGGCGGTGCTGGAGGAGCGGATACCGTACCTCGAGGATATGGAGATCCCCGAGGGACAGGCGGATGTGTACCGCGAGATGGTCCCCGGCCCGGAGACGGGCACCCTCCACGACCACTGCATGCGGGCTTTCCGCGCCGCAAAAACCGGCGCGCACGGCCTGGCGCTGATGGGCGCGGGGGACTGGAACGACGGCATGGACCGCGTGGGCGCGCGGGGGGCGGGGGAGAGCGTGTGGCTCTCCATGTTCATCGCCGCCTGCGCCGACGCCTACGCCGACATCTGTCCCGACTCCGACGACGCCGAGGCCTTGCGCGGCCTGGGCCGCCGCCACCGCGGCGCGGTGGAGCTGTACGGCTGGGACGGGGACTGGTATCGCCGCGCCTATGCCGACGACGGCACGGTGCTGGGCGGCAGGGAGAGCGACGCCTGTCAGATCGACCTGCTGCCCCAGGCCTGGGCCACGCTGGCGGGCCTGTCCGAAGCCCGCTGTCGTCGGGCGCTGGATGCCGCCTGGCGTCGTCTGGCGGACGAGGCGCACGGCGTCATACGGCTGCTGGACCCGCCCTTTGCGCTGGAGGGCTTCGACCCCGGCTACATCCGGGGCTATCCCGGAGGCGTGCGGGAGAACGGCGCGCAGTACACCCACGCGGCCTGCTGGCTTGTGCTGGCGCTGGCGCGCGCGGGGGACGCGGAGCGCGCCCACAGGGTCCTGCGGTGGCTGCTGCCGCCCAACCGCGCCGACGCCGAGCGCTACCGGGTGGAGCCCTACGTCACCGCCGCGGACGTCTACACCCTGCCGGGGCGGGAAGGCCGCGGCGGCTGGACCTGGTATACCGGCTCGGCGGCGTGGCTGTACGTGGCCGCGCTTGAGCTGCTGGGCTTTGAGCGAAAGGGCAGCGCCGCGCGGCTGAACGCCCTGCTGGGGGACTGGCCCGAGGCGGCGGTCACACTGCGCGTCGGCGGCAGCGTCTACCGCCTGGTGTGCAGAAGGGGCGTGGAGCGGGTGACCCTCGACGGAAGGGCACTGGCCGCCGACTATATTACACTGACAGACGACGGTGGGGAACACGAGGCGCTGTTCCCGGAAAGGAAGGCATAAAAAACCGGGGCGCTGTTCAAAGCGTCCCGGTGAATCACATCTTCTCAACCGATGATGAAGGGCTTGAGCTCCTCCATGAGGTCGTCGCAATGGTCAGCATATACCTCGAGGGTGATGGGCTTGGACAGGTCCAGGCTGAAGATGCCCAGGATGGACTTGCCGTCCACCACATGACGGCCCACGCGCAGGTCGATGTCGAAGGGATAGCGATTGGCGATGTTGACGAAGGTCTTGACATTCTCAGCCAGGCTGAGCTTGATATTCACAGCTTTCATGTTGTATGACTCCTTACATTGGTTTCAGTGGGCGACCCCCACATTCAATCTCATCCCTATCATACAACTTTTCGCCAAATATTGCAAGCATTATTGGTCATTCGCACAAACTTAATTTGTGCTGATTCACTATCTCGCCGAATCAGGTAAAAAACAAATAAAGTTTGGAAAACCGCTTGACTTTTCCCGGTGGGTGAGGTATAATCTTATTCGTTGACCGGGCAGCAAGCCCGTCGGACGATGCCGAATTGTGTAAAGGTAGCACGAATGACTCTGACTCATTTAGTCTAGGTTCGAATCCTAGTTCGGCAGCCAGATAAGCCTCCATGGTCAAGCGGTTAAGACGTCGCCCTCTCACGGCGAAAACTGGGGTTCGAGTCCCCATGGAGGTGCCAGCAGGGAAGTCACAGATGTGACTTCCCTATTTTCGTGTGCCGGGCATGGCACACATCTAACCGGTGGAAGTCCGGTCGCGGGTATTTACCGCCAAGCGTAGCGAACCGCAAGCTGCTGGTGGCAACGC
>CADCAS010000047.1 GCA_902799465.1 uncultured Eubacteriales bacterium
CCTTTCAGGGGAGCTGTCGCCGACGAAGTCGGTGACTGAGAGGTCGTTCCCCGTTGCCTCGTACAATCTCCACTTATCACAGCAGAACTGAATAGATACCGGATTTCTTTGATTAAAGGCCCGTGCGGCAGCGAAACAACACATCTTATATATTAAATCAAACAAATCCGCAGGATTTGCTCCGCCATTGTCCATTCTCCATTCTCCATTTTCAATTCCCCATTCCCCGTCGCCCGCGAGGCTCCGATCGACCGCAAAGCCAAACACTGACCAACAACACATAAAGAGGTGCTCCCCATGAGCCGCTATCTCATCGACCAATATCAAGCCCTCGAGGTCTACACCCCGGGGGAGCAGCCCCAGGATCAGCAGTATGTCAAGCTGAACACCAACGAGAATCCCTACCCGCCCTCCCCCGCCGTGATCGCGGCGGCGTCGCGGGAGGCCGGGCGACTCCAGCTGTACTCCGACCCGGTGTGCGCAACCCTTCGGGACGCCATCGCCTCGCTGCACGACCTGAAGCGGGAGAACGTCTACGTCTCCAACGGCTCGGACGACATTCTGAACTTCGCCTTCATGGCCTTCGCGGGCCGGGGCGGGCGGGTTTATTTCCCGGACATCAGCTACGGCTTCTACAGTGTGTTCGGCGGCCTGCACGGCTGCGCCTATCACACCATCCCGCTGGAGGCGGATTTCTCCATTGATCCCGCGAAGTACCATCGCCGGGACGGCATGATCGTCATCGCCAATCCCAACGCCCCCACGGGGCTGGCGCTGTCCGCGCGCGACATCGAGGGCATCCTGCGGGCGAACCCCGATCAGGTGGTGCTGATCGACGAGGCCTATGTGGACTTCGGCGCTGAATCCTGCGTGGGGCTCATCGGCAAATACGACAACCTGCTGGTGTGCCAAACCTTCTCCAAGTCCCGCAGTATGGCGGGCGCGCGGCTGGGCTTCGCGCTGGCCAGCCCGGGGCTCATCGCCGATCTGGACCGGATCAAGTATTCCACCAATCCCTACAACGTCAATCTGATGACCTGCGCGGCGGGCGCGGCGGCCATCGCGGACAACGCCTACTATATGGACAACTGCCGCAGGATCGAGGCCACACGCGAGGCGGCGACCGAGCGACTCCGGGCGCTGGGCTTCACGGTGCTTCCGTCGAAGGCGAACTTCGTGTTCGTCAAGTCAGACCGCGTCGACGGCGGCACGCTGTACGCGGAGCTGAAGAAGCGGGGCGTGCTGGTGCGGCACTTCGACGCGCCGAGGATTTCGGATTACAACCGCATCACCATCGGCACCCCGGAACAGATGGACGTGCTGATTGCAAAAATCAAGGAGATCATGGGAGCGTGACACCATGCGCGAAGCAGAGATCATCCGCCGCACGGCGGAGACGGACATTCGACTGAAGCTGAAGCTGGACGGCACCGGCGCGTCGGAGATCGACACGGGCTGCGGCTTCATGGACCACATGCTGACGCTGTTCGCGCGGCACGGGCGGTTCGACCTCCAGGTGAAGTGCGTGGGCGACACCCACGTGGACGACCACCATTCCGTCGAGGACATCGGCATCTGCCTGGGCCAGGCCTTTGCCCAGGCCCTGGGCGACATGGGCGGCATCTGCCGCTACGGCAGCACCATCCTCCCGATGGACGAGGCGCTGCTGCTCACCGCCGTGGACATCTCCGGCCGCGCCAACCTGTCCTTCGACGCCGACACCCCCTCCCAGAAGATCGGCGCCTTCGACACCGAGTTGGTCAAGGAGTTCTGGCTGGGCTTCGTGCGCAAGGCCAACGTCACCCTCCACATCCGCAAGCTGGCCGGGGAGAACAGCCACCACATCGTCGAGGGCATGTTCAAATCCGCCGCCCGCACCCTCCGCGCCGCCTGCGCCGTGGACCCGAGCCTGAACGGGGAGATACCCTCCACCAAGGGCGTGCTGTGATCGGCTACAGGTATGTAGTCACGGCCCACGCATGAATGACAAGACGGATTGAAATCTTACAGAAAGGTTACGAATCGTACCTGTTTCAATCACATGTACCGGCTTTGCCGGTGCATGGGGAATCGGTACCAGCCAGTCAGGAAATTCGTGTTGTCAGGCGCGAATTTCCGCGTCCCTTCTTCCCTCGCGCAAAATCCGCAGATTTTGCGCGACAGGCTCACGCATTCATGCGTGAGCCGTGGGTATGTAGTGACAATGTATTGACGTCCCCGGTTCCTTCTGCTATAATGGAGATGCGAGGAGGTGGTCGCATGGAAGCCATCAACATCACCAATGCCCCCAAGACGGGGACCTTTCAGATGCGCATCAACCCGACGGTCAAGCGGGAGGTGGAGGACATCTGCGCCAGTTGCGGACTGACGATGACGGACGCCATCAACATCTTTCTACAGCAGACTCTGAACGTTCGGGGTCTCCCCTTCATCGTCACCGACGACACCCGCAAGGCGCTGCGCGAGCAGGCCATCGACCGGCTGCTCAGCGAGGTGCAGGCCGGGCGGGATTCCGTCAAAGCCAAGGACGACTGGATCAGTGAGGAGGAAATGCTCGCGCATTTCGGTTTGGAGCCATGAGGGTGCGCTATACGCCCGCGGCGCTCCTCGATCTGGAGGAGATCAGGAACTACTATGAATACGACCTTGAGAACCCGGACGCATCCCGCAGGATTCTGACCGGGCTTGCCAGGAGCGTCGCGCTGTTAAAGGATAACCCGTTTATGGGGATGGAGCTGCGGAAAAAGACCGGGCGAGAGGTCCCGGGACGGTGTCTCATCTCCGGCAGATACGTCATTGTCTACGATGTCGACGAGACCATCTCGGTATTGCGCATACTCGATGCCCGTGTCGACTATATGCGGGTGCTTTTTTGACCTTCCACCAAAGGAGTATTATGATCGCGATCATTGATTACGGGGTGGGCAACCTGTTTTCGCTGGCCCACTCGCTCAAGCACATCGGGACGGAGGCCGCGGTGACCTCGGACGAGGGGCTGATCCGCTCGGCGGACCATGTGATCCTGCCGGGGGTGGGGGCCTTCGGGGACGCGGCGGCGAAGCTCAGGGAGACCGGGCTGGACACCGTGGTGAAGGACGTCGCCGCGAAGGGCACGCCGGTCATGGGCATCTGCCTGGGGATGCAGCTGCTGCTGGACGTGTCCTATGAATTCGGCGAGCACAGGGGGCTGGGGCTGATCCCCGGCGCGGTCAGGCCCATCGCGGAGGTCATCCCGCCGGACTACAAGATCCCCCACATCGGCTGGAACCGGCTGGACGTGACCCTCCCCCACCCCATCTTCAAAAATGTGAAGCCGGGCGACTGCGTGTACTTCGTCCACTCCTACTACGGCGCGGACTGCGACCACGTCATCGCCACCGCCGAGTACGGCGCGGACCTCACCGCCGCCGTCGCCCGGGGCAGCGTCTGCGGCTGCCAGTTCCACCCGGAGAAGTCCGGCGAGGTGGGCCTGGGCATCCTGAAGGCCTTTTGCGAATGGAGGGGTGAAGCGTGAACCTGTTTCCCGCCATCGACTTATACGAGAGCAAGGCCGTGCGGCTTTACAAGGGCGACTACGCCCAAATGACCGTCTACGACCCCGACCCGCTGAACACCGCCCTGAAGTTCGAGGCCGCCGGGGCAAAGTACCTGCACATGGTGGACCTGGAGGGGGCCAGGACCGGCGGCACGCCCAACGCGGAGACCGTGCGCCGCATCGTGGAGCGCACCGGCCTGTTCGTGGAGCTGGGCGGCGGCATCCGGGACATGGACGTGATCGGGAAGTACCTGTCCATCGGGGTGCGGCGGGTGATCCTGGGCACCGCGGCCATCACCGGGGGCGACTTCGCGGAGCGGGCCGTCGCCAAGTACGGCGACGCCGTCGCCGTGGGCGCAGACGTGAAGGACGGCCGCATCGCCATCAAGGGCTGGACCGAGCAGAGCGACATGACGCTGGATCAGTTCATGGAGAAGTACCAGCGGCTGGGCGTCAGGACCGTGATCTGCACCGACATCAGCCGGGACGGGGCCATGCGCGGCGCCAACCGGGCGCTGTACGCGGAGCTGCAGGGGAAGTATCACATGGACATCATCGCCTCCGGGGGCGTTTCCACCCTGGAGGACATCTCGGCGCTGAAGGCCATGGGGCTGTACGGGGCCATCGTGGGCAAGGCGTACTACACCGGGGCCATCGACCTGAGGGCGGCATTGGAGGTGTGCGGCGCGTGATCACCAAGCGCATCATCCCCTGCCTGGACGTGAAGGACGGGCGGGTGGTCAAGGGCGTCAACTTCCTGGGGCTGGCGGACGTGTCCAGCCCGGTGAAGCTGGCGGAATACTACTCCGACTGCGGCGCGGACGAGCTGGTGTTCTACGACATCACCGCCTCCGCCGAGGGCCGCGCGCTGTTCACGGACATCCTCCGGCAGGTGGCCGAGCGGGTGTTCATCCCGCTGACGGTGGGCGGCGGCATCAACACCGTGCAGGACTTCGACCGGGTGCTGAAGTGCGGCGCGGACAAGGTCTCGGTCAACTCCGGAGCCATCCGCAACCCGGACCTGATCCCCGCCGCCGCCGAGCGCTACGGCAGCCAGTGCGTGGTGATCTCGGCGGACGTGAAGCGGGTGGACGGCGCGTTCCGGGTATTCGCCAAGGGCGGGCGCGAGGACACGGGCATGGAGGCCATCTCGTGGATCAGGCGCTGCGTGGACAACGGCGCGGGCGAGGTGGTGCTCAATTCCATCGACACCGACGGCGTCAAGCGCGGGTTTGACCTGGAGATGCTCTCCGCCGTGTGCGACGCGGTGAGCGTGCCGGTGATCGCCTCCGGCGGCGCGGGCGGCATACAGGACTTCATCACGCTGTTCAAGACGCTGCCCAGGGTGGACGCGGGCCTGGCCGCCTCCATATTCCACTTCGGCGAGGTCGCCATCCCCGATCTCAAGCGGGAGCTGCGCGCAAACGACATCAATGTGAGGTTATGAGCCATGACAAATATCGACATCGACACCCTGAAATTTGACGAGAAGGGCCTGATCCCCGCCATCGTGGTGGACGCCGAGACCAAGCGGGTGCTGACCCTGGCCTACATGAACAGGGAGAGCCTGCGCCTCTCCATCGAGCGGGAGCTGACCACCTTCTGGAGCCGGTCCCGGCAGGAACTGTGGCTCAAGGGCGAGACCAGCGGCAACTACCAGCACATCGTGTCCATCACCGCCGACTGCGACAGGGACGCGCTGGTGGTGGAGGTCAACAAGGACGGCCCCGCCTGCCACCTGGGCACCGATTCCTGCTTCACCAACCCCGTGTTCTCCTCCGAGCAGAACCACGCCTTCACCCTGGAGGGGCTGATGCAGCTCATCGAGGGCCGCAAGACCGAGAAGAAGGAAGGCAGCTACACCACCTATCTGTTCGAGAAGGGCATCGACAAGATCCTCAAGAAGGTGGGCGAGGAATCCACCGAGGTCATCATCGCCGGCAAGGCGGGCGACAAGGCCGAGACCATCTATGAGATCGCCGACCTCACCTACCACGTCATGGTGCTGATGATCCAGATGGGCATCTCCCTGGAGGACATCCACAGGGAGCTCGCCTCCCGCCACGTCATCGACCACAAGGTCAAGCAGGAGAAGATGACGGGGAATTAATACTAAACTTCTTCTAAATGTGGACAAGCATGCGAGTGGGTTTTTCGTCATGGCAAGGCGAAGTCCCGCAGGCTTGCTGGCGGCAAGTCAAGGGACTTTAAAGGCATCCGGGAAATAGCAAGACAGCAGGGCCTGTCCCATTCGGGACAGGCCCTGCTGTTATTGTCGGGCGCTTTGTTGGCATTCGTCCTTCGCTCTGCAAGCGAATTGGGATCTGTCGGGGTAACAGGGAACGACCTCTCAGTCACCGACTGCGTCGGTGCCAGCTCCCCTGGAAGGGGAGCCAAGAAAGAGGACAGTGCGTCAGCCTTGGCTCCCCTTTCAGGGGAGCTGTCAGCCGGCAGGCTGACTGAGAGGTCGTCCCCCCATCGGGACAGGCCCTGCTGTTATTAGGGTTTGTTACTTCAGCTTCGTGCCGGCGTCGCCGATTTCGGAGATCCTGGCGAGGTTGGCCTTGGGCACGGTGATGTCGTAGGAGTCGTACTTGCACACCAGGCGGATGCGCAGCTCGCCCTCCTCGGCGGCGTTGGCCAGCATGGCCATGGTGTCGTCGTCCAGGGGCACGCGGGCGATCTCCTTGGCGTCCAGACCGGTGAGGCCGCTCTGGAGGGCGCTCACGGAGGCGGTGTGGCGCTCATCGCCGGACTTGAGGATGACCTCCTGGAGGATGGGGCGCTGCACGCCCACGCAGGTGACCTCAAGGATGGGGCCCACGTCCACGACGCCGTCGGCGTTCTGCTCCACGCCCAGGCCGAAGCGCAGGGTGAAGGTGCGGCGGTCGATGTCGTTGGTGACCTCGGGGCTGTATTCCAGGCTGTTGCCGTTGGTGATCATGCCGATGCCGGAGATGTCGTCATAGTCCAGGGTCAGGCCCAGCTCGCCAGCCCGGGCCAGGTTGGCCTCGGTCTTGCCGGTGATGTCGGAAAAGCGCTCGGCGGGGTCGGCGTCGGAGGAGATGATCCGGGTGAAGGCGCTCATGGACTGGGCCAGCATTTGCAGCAGCCCGTCGGCCACGCCGGTCTCCTCCATGCCCAGGGCCTCCTGGAAGGCGCTCACGGCACGCTCGCTCTGGCCGCCGAAGTCGCCGTCAGCGGAGCCGGACAGGTACTCCAGCTTTTTCAGGCTGTTTTGCAGCGCCGTGACGGCCTCGCCCAGGCTGCCGCGCTGCAGGGTGCTCAGGTCGGCAAGCGCCGGCAGGCTGGCCGCGGCGTCTTCGCCGATCTGGTCCAGCACGATGCTCATCGCGCCCTTATCCACCTTCATGAACCTGTCGTCGGCATAGATCAGGTACGCCCCGGACTCGTCGGTGCCCAGCAGCTGGAACTCCTCGGCGCTGAGGGCATAGCTGCTGTTGTCGTCGTCCAACAGCGTCGCCTGCGCGTCAAAGGTGCCGTCGCTGACCTTGATGGGCATGGCGTAAGCGCTCATGCCAAATAGCGCCAACGCCAGAACCATGCTCAATACCATTCCCAGTCTCCGCTTCATCGTGATTTCCTCCTTATTTTGAATAGCGTTTTTGCTTAACCCTGCCTGTCGATCATCACAGCTCGTAGCCGTAGATGGTGTAGCGCTTCGCGGTGCGGGCGCCCGTCTCGTCGTAGGTGTACTCGATGTAGGCGTAGCGCGCCCGGCCCGCGGTCATCTGGCCGTCGGCGTCGAAGTTCCAGTCCTTGACGATCCTGCCCAGCGCGTCGTACTCGTGCACCACGCCGTAGATCCTCTGGGCGTTGGTGGTGGGCTTGCCGTCCTTGTCCAGGTACTCCTCCTTGAGGCACAGCCTGCCGGTCTTGTCGAAGGTCTTGCGCAGCTTGGCGTAGGGGGTGGACTGCTCCACATCCACGAAGCTGCCGTCCTTCTTCAGATAGGAGATGGTCTGGACGGTGTAATCGCTGTTGTACTCATAGGCCAGGGAGGCGTATCCGGCCTTGATGGCCACGGGCTTGCCCTTGACGTCGTAGTAGGACTCGGTGAGCACCTTGTTGTCCTCGTTGTAGGTCCAGACGGTGGTGGCCTTGTCCTGGGCATTCTTCACGGGCTGGAGATCCGTGTCGTAGAAGCTCTCCTTGATGCGGTTGCCGTGATCGTCGTAGGCGTAGAGTATGGCCGCGTAGGAGTTCTTGCCCAGCTTGACCAGATTGCCCTCCTGGTCCAGATAGCGGATGGACAGCATGCGGTTGTTCTCGTCGAAGCTGCGCTCGATGGAGGCATAGTTGTTGTTGGGCAGCGCCACCGGCAGGTCGTCCTGGTCGTAGTAGCTCTCCTTGAGCACGTTGCCCTTCTCGTCGCGCAGGGTCAGCAGCCTGGCATAGCCCGCCTTGAGCATGAAGGGCGTGCCCTCGGCGTCGTACCAGCGCGTCTCGCGCACGCGGTTGAGGTTGTCGTAGCTGTACTGGATGGTGCAGTAGCCGTCGGCGCAGTTGACCTTGTTGCCCTCGGCGTCCAGATAGGTCTGCACCAGCACGTTGTCGTTTTCGTCATACAGGTTCATCACCTGGGAGTAATCCTTGATGACGGCGGGCTGATAGTCCGTATCGAAGTAGCGGGTCAGCACCGGCTTCTTGCCCTCGGCGTAGCGCATCAGCGTCATGGCGTAGCCCGCGCGGCAGACCACCGGCTCGTTCTCCACGCCGAAGTAGCGCTCCTCCACCACGCGGTTGAGCTCGTCGTACTGGCGGGTCACGGTGGCGTAGCCCTGGTTGGACAGCAGCAGCTGATCCGCGTTGTCCAGGTACTGCTCCATCACCACGTTGTCGCTGGTGCCCTCATAGCGGCGCAGCAGCGTATGCCGGCCGCTGACCATCACCGGCTGACCCTGCTCGTCGAAGTAGGACTCCTTGAGCATGCGGCCCAGGTCGTCGTACTCGCGGACCACGGCGTGGTAGCTCTTGCGGGTATTGAAGATGGCGTTGCCCTTCTCGTCGAAGTAGCGCTCGCGGATGACGCGGTCGGCGGCGTCCACCTCCCGCACGATGATGGCGCAGCCCTGGCTGGCGTCCATGCGGGGCTTGCCCTTGGCGTTGCAGTAGGTCTCTCGGACGGCGGTCTTGCCCGACTCGTACTCCCGCTTGACCATCATCACGCCCCGGGCGTTGTCGTGGGGATTGCCGTTGATGTCGAAGTAGGTCTCCTTGGTCACGCGGCCCTCGGCGTCGTATTCCCGCACCAGGCCCGCGTAGCCGTCGGTATTCATGCAGGGACGGCCCTGCTCGTCATAGTAGATCTCCTTGGTCCTGCGGCCGTCGGCGTCGTAGCCGTAGCTGACGGAGGCCCAGCCTTTGGGACCCTTCATGGGCTTGCCGGAGGCGTTCATAAAGCGGGTGACGGTCATATAGCCGTTGGCGTCGTACTCGCGTTCCTCGCCGTAGGCGCCCACGCTGGCGGGGATGGCGGGCTCGCCGTCGGCGTCGAAGTACCGAAGCTCGGCCACGCGCCCGTCGGCGTCGTAGGCGGTCTCACGGACGGTGATGCCGGCCTTGTTGGGGCCCAGCTGTCCCTCGGCGTCCCGGAAGGCCTCGCGCACCACCTGTCCCTTTTCGTTGAACACGCGGTCCACGCCGCTGTAGTCGCCGTTGAGCAGCACGGGCTTGCCGTCAGCGTCGTAATAGCGCTCCGCCACGCGATGGCCCTCCTCGTCGTAGGCCACATCGTGCTGCGCCCAGCCCGCCGCGGCGTTCATGCGGCGTCCGTTGGCGTCCAGGTTGTTTTCGCGGATCTGGTTGCCCTGCTCGTCGTAGTAGTAGGCGATCTGGTACGCGCCGCCCACCGTCATGGGACTTCCGCTGGCGTTCAGATAGCGCTGGCGGATCAGCCTGCGGTTCTCGTCGTAGGCCTTGTCGATGATCACCGCGCCGCTGCGGTTCGCGCCCACCTGGCCGCTGAGGTCGTAGTAGGTCTCGCGGACTACGTTGCCCGCGGCGTCATAGGCCCGATCCAGGCCCCAGTAGTTGCCGCCGGTGAGGCACCGCGCGCCGTCGGCGTCGTAGTAGCGCTCGCTAATCTTGCGGTTCATGGCGTCGTAGGCGTTGACGGCCCTGGCCCAGTTGCCCGTGCCGTTCATGGCCGCGCCCGCGGCGTCCAGCCGGGTATCGGTCACCATGTTGCCCGCGGCGTCGTACTCGAACGCCTCGGCGTAGGCCGCGATGCCCTTGTAGAGCATGGGCGCGCCGCTGGCGTCGAAATAGCGCACCAGAGTGGGCTTGTTCAGTTCGTTGAATTCCCGCTCCACGGCCACGATGCCGCTGCGGTTGGCCGCCGGGCGCATGCGCTCGTCGTAGTACACCTCGCGGGTCACGTTGCCCGCCGCGTCGTAGTCGCGCTTCACGGCGGCGTACAGGTCGGTGCACAGGCAGGCCTTGTTGTTGGTGCCGAAGTAGCGCTCCTGGATGCGCCTGCCGTTTTCGTCGCAGGTGTATTCGGCCCGCGCCCAGCCCTTCGGGCCCAGCATCAGCTTGCCGTTTTCATTCATGTACAGCGTGGAGCTCTGGTTGCCCGCGTCGTCGTAGCCGCGGCTCTCGATGCTCACGCCGGTGCTGGCGGGGATCGTGGCGTTGCCGTCGGCGTCCATATACCGCAGCTCCACCACGCGGCCCTCCGTGTCGTAGGCGGTCATGCGCACGGTGATGTCAGACTTGTTGGGACCCACCGCGCCGGTGATGTCGTAGAAGGTCTCCCGGACGACCTTGCCCTCGTCGTTGAAGGCCCGGTCGATGCCGCTGTAGTCGCCGTTCACCAGCGCGGGCTGGAGCTCGGCGTTATAATAGCGCTCGGCCACGCGCTGCTTCTTCGCGTCGTAGCTGATGTCGTGCTCGAACCAGCCCGCATCGTTCAACATCGGCTCGCCCTTGTCGTCGATGTTCAGCTCACGGATCATGTTGCCGTCGGCGTCGTAGTCCTGGAGCAGCTGGTAGCTGCCGGCCACCTTCATGGGCTCGCCCTGGGCGTCCAGATAGCGCTGGCTGGTGAGCCTGCGATCCCGGTTGTACTCCTTCTCCACGATCACCTGGCCCGCGCGGTTCGCGCCGATGTTGCCGGTGATGTCGTAGTAGGTCTCCCGGACCACGTTCCCGAGGCTGTCATAGACCCGATCCAGGCCGTGGTAGTTGGCCCCGGTCAGACAGCGATGGCCATCGGCGTCATAGTAGCGCTCGGTGAGCTTTCGGTTCATGGCGTCGTAGGTGTTCTCCACCATGGCCCAGCCCGCCGCGCCGTTCATCACATTGCCGCTGGCGTCCACGCGGGTCACCGTGGCCTGATTGCCCGCGGCGTCGTAGGTATACAGCTCTCCATAGGCGGCGCAGCCCGTAAACAGCATCGGCTGACCCTCGCCATCCAGGTAGCGGAGAGCGGTGACCTTTTTGTTTTCATTAAATTCGCGTTCGGCGACGATGATCCCGCTCCTGTTCGCGGTGGGGTTCATGTCCGTGTCGAAGTAGGCCTCCCGGGTCACGTTGCCCGCCTCGTCGTAGGCCCGCTGCACGGCGTGGTACTCGTCCGTGCTCTCGCAGGGCTGGCCCTTCTCGTCGAAGTAGCGCTCCTCGGTGCGGCGGTTGCTGTCGTCGTAGGCATATTTGGCCCTGGACCACCCTCTCGCCAGCAGCACGGGATTGCCATTGCCGTCGCAATACTGCACGGAGGCCTGGTTGCCGCGCTCGTCATAGGTACGGCGCTCGATGCTGGCCCCAACGCTCGTCGGCGTGGCGGGGTTGCCCTCCGCGTCGAAGTAGCGCAGCTCGGCCACCCGGCCGTCCTCGTCGTAGGCCGTCTGCCGCACCACAATGTCGGCCTTGTTCGCGCCGACCTCGCCGGTGGCGTCGTGGAAGGTCTCGGAGGTCACCTTGCCCTCGTCGTTGAACGCCCGGTCAATGCCGGAATAATCGCCGTTCACCAGCGCCGGCGCGCCCTCCACATCGTAGAAGCGCTCGGATACGCGCCACTTGTGCTCATCGTAGCTGATATCGTGCTGCGCCCAGCCCGCCGCGTTCAGCATGCGGTTTCCGTCCGCGTCCAGGTTGGTCTCGCGGACCATGTTGCCGTTCTCGTCGTAGTCCTGTATCAGCTGATAGGTCCCGCCCACCGCCATGGGCTGGCCCTCGCCGTCCAGGTAGCGCTGCCCGGTCAGGTGGCGGGCCTCGTCATAGGTCTTATCCACGATGACGATTCCGGCGCGGTTCGGACCCACATTGCCGGTCACATCATAGTAGGTCTCGCGAATGACGTTGCCCACGTCGTCGTAGGCGCGGTCAATGCCCCAGTAGTTGCCGCCGTTCAGGACGTTGTTGCCGTCGGCGTCGTAGTAGCGCTCGGTCAGGCGGCGGTTCTTCTCATCGTAGGTGAATTCGGCCTTCGCCCAGTTGGCCGCACCGTTCATCACATTGCCATCGGCGTCCACGCGGGTGACGGTGGTCTGATTGCCCGCAGCGTCGTAGGTGTAGAGCTCGCCGTAGGCGGCGTTGCCCTTGAACAGCATCGGCTGGCCCTCGCCGTCCAGATAGCGGAGGGCGGTGACCTGCTTGTTCTCGTTGTAGTCGCGCTCGATAGTGACAGCCCCGGCGCGGTTGGCGGTGGGGTTCATTTCCGTGTCGAAGTAGGACTCGCGGACCACGTTGCCCGCCTCGTCGTAAGCCCGCTGCACGGCGTGGTATTCGTCCGTGCTCTCACAGGGCTGACCCTGCTCGTCGAAGTAGCGCTCCTCGGTGCGGCGGTTGCTGTCGTCGTAGGCGTATTCCGCTTTGGACCAGCCGCGGGCCAGCAGGACGGGATTGCCGCTGCCGTCGCAATACTGGACGGATGCCTGGTTGCCACGTTCGTCATAGGTGCGGCGCTCGATGCAGGCCCCCACGCTGGTCGGCGCGACGGGATTGCCCTCCGCGTCGAAATACCGCAGCTCGGCCACACGGCCGTCCTCGTCGTAGGCCGTCTGGCGGACCACGATATCGGCCTTGTTCGCGCCGACCTCGCCGCTGGCGTCGTGGAAGGTCTCCTGCGTCACCTTGCCCTCGTCGTTGAACGCCCGGTCGATGCCGGAATAATCGCCGTTCACCAGCGCCGGGGCGCCCTCCACATTGTAGAAGCGCTCAGACACGCGCCACTTGTGCTCGTCGTAGCTGATGTCGTGCTGCGCCCAGCCCGCCGCGTTCAGCATGCGGTTTCCGTCCGCGTCCAGGTTGGTCTCGCGGACCATGTTGCCGTTTTCGTCGTAGTCCTGGATCAGCTGATAGGTCCCGCCCACCGTCATGGGCTGACCCTGGGCGTCCAGATAGCGCTGCCCGGTCAGGTGGCGCGCCTCGTCATAGGTCTTATCCACGATGATCACGCCGCCCCGGTTCGGCCCGATGTTGCCGCTGGCGTCATAGTAGGTCTCACGGATGACGTTGCCTACGTCGTCATAGGCGCGGTCAATGCCCCAGTAGTTGCCGCCGTTCAGGACCCGGCTGCCCTCAGCGTCGAAATAGCGCTCGGAGACCCGGCGGTTGGCGGCGTCATAGGTATACTCGGCCTTGGCCCAGTTGGACGCGCCGTTCATCACATTGCCGTCGGCATCCACGCGGGTGACGGTGGCCTGATTGCCCGCGGCGTCGTAGGTGTACAGCTCGCCGTAGGACGCGCTGCCCTTGAAGAGCATCGGCTGGCCCTCGCCGTCCCGATAGCGGGCGGCGGTAACCTTCTTGTTCTCGTTGTAGTCGCGCTCGACGACGATGATCCCGCTTTTGTTGGCGGCGGGCGTCATGGTGGTGTCGAAGAAGGCCTCGCCGGTGACGTTGCCCGCGTCGTCGTACCTGCGCAGGACAGCGGCGTACTGGTCGCTGTTCAGGCACAGCTGGCCCTCCCCGTCGTAGTAGCGCTCCTCGACGCGGCGGTTGTTTTCATCATAGCGGTACTCGGCCCTGGACCAGCCGCGGGCCAGCATCACGGGCTGCTCGTCGCCGTCGAAATACTGGACGGAGGCCTGGTTGCCCTTTTCATCGTAGGTGCGGCGCTCGATGCAGGCCCCGACGCTGGCAGGCGCGACGGGCTGTCCCTGGGCGTCCAGATAGCGCAGCTCGGTCACCCGGCCGTTCTCGTCGTAGGCGGTGAGGCGGACGGTGATGTCCTGCTTGTTGGGGGCCAGGTGCATGGAGGCGTCGTAGAACTCCTCCCGGACCACGCGCCCGTTCTCGTCGTAGGTTCGCTGTATGGCGGCGTACTGGTCATTGTTCAGGCAGACGGTGCCGGTCTCGTCGTAGTAGCGCTCGGAGACCCGCCTGCCGTTGGCGTCGTTTTCATACCGGGCGGAGGCCCAGCCCTGGAGGCCCTTCATGGGCTGGCTGTCCGCGCCGAAATAGCGGGTCAGGTTCTGGTAGCCCGCATCGTCGTAATCCCGGCGCTCGATGCACACGCCCGCGCTGGCGGGGGCCATCAGGTTGCCCGCGGCGTCGAAATAGCGCAGCTCAATGACGCGGCCCGCGTCGTCGTAGCTGGTCTGGCGGACGATGATGCCGCCCCGGTTCGGCCCCACGTCGCCGGTGCGGTCGTGGAAGGACTCCAGGATGGGCTTGCCCGCCTCGTTGAAGGAGCGGTCGATGCCGCTGTAGTCGCCGTTCAGCAGCGCGGGCGCGCCCTCTATGTCATAGAAGCGCTCGGCCACGCGCCACTTGTGCTCGTCGTAGGTGATGTCGTGCTGGCACCAGCCCGCGGCGCTGAGCATGCGGTTGCCGTCCGCGTCCAGGTTGGTCTCGCGGATCATGTTGCCGGCGTCGTCGTAGTCCTGCTTGAGCTGGTAGATGCTGCCCACCTGCATGGGCTGGCCATTGGCGTCCAGATAGCGCTGGAGGACGAGGCGGCGGTTCTCATCGTAGCTCTTTTCCACGACGACTACGCCGGACTTGTTGGGCCCGACCTCGCCGCTGACGTCGTAATAGGTCTCGCGGATCACGTTCCCGGCCTCGTCGTAGACCCGATCGATGCCGTGGTAGTTGCCGCCGTTGGCGCAACGCTGGCCCTGGGCGTCGAAATAGCGCTCGGAGACCTTGCGGTTGCTGGCGTCGTAGCCGTTCTCCACCCGGGCCCAGTCGCCCGCGCCGTTCATGGGCGCGCCGAAGCCGTCCAGGCGGGTGTTGACGGTGACATTGCCGTTTTCATCGTACTCGAAGGACTCGCCGCTCGCGCCGAGCCTGGCGTAGACCATCGGCGCGCCGCTGCCGTCGTAGTACATGGTCTTTGTGACCTTCTTGTCCGCGTTGAACTCCCGCTCGATGGTGATGACGCCGTCCTTGTTGGCGGCGGGCTTCAGCTCGGTGTCGAAGTAGGACTCCCGGGTGACGTTGCCCGCCTCGTCATAGCGGCGCTTCACCTGGCAGTAGCCGCCCTCGATCACGCAGCGCGCGCCGCCCGCGTCGAAGTAGGTCTCCTGGACGCGGCGGTTGCTCTCGTCATACTGATACTCCGCCTGCGCCCAGCCGCCCACGCCCGCCATGGGGTTGCCCTCGGCGTCCAGCCGCATGTTGACGGATACGTTGCCGTTTTGATCGTACTCAAAGGATTCGCCGTAGGCGCCCAGCTTTTCGTAGAGCATGGGATTCCCCTGGGCGTCCAGATAGCGCACCACGGCCACGCGGTTTGCTTCATTATATTCACGGGCCACGGCGTACACGCCGTCCTTGTTGGCCACGGGATTGAGCTGGTCGTCCAGCCACGCCTCGCGGACCACATTGCCCCGCTCGTCGTACTCCAGGGTGTGCCGGGCGAAGCCGTCCGGGCCCATGGCCAGCGCGCCGCCGTCAACCTTGTAATCCTCCTGGATCAGCTTGTTGTCGTCGGAAAACAGCTGCTCGATCTGACCCTCCGCATACCCCGCCTGACTGAGCAGCACGAAGCCCAGAAAGGCGGCGACGATTGATCTGTTCATCTTGACCTCCTCACCTGCGGCGGTCCCTGCGGCCCGCCTTCAAATATACCAAAACTAAAGGGTCCAAATTACCATTATGACTGCATTATAGCATCATTATTTAATAATTGCAATCCCTTTGAAACATGTTATGGGAAATTTACCATTTACTGAGGGAAAAGGGAAAAGGAAACAGGGGAACCGAGGGAACAGGGAACAGGCAACAGGCAACAGGAATGGCCCGGGAACGCAGGGGCGGCAGCCGCTATTCCTGTTCCCTGTTGCCTGTTCCCCGTTCCCTGTTGCCAGTTCCCTGTTCCCTGTTCCCTGTTCCCCGTTCCCTGTTGCCTGTTCCCTGTCCCCTGTCCCCTGTTCCCTCGTCTCCCAAAATTGTCTGTCCCCGCCCCGGCGTCATCCTTGCAAGTCCATGACGCGGGGCGGGGAACAGTGTTCTGGGGTCAATCCATATTATGCGGCGCTGACGCTGGCAATGCGGCAGCGCCTCATGTTTTTCCGGCGCGATGGCCGATCATGAGAGTGGCGAACCCTCAATGATGTCATTATATATGCCAAAGATGTACCCAATATGAACAAAGGGGATTGAAATTCGCTCGATTGCGGGTCACCGCTCGGCGGCGATCCCGGCGTAGCTGGCGCGGAGGGTGTCGATGAAGGCCCTGGCGTCGGGCGCGCCGTAGAGGGCGCTGCCGGCGACCAGCATGGTAGCCCCGGCCCTCATCAGCATGGGCCCGGTCTGGAGGTTGACGCCGCCGTCCACCTCGATCTCGGCGTTCACGCCCGCCGCGTCCAGCATCCCGCGGATGGCGGCGATCTTGTCCACACAGGCGGGGATGAGCTTCTGCCCGCCGAAGCCGGGATTGACGGTCATCACCAGGGCCAGGTCGAAGTCGCCCAGCACGTAGCGCAGGCACTCCGGGGAGGTCGCGGGATTCAGCGCCACGCCGGCCTTGCAGCCCGCGGCGCGGATCTGCTGGAGCGCCCGGTGGAGGTGGTTCGTGGCCTCGGCGTGGACGGTGATGTACCGGCACCCGGCCCTGGCGAAGGCGTCGATGTACTTCTCGGGGTTGACGATCATCAGGTGGGCGTCCACCGGGAGCCCGCAGGTGGCGGCGCGCTCGGCCACGCCCTGGCCGAAGGAGATGTTGGGCACGAAGGAGCCGTCCATCACGTCGTAGTGCAGCACGTCCGCGCCGGCCTCGGCCATGCGGCGGATCTCCTCGCCCAGCTTCAAATAGTCCGCCGCCAGCAGCGACGGGGCGATCTTAATCATAGCGTTCCCTCCATCTCTGTCGCATGTCCTGCAACAATTCAACATAGCGCCCGTGGCGCTTCGGATCGATCTCTCCCCGCTCCACGGCGTCGCGCACGGCGCAGCGCGGCTCCGAGGCGTGATAGCAGGGCTGGAAATAGCAGCCCCCCTCCAGCGGCGCGAACTCCGGGTAGCTGTCCTTCAGCTCCACCGGGTCGAACACGTCGGTCTCCAGCAGGCTGAAGCCGGGGGTGTCCAGCACCATGCCGCCCCCCGCCACCGGGATCAGGCGGCAGGAGCGGGTGGTGTTCTTGCCCCGGTCGATGCGCCGGGACAGGTCGCCGGTCTCCAGGTCGAGGCCGTAGAGGGCGTTGATGAGGGTGGACTTGCCCGCGCCCGACTGTCCCGCCAGCGCGCACACCCGGCCCGCCAATGCTGCCCGCAGCTCATCCAGCCCCTCCCCCGTCCGCGAGGACACCCGCAGGGGCGCGCACGCCGCGCCGCGGTACTGCCCGGCCACCTCCGCGGCCAGGCCCTCGTCCAGGTCGCACTTGGTGATGACCAGCCGGACGTCGATATTGGCCCGGCGGGCGTTCACCATCAGCCGGTCCGCCATCATCAGGTCCGGCAGCGGCGCGGCGGCGGCGGCCACGATCACCGCCACGTCGATGTTCGCCACCGGCGGGCGCGTCAGCTCGTTCTTCCGGGGCAGTATGGCCTGGAGCCAGCCGTCCTCCTCGCCCTCGCCGGGGGTGATCTCCGCCCGGTCCCCCACCTTCGGCTTCATCCGGTCCCGCCGCAGCTTCCGCTGGGCCCGCACCTGATGCACCGCGCCCGTATCGTCCATGGCGTAGTAAAACCCACCGATGCCCTGGAGGATGGTGGCGAGCATGGGAACACCTCCTGTTGGAATTGGGAATGGGGAATGGGGAATTGGGAATTGGGAATTGAGAATGCTTGGCTTGTAAGCTGAGAGTGGAAAGTTGGGAGTGGAGAGTGGAGCGTTAAAAAGCGACTGACGCTTTTTGATCCTAAGCGCGACAGCTTCTACAGTGCCGATCGTATACTGCAATCGGCGCTATACCATCTGTTCACGGTATATATCAAAGAAATCCGGTAACTGTTCAGTCGCGGACTCCTTCCGACCCGCTTCGCGGGCCACCTCCCTCAAAGAGGGAGGCTTTTGGGCTCCCGTGCAGGCTCCCGTAAAGGCTCCCCTGGGCGACTGAATAGGTACGAAATCCGAAGGATTTCCACATCCATTCCCAATTCCCAATTCCCAATTCCCAATTATTCAAACTTGATCTCCTGCTCCTCCATCAGCACCCCGTCCATATAGACGTAGACCGCGTGGGGACCGGGCTCGGCGCAGGAGAGGGCGATGCGGTAGGTGCCGGTGTTGAGCGCGCCCTGGTAGACCTCCTGGAGCTCGCCGGAGTCCAGCCTGATCTGAACGCGAACGGCGGTGCCGCTTAAGGGCACGACGATGGAGAGCTTGGAGGCGGGATAGTACATGGCGGTCTGCTGGATGTTGACCGTGAGATCCACGGTGGTCCCGGCAAGCACCTGGGAATTGGCGGCCACGCTCTGGGCGATGACGGTGCCGGACTTGGCGTCGGAGGCGTAGCCCTCGGACACGCCGCCCAGCTTGAGTCCCTCGGCCTCGATGAGCGCCCGGGCACTCTCCACGGTCAGACCGGCGAGGGAGGGCATCATGATCCGCTGGCCGCTGGCGACGAGCTTCACGGGGGTCTGGCGGCTCTGCCGTCCGGGGGCGGGCTCGAAGGCCACCACCACCCCGGCGGGGCTGTCGGACTGGACGTACTCGATCTCCACCGAGGTCACGCCCAGGGCGTTGAGCTGCTCGGCCACCTCCGTGGCCTTCTGGCCCAGACAGTCCTCCAGGGAGTAGAACTCGGAGCCGCGGGACACGGTGAGCACCACGGGATCGTCGTACTTCACCCGCACGCCCTTCCGGTGGGACTGGCTGATGACCTGGCCCTCCTCGTAGTCCTCGCTGTAGGCATAGCGCACGTCCAGGGCGGCGTTGAGGCGGGTCAGGGTCTCCTCGGCCATGAGCCGATCCTCTCCCACCACATCGGGCATGGCGTATGTATGGGCGTAGCGGGAGATGAACCACACCACGAAGGCCACCAGCACGGCGGTCATCAGCGACGCGGTGATGATGAAGGTGCGCTGGATGCGGCGGCGGTCCCGCTGCTTGCGGCGCTTGCGGGCCTCGCGCTCCCGCTCGATCTCCTCGGGGGTGCGGGGGTACTTCACGAAGCCGCCCTCGGGGTTGGTGATGCACCTGCGCAGGTCCGCGGCCATCTCGGCGGCGGTCTGGTAGCGCTTGGTGGCGTCCTTGCACAGCGCCCGCATGACCACCTCGTCCAGGGCCTTGCTGATCTCCGGGCGGCGCTCCCGCATGGATTTGGGGGCCTCGTTGACGTGCTTTAACGCCACGGACACGCTGTTGTCCCCGTCGAAGGGCACCTGCCCGGTGAGCATCTCGTACATCACCACGCCCACGGAGTAGAGGTCGCTCTTCTCATCGGCCACCTCGCCCTTGGCCTGCTCCGGGGAGAAGTAGTGGACGCTGCCCAGCGCCGACACGCCCTCGCCGTCGTTGATGGTGGTGGTCTGGGTGGCCTTGAGGCGGGCAATGCCGAAATCCGCCACCTTCACCCTGCCCTCGGAGTCCACCAGGATGTTCTGGGGCTTGATGTCGCGGTGGACGATGCCGTTTCTGTGGGCGTGGTCCACCGCCGCGAGGATGCGGATGGTCATGCGGATGGCGGTGTCGGGATGGATGTAGCCCTGCTGGCGGATCATGTCCTTGAGGGTCTGGCCGTCCACGAACTCCATGACGATATAGCGCATGTCCCCGTCGGTGCCCACGTCCAGCATGTTGACGATGTTTTCATGGGACACCTTGGACGCCGCTTCCGCCTCCCGGCTGAACCGGCGCACGAACTCCTCGTCGGACTCGTATTCGGGCCGGAGCACCTTGATGGCGACGACCCGGTTTTTCTTCTTGTCAAAGGCGCGGTACACCACGGCCATGCCGCCTGTGCCGACGATGGCTTGCACGACATACCGGCCCGATATGACGCGCCCGATCATCGACCGTCGGCCTCCTCGTATACCGCGAACATCGCCGTGATGTTGTCGGCCCCGCCGTTTTCAAGGGCGATGCCCACAAGGGTCCTGAGCTTGTCCTGCCAGCTGTCCCGGGACTGAGCGGCGCGCAGGATGTCCCGCTCCGGGACGTGGTTGGTCAGCCCGTCGGAGCACAGGAAAAACACGTCCCCCGGCCGAAGCTCCAGCTGGATCAGGTCGATCTCCACCCGGGGGTCCGTGCCCAGGGCCCGGGTGATGATGTTGCGCTTGGGGTGCACCCGCGCCTCGCGGGGGGTGATGAGTCCCTTCAACACCATCTCCTCCACCAGGGTGTGGTCCAGGGTCAGCTGCATGAGGCTGCCCCGGCGCACCAGATAGATGCGGGAATCCCCCACGTGGGCGATGTAGGCCGATCCGCCGTCCATGGCCAGCGCCGAGAACGTGGTGCCCATGCCGCTGACCTCCGGGGACTGGAGGCTGGCCCGGTACACCTCGTCGTTGGCGCGGCTCACCGCCGCCCGCATGGCGTCCCCGGTGATGTTCTGCACGTCGCGCATGTAGTCCGCGTACACCTTCACCGCCATGGCGCTGGCGACCTCGCCGGCGTTGTGCCCGCCCATGCCGTCCGCCACCGCGCAGAAGCGCTCCCCCGGCTGGGGCTGGTAGCAGGAATCCTCGTTCAGCTGGCGTACCCGACCGATGTCCGTCATAGAGTATACTTTCATGCGCGTGACCCCCGTGATCGTGTGGAGAATTTGGAATTGGGAATTTGGAATGGGGAATTTGGAATGGGGAATGGGGAATGGGGAATTCTTGTGGAAATCCTTGCGGATTTCTTTTTGTTGAAATCCCCGATAATCGTTTGATCGCTGGTTTAGTTGGGTAAGTCGTAGCTGTTTCGACGGGGACTCCTTCCGGGCCGCTTCGCGGCCCACCTCCCTCAAAGAGGGAGGCTTTTGGGGTCCCGTTCAGGCTCCCGTCCAGGCTCCCGTCCAGGCTCCCTCTCCGAGGGAGCTGTCAGCCGCAGGCTGACTGAGGGAGTTGAGGGAGCTGTCAGCCGCAGTCATCCCTGGGCGACTGAATAGTCACCAAATCCGGAGGATTTGCACCGCCATTCCCAATTCCCCATTCCCAATTCCCCATTCATCAACTATCCTTCCGCCGTTACCGTCCGGCCTCCTCGAGGACCTTCCGGCGGAGCTGGCCGCAGGCGCCTTCGATGTCCGCGCCCATCTCCCTTCGGACGGTGGCGGAGATGTTTTTGAGGGCGAGGCGCTTCTGGAAGGCCTCGACGGTCTGGCGGGTGGGCGCGGAGAGGTTGCGCTCCCTGACGTCGTTGAGCGGGATGAGGTTGACGTGGCACTGGAGGCCGCGCAGCCTGCTGGCCAGCTCGTCGGCGCACTTGAGGTCGCTGTTGACGTCCCTGACCAGCGCGTACTCGAAGATCACCCTTCGGCCCGTCTTTTCCACGTAGTTGCGGCAGGCGGCGATGACCTGGTCATAGGGATAGGCGTTGGCCACGGGCATGAGCCTGCGGCGGATCTCGTCGTTGGGCGCGTGGAGCGACAGCGACAGCGTCACCGGCAGGCCCTCCTCGGCGAAGTCGTACATTCTCGGCACCAGCCCGCAGGTGGACAGGGAGACGTTGCGCAGGGAGATGTTCAGCCCCTCCGGGGCGTTGACCAGCCGCAGGAACTTCACCACGTTGTCGTAGTTGTCCAGCGGCTCCCCGGAGCCCATGAGCACGATGTTGTGGACGCGGCGCTCGGGGTCCTGCTGCCGGATGTGGCGGTTGGCGGCGGCCACCTGGCCCAGGATCTCCCCCGGCGTCAGATTTCGCACCCGGCCGTCCAGCGTGGAGGCACAGAAGGCGCAGCCCATGCGGCAGCCCACCTGCGTGGACACGCAGAGGGTGTCGCCGTGGTGGTAGCGCATCACCACGCCCTCGATCAGGTTGCCGTCGGTCAGGGCGTAGAGGAACTTCTCCGTCTCGTCCAGCTTGGACCGATAGGACTCCAGGATGGTCACCGGGTTGGCTACGGCGATGGCGTTGAGCCTTGCGCGCAGCGCCGCGGAGAGGTTGGTCATCTCGTCGATGGACGCCCCGCGGTTGAGCCACTCCCCGATCTGCCTGGCACGGAACTTGCTCTCGCCCAGATCCTCCGTGACGAAGCGCGTCAGCTCCCCGCGGTCCATGCCCAGCAGCTGCAGCTTGTCCATGCTCACGCCTGCCTCCTGGTCATGCGGGCGATGAAGAAGCCCTCAAAGTCCTCCCGCTCCGGGGACAGGGTCAGCATGCCGTCCGACAGGCCGTCGTGCAGCGCCTCGGGCAGCCAATTCGCGCGGGTGTCCGGGGCGAACTCCGGATGGGCCTTCAGGAAGGCGCTGACCACGTCCTCGTTCTCCTGCGGCAGCACCGTGCAGGTGGCGTAGACCAGCCGCCCGCCGGGCTTCACCGCCTGGGCCGCGGACTCCAGAATCTGCAATTGCAGCGCGGGCAGGGCGTCCAGGCTCTCGGCGGTGGCGCGGTACTTGATGTCGGGCTTCTCGTTGAGCACGCCCAGGCCCGAACAGGGCGCGTCCACCAGCACGGCGTCCATGGTCATGCGGATGCTCTCCATGGGCTCCCGGGCGTCGTACACCGTGGCGCGCACGTTGTCCAGCCCCAGCCGCCGGGCCGCGGCGCGGATCAGCGTCACCCGATGCTCGTGCACGTCCCAGGCGTAGACCCGGCCCGCGCCGCCCATGCGCTCGGCCATCAGCGCCGTCTTGCCGCCGGGAGCCGCGCAGGCGTCCAGTATGTGCATGCCGGGCTTCGCCTCCACCGCCTGGGCCGCCAGCATGGCGCTCTGGCCCTGGATGGAGAACAGGCCCTGGCGGTAGCCGTCGGTGTCGGCCAGGTTGCCGCCGTTTTCGACGATGAAGGCGTCCTCGACGAGGCCGGGATGCCATGCGTATTCTTGGGCGTCCAGCCACGCCGCGAAGGCCGCCGCGTCCGTGACCATGCGGTTGAAGCGCACCGCCTGGCCCCGTTCGGGGCGGGCGGTCACGAGGCGCTCGGCGCGCTCAAGTCCGTAGGCGTCGATCAGCCGTTCGGCGATCACCGGGGCCACGGAGCGCTTCACTGACAGCCATGCCACCGGGTTCGCGTCCCTGTCGGGCAGGGTCAGCTCCCCGGCGTCGCGGGCGCGGATCAGGTTGCGCAGCACGCCGTTCACCAGCCCCGTCAGGCCGTCCCGGCCCGCGAAGCGCACCTGCTTCACCGCTTCGTCCACCGCCGCGTGGTCGGGGACCCTGTCCATGAACAAGAGCTGCGCCGCGGCGATGTGGAGGATGTCGTTCACCACCGGCTCGGGCTTCGCGTCCAGGAATCTGCCCAGCATGGTCTCGATGTAGAGCCGGTTTTCCACCGCGAAGTAGAACAGGCTCGCCGCCAGGCGGCGGTCCTCCGGGGACAGCTTCGCGGCCTGGAGCTGCTTGTCCAGGGCCTGGGCGGCGTAGGCGTCGCCCCGCACCACGTCCTGCAGCGCCTTCAGCGCCACCGTCCGCGCCGTGGGGCCCGCGGGCTTTTTCGCCTTCCGGGGGTCCGGGGCGGGACGGCGTCGGCCGTGGGGCCGGGGCCCGCCCTGTCCGCGCGCGCCGCCCGGTCCGGGACGGCGGGGAGTTTTGGTGTCAGTCATGGGTGTGATCCTTTCTGTGGACAATGGGGAATGGAGAATGGAAAATGGAGAATGATGGTGCAAATCCTTGCGGATTTGTTTGATTGATGGTAGTAACTGTTCAGTCCTGTGACAAACAGAGATTTGGCAGGCTGCGGGGGACGACCTCTCAGTCAGCCTAACGGCTGACAGCTCCCCTGAAAGGGGAGCCAAGGTGTCGCCGACGAAGTCGGTGACTGAGAGGTCGTTCCCCGTTGCCTCGGACAATCTCCACTTATCACAGCAGAACTGAATAGATACTAATGGTATACACCTGGCTTGGCAGGCCTTTCATACAGATAAAAGAAATCCGCAGGATTTCCACAGCCATTCTCCATTATAATGATTCGTGTATTATTCATCAAAGGCCTGCGCTAAGCCAGCTTTGTTCCGACCTCGATCTTCTTCCCCATCAGATACGCCTTTGCGGTCATGCGCTTGGCGTTGGGGGCCTGGATCTCCATGAGGTCCAGGGCATCCCGGCCGCATTTGACGATGAGGCCGGCCTTGGCCGAGGAGGTGACGACGGTGCCGGGCTCGGCGTCGGCGTCGCAGGGAACGGGCTTTGCGAGGTAGATCTTGAGCCGCCCCTCGGGCATGTCGGCGTAGGCGCAGGGCCAGGGGTTGAGGCCCCGGACCTGGCAGGCGACGGCCTCGGCGGGGCGGGTCCAGTCGATGTGGCCCATCTCCTTTTTGAGCATGGGCTCGTAGCTGGCCTGGGCCTCGTTCTGCTTGACGGGCTGAAGCGTCCCGGCAAGGTATCCGGGCAGCGCGTCCCCCAGCAGCTCCGCGCCCAGCGCGGACAGGCGTTCGGTCAGCTCGCCGGCGGTCTCCAGTTCGCCGATGGGGGTTTCCCGCGCGGCCAGTATGTCGCCGGTGTCGATGCCGATGTCCGTGAGCATCAGCGTGACGCCCGCGGTCCTCTCGCCGTTGAGGATGCACCAGTTGATGGGCGCGGGACCGCGGTACCTGGGCAGCAGCGAGGCGTGGACGTTCACGGTGCCATGCGTCGGGATGTCCAGCAGCTCCTGCGTGAGGATCTGTCCGAAGGCGGCGGTGACCACCACGTCCGGGGCCAGCGCCTTGAGCCGCGCTACGCCCTCCGGGGTCCTGACCTTCTCAAACTGGTACACGTCCAGTCCCCGCTCCAGCGCCCGCAGCTTCACCGGGCAGGGGGTCAGCTTCCTGCCGCGGCCCGCGGGGCGGTCGGGCTGGGTGAACACGCCCATGACGTCATAGCCCAGCTCGCACAGCGCGTCCAGCGACGGCACCGCGAACTCCGGGGTACCCATAAAGACAGCGCGTATCATGCTTCCCCGCCTCCCCGTCGACGCTTCATCTCTTCGGTGGCGTCCTCGATCATCTTGTCCACGTAGAGTATGCCGTCCAGATGGTCCAGCTCGTGGCACAGGCACACGGCCAGCATGCCCTCACCGGTGACCTCGATGGCGTTGCCGTCGCGATCCTGGGCCTTCACCGTCACCTTCTCGGGGCGCACCACGCGGCCCGCCCGGCCGGGGACGGAGAGGCAGCCCTCGATGACCGTGTTCTCGCCCTCTGTTGAGACGATCTCGGGGTTGACCAGCTCCAGCACCTCGTCGCCCTCCTCGCGGATGGCGCTGACGTCGATGACCACGGCCCGCTTGAGCACGCCCACCTGCGGCGCGGCCAGACCCACGCCCTCGCCGGCGCGCATGGTCTCGGCCATGTCGGTGAGCAGCTCGTGGAGCCGCGCGTCGAATTTATCCACCTTGCGGGCGTGCTTGCGCAGGACATCGTCCTCGCCCATCACCCTGATTGCGCGAATCGCCATAGACTAAACGGGGGTCAGGCCCCCTCCTCCTGTTCTTCTTCCTCTTCCCGGTCGGTCACGTCTTCGATCATCTTGTCCACATAGAGTATGCCGTCCAGGTGGTCCAGCTCGTGGCACAGCGCCCGGGCCAGCAGGGCCTCGCCCTCCACCTCGATGTGGCGGCCCCGGCGGTCCTGAGCGTGGACGCGCACCTTCTCGGGGCGGGCCACCGTGGCGCGGCGTCCGGGCACGGAGAGACAGCCCTCCACGTCCACGACCTCGCCTTCGGCCCACAGTATCTCCGGGTTCACCAGCTCGATCAGGCCCTCGCCCACGTCGATGACCACGCAGCGCTTCAATATGCCCACCTGCGGCGCGGCCAGGCCCACGCCGTCCGCCTCGTACATGGTGTCCGCCATGTCGTCCAGCAGGATCGCCAGCCGCTTGTCGAATTTGTCCACCCGCCGCGCACGCTTGCGCAGGATGTCGTCCTTGCCCATTTCAACGATGTTGCGAATTGCCATGTGCGTATCTTCCTTTGCTGTTTTAGGGAGTAGGGAGTAGGCAGTAGGGAGTAGGGGGAGGGGCGGCAAGCCATTTGGGTTCTGTTGGAGTGCCGGTATCCTCCGTCGCTGTCCATGCGGCCTGTCGGAGCAGATCATCGGGACGTGGGATAATAGAGAACGACCTCTCAGCCTATCTTTTAGCGCCAATCGCTATTTATTTCCGCTCAAAAGTCCCAATCGAGGCCATAAGGATTGCCGTCGCTCCCCTACTCCCTACTGCCTGCTCCCTACTCCCTAAATCATATTCACCGGGTCCACCTCGAGCTCGGCGCGGACGCCCTCGGGGGCCTGGTCGGCCAGGGCGCGCAGCTGCCGGGCGACGGCCTCGGTGTCGGCCTTGAAGTAGAGCTTTGTGAAAAGCTGCCAGCGGTATTCGCCCCGCAGAAGCCCGATGGGGGCCTCGGCGGCGCGGAGCTGGAGGATGTGCTCGCGGATGCCCTGCGCCTCCACCCACGCCTCCATGGCCTTCTCCGCCTCCCGCGCGGCGTTTTCGGCGGCCTCCGGGGCCCTGGCGGTGAACACCACCCGGGCGATCACCGAATAGGGCGGGTAGAGCGCCAGCCGCCGGTTGGCGGACTCCCGGGTGTAGAAGGCGCGGTAGTCCTGCATGGCGGCGCAGCGGATGCCGTAGTGCTCCGGGTCGTAGGTCTGCACCACCACCCGCCCCGGCTCGTCGGCGCGGCCCGCGCGGCCCGCCACCTGGGTGATGAGCTGGAAGGTGCGCTCCACGCTGCGGTAGTCCGGGAGGTTGAGCGTCATGTCCGCGGCCACCACGCCCACTAAGGTCACCTTGGGAAAGTCCAGCCCCTTGGCGATCATCTGGGTCCCCACCAGCACGTTGGTCTCGCCGCTTCTAAAGGCGTCCAGGATCTGCTGGTGGGCGTCCTTGCGCTGGGTGGTGTCGTTGTCCATGCGGGCCACCCGGGCCTGCGGGAACAGCCGCCGGACCTCGGCCTCCACCTTCTGCGTGCCCGCGCCGAAGTACTTGATGTAGGCGCTGCCACAGCTGGGGCAGCGCCGCGGCGGGGGCTGGGTCGCGCCGCAGTAGTGGCAGCGCAGCAGCTCCCCGGACTGGTGATAGGTCATGGACACGTCGCACTGGGCGCACTTCACCACATACCCGCACTTGCGGCAGGATACGAACGTGGAGTGGCCCCGGCGGTTGATAAACAGCATGGCCTGGTGGCCGGTGTCCAGGCAGGTCTGCAGCTCGCTCGCCAGCTTCTCGGAGAAGATGGAGCGGTTGCCCTTGTCGAACTCGCCCCGCAGATCCACCAGCTCCACCTCGGGCAGGGGGCGGTCCTTCACCCGCTGCCGAAGCTCGATGAGCTCCAGCCGGTTTTCGGGGCGCACCCCGTGCTCCGTGCGCATGTAGGTGGCGATGGAGGGGGTGGCACTGCCCAGCACCAGCACGGCGCGATGGGTCCCGGCCCTGCGCCAGGCGATCTCCCGCGCGTCGTAGCGGGGGCGGTGGTCGGACTGGTAGGAGCTCTCGTGCTCCTCGTCCACGATGATGCAGCCGATGTTTTCAAGCGGCGCGAATATGGCGCTGCGCGCGCCGATGACTACCCGGGCCTCCCCGGAGCGGATGCGCCGCCACTCGTCGAAGCGCTCCCCCGCCGACAGCGCAGAATGCAGCACCGCCGCGTCCGCGCCGAAGCGCCCGTGAAGCCAGGACACCATCTGGGGCGTCAGCGCGATCTCCGGCACCAGCACGATGGCCGTGCGGCCCAGCTCCAGCGCCCGCCGGATGAGGCGTATGTACACCTCGGTCTTGCCGCTGCCGGTGACGCCGTGGAGCAGGAATCGCCCGCCCGTCTCAAGAGCGCCGGTCAGCCGCTCCACCGCCCTCGCCTGTCCCGGCATCAGCGTCGGGTCCGGGGTGCGGGACTCGTCGGACAGCGCCCGGGGCGTGCGGCGGCGTTCGCGCTGACAGACGGTCACCGCGCCCTTCTTCTCCAGGGCCTTGAGCGCCGCTGCGTCCAGCCGGGCGGTCTCCACATCGCCTGAACGCAGCCGCTCCACCAGCTCCAGCTGCCTCTTCGCCCGCTTGTTTTGGGCGATGAATGCCTCCAGCGCCTCCCCCGTCAGCGCCAGGTGCGCGAACCGGGTCGAAACCTCCCGCACCCGGCCCCCGCGCAACTCCGAGGGGATCATCAGCCGCAGGGCGTCCACCAGGTTGCACAGATAGCGCTGATGCATCCAGTCAGCCAGGTCCATCAGCTCCCCGAGCACCACCGGCTCATCCCGCTGGAGCTTCAGAACCGGCTTCACCTTCGCCGGGTCCAGGTCGCAGTGGTCGGTCACGCGGATGACGAACCCGTCCAGCGTCCGCGGCCCGAAGGGCACCGTCACCAGCATCCCCGGCTCCAGCGCCATACCCTCGGGGATGGCATAGCTGAACCGCCTGTCCACCGCCTCGGCGGAGAGGTCAACGATCACTTCGGCGTAACGCATGCGTAGCTTGCTCCGTGTAGGGTCCTATTCAGCAAAACCGACAAGCAGGGATCTGTCTGGAAGAATTAGGAATTAGAAATTAGGAATTAGGAATGAATAGTGGCTGCCGCGCACTCTGTAGGGCGGCCAATGACCGCTTGCCCAATACCGACGCAAAACGTATAGCCCGGCGGGCGGCGCATCGCCGCCCCTACGCAGCCAAGCCATTTATAATTCCTAATTCCTCATTCCTCATTCCTAACTCTCCCCCTGCAACTCCCCGTTTGCATACAGCACGACGGGCGAATGATAGGCGAGAGTTCAGGTCCCGGCTCTCAGCTCCATCACCGCGTCCAGTATGGCGTCGGCGGCCTCGCGCTTGGTCATCAGGGGCAGCGCCTTCACGTCCTTTCGGGTGATGAGGGTGACGGCGTTGGTGTCGGTGCCGAAGCCGGCGTCCCTTCGGGAGACGTCGTTGGCGGCCACCAGGTCGGCGTTCTTCCTGTCCAGCTTGCCCCGGGCGTTCTCCAGCAGGTCGTTGGTCTCGGCGGCGAAGGCCACCAGGGTCTGGCCGGGGCGCTTGTCGCGGCCCAGAGCGGCGGCGATGTCGGTGGTGTTCTCCAATTCGAGGGTCATGCCCGCGCCGGTCTTTTTGATCTTGCGCTCGGCGACCGTCACCGGGCGGAAGTCGGCGGGCGCGGCGGCCTGTATGACCACGTCGGCCCACGGGCCGCGCTCCAGTACCGCGTCGCACAGTTGGGCGCTGGACTCGATGGAGATCACGTCCACGCCCGCGGGCTTTTCAAGCGCCACCGGCCCGGACACCAGCGCCACCTCCGCGCCCCGGTCCCGCGCCGCCTCGGCGATGGCGTAGCCCATCTTGCCGGTGGAGCGGTTGGTGATGTAGCGCACCGGGTCGATGCGCTCCACCGTGGGGCCCGCCGTGACCAGCACCCGCAGGCCCTCCATATCCCGCCGGGGATCGAGGATGGCCCCGATGGCCTCCAGTATGGCCTCGGGCTGGGACATGCGGCCGATGTCGTCGTCACCGCAGGCCAGCCGCCCGGAATCCGGGCCCACCACGTGCGCACCCCGCGAGCGCAGGGTGGCGAGGTTCGCCTGGGTGGCGGGATGGCGGTACATGTTGGCGTTCATGGCCGGGGCGATCAACAGCGGGCAGGTCATGGCCAGCGTCGTGGTGGACAGCAGGTCATCGCCGATGCCGCAGGCCAGCTTGGCCAGACAGTTGGCCGTGGCGGGTGCGATGACGAACAGCTCGGCCCACTTCGCCAGGGCGATGTGCTCCATGCCGTCCCGGGGGGCGAAGGTGTCCACATGGGCGGGATTGCCGCTGAGCGCCTCAAAGCTCAGCGGGGGCACGAATCTGGCGGCGTTCTCCGTCAGCACCACCCGCACCTGGGCCCCGCGCTTCTTCAAACCCGACACCAGCTCGCAGGCCTTGTAGGCCGCGATACCGCCTGTGACGCCAAGTACGATCCGACGGTCCTTCAACATGTGAACGCCTCATTTCCTGAATAAATAGCGTTGTGGTCACCCTGCACAATGAGCACAACAAGCGAAAGCCGATCGGGGGATCGGGTTTCGCCCTGCTGCGCTGTATTCTGTTTTGATGCGAGAACGGGGCTTCAGATCTCCGCGTCCTCGGCGTCCTCGCCGCGGGAGTAGGTGATCAGCCGGCGGTTGATCTCCTCGATGGCGATGGTGAGGGGCTTGGTCTCCTTGGTGTCGATCAGCGGCAGGGAGCCGCCGATGAGCTCGCGGGCGCGCTTGGACGCCTCCACCGCCAGGGTGTAGCGGCAGTCCACCTTTTCCAGCAGCTCGCCGATGGGGGGTTCGGTCATCATGGTCTGTTTACCTCCTGATTATGCTTTGAGGGAACGGTTGAGTTCATCGAGGAACGCCCGGTTGTTGTCCAGGGTGCGGCGGCGGGCGTTGATGATGGCGTAGACCTCATCGGCGGCCACCTCCAGGGCGTCGGGCCGGACGGACCAGTCCTCGTGGATGATGATGTAATGGTATTTATAGGCGGTGGCGCACTCCCGGGCCACGTTGTTCAGCCGCACGCGGATGGACTCCTCAGTCTCCGTGCCGCGGTGACGAAGCCGCGCCTCCAGGTTTTCCCGGCTGGGGGGACAGACGAAGATGCCGGTCACCGTGTCGTCCTGCGCCATGGCCTGGAGACAGCCCTGCACGTCGATCTCCAGAATGAGGTCGTGCCCGGCCTCCAGCTGCGCCTGCACCACGGATTTGAGGGTGCCGTAGCGGTTCTGGTGGACGTGGGCCCACTCGTAGAAGGCATCCTCCGCCACCAGCCGATCGAAGCGCGCGTCGTCGACGAAGTGGTAGCTCACCCCGTCGATCTCGCCGGGCCGGGGCTGCCGGGTGGTGCAGGACACCGAAAGCTGTACGTCGGGATGGCGCTCAAGCACCTTTTTCACGATCTCGGATTTGCCCACGCCCGCGGGTCCCGATATCACAAACAGCCTGCCGCGATTTGGCATTGGATGATCTCCCCTTCTTCATTTGTTTTTCGATGGGAACTATTCCACGTTTTGCAGCTGCTCCCGGAGCTTTTCGATCTCGGACTTCATGTCCAGCGCCAGCTGGGTGATGGGGATGTCCTGGGACTTGGAGGTGATGGTGTTGGTCTCCCGGTTCAGCTCCTGCACCAGGAAGTCCAGCCGCCGCCCGATGGGCTCGGGGTCCTCGAACAGCCTGCGCAGCGCGGCCACGTGGCTGTTGAGCCGCACCAGCTCCTCGGCGATGGCGCTGCGGTCCGCCATGACGACCACCTCGGTCAGCAGCCGGGTCTCGTCGACCTGCTGGCCGATCAGCTCCTCCACCGCGGCCCTGAGGCGGTTGCGGTATTCCTCCACGGTCTGCGGGTAGCGCTCCCCGATCCGGGCGGTCATGCGCTCGATGGCGTCCACCTTTTCAGACAGGTCCCGCCGCATGGCCTCGCCCTCCCGAGCGCGCATGGCCAAGAGCTGGTCCAGCGCCTCTTTAAGCGTCTCCAGCATCAGCGCGGTGACCGCGTCGCGGTCCTCCTCCGCCTCGCTCACCACCAGCACGTCCGGCAGCCGGGCGATGGACATCAGACTGCGGTCGTCCTTCAGATCGCCGCCCGCCACGCTGTCCAGGGCGCGGGCATAGGCGTCGTACAGTGCCCTGTCCACGGTCACCGTGCGGGCGTCCGAGCGCAGGTTTTTGTAGGTCACGAACACGTCCACATGTCCCCGGCTCAGCCGCGCGCCTAAAGCCTTGCGGGCCGCCTCCTCCAGAAACAGCAGGTTCCGGGGCATCCGGAAGGCCAGGTCCAGAAACCGGTGGTTGACGCTCTTTAGCTCGATCGTCATCTGCCGTCCGTCCCGCTCCCGCGCCGCGCGCCCGTAACCCGTCATGCTCAGCATAGCCGCCATTCCCCCGTATCGGTCATTTCCCCTCATTATTATACCACATCCCTCCCCGTTTGCCTATGCGGTAGCAGAAAATTAAAGATTTAGGGAGTAGGGAGTAGGCAGTAGGGAGTAGGGAAGGAACGGCGCAAGGTCGGGGCTTCTTCCGGAAGGGCATGTCCGCGAGGGGCTTCCGCGGAGAGGACGACCTCTCAGTCACGCTTTGCGTGACAGCTCCCCTGGGAGAGGAGCCGAGGGAGCGACGGCTGGACTTCTGTCGGGAGAGCTTGTCCGCGAGTGGCTTCCGCGGGGAGAACGACCTCTCAGTCACGCTTTGCGTGACAGCCCCCCCTGGGAGGGGAGCCGAGGGAGCGACGGCTGGACTTCTGTCGGGAGAGCTTGTCCGCGAGTGGCTTCCGCGGGGGGGGACGACCTCTCAGTCACGCTTTGCGTGACAGCTCCCCTGGGAGGGGAGCCGAGGGAGCGACGGCTGGACTTCTGTCGGGAGAGCTTGTCCGCAAGAGGCTTCCGCGGGGAGAACGACCTCTCAGTCACGCTTTGCGTGACAGCTCCCCTGGGAGGGGAGCCGAGAATGAGTCTGCCCTCGGGCTCTATGGAAGAAGGTAAGAACGGGTTTATCCCTCCGGGTTTTCGGGGAAGGTATTGAGACTGGAGCTGCCCCCTTGGCTCCCCTTCCAGGGGAGCTGTCACGCGAAGCGTGACTGAGAGGTCGTCCCCCTGCCCTTCTATACCGCTTCCAGTCCGACAGAACGTATAGCCTGTGCCGTAACTCCCCCTACTCCCTACTGCCTACTCCCTACTCCCTTCTCCCTGCTCTCTACTCCCTAATTCCCACAACTTTTACACGCTTCCCTATTGCGCTTTTGCCGAAACAATGCTATAATTCTAATGTTTTGATATGAACATATCCTTGAAGGAGGTGTGATAGAGTATGGGTAAGTTTTGTGAAATCTGCGGCAAGGGCGTGGTGTACGGCAACAATGTGAGCCATTCCAACCGCAAGACGCGCCGGACCTGGGCTCCGAACACGCAGAAGGTTCGCGTTCTCGTAAACGGCGTTCCGCAGCGCATGTCCGTGTGCACCCGCTGCCTGCGCAGCAAGAAGGTTGAGCGCGCCATCTGATATGCGATATTCCGAACAGACCGACGGCATGTCCCGGATAAAGGGACGCCGTCGGTTTGTTGTTTAGGGAGTAGGGAGTAGGCAGTAGGGAGTAGGGGGAGAACGGCGCTGCGTTACATTTCTGTCGCGGCGTTGAATGCAGATGATTTCATTTATGCGCTACATGGCATATAGACACGAATCCTCTGCCGTTCCCACCCTACTCCCTACTGCCTACTCCCTACTCCCTATCTCAGAAGCGCCACAGCAGAAAGCCCACGCTGATCAGGGTCACGGACAGGGCGCCGGTCCAGACCCAGCGGGGCACGAAGATCAGCAGCATCAGTCCGCCTGCGACCATCAGGATCAGCCCCAGCGCCTTCCGCCCGTCCGGTCCGCTTTTCCGGGACCCGCAGCATTTACTCATGAGACATCCCCTCCACAGCAGGGTATGCCTGAAACAACCCGCCCGTTCCCTTGTCTCGTCACTAATAACCGGAGTTTCAGGGCGCATGCAAAAGGAAGCCGTTTTTTTGGGAACGGAAAATGCAAAGCTCTCAACAGAAGGCGCAGACATGCCGCAACTCCCCTACTCCCTACTCCCTACTGCCTACTCCCTAAACAGGTTAAAATTCGTCACATCAACCTATATTGCTTGACAAGCCCTGCGTATAATGGTATGATTTATCAGTCTGGGTTTATTTGAAAGGGGTGTATCGCGCATGCTGGAGAGGCTGAAGAATGCCGACAAGGTCGTCGGGACGCGGCGGCTGGTGCGCGCGATATTGGCCGGTGAGATCGCGGAGGCCTTTGTGGCCCGGGACGCCGACCTGTTCATCCTGCGCCAGGTGCGGGACGCCTGCAACAAGATGGGCGTTCGCCTGACCGAGGCCGAGAGCATGAAGCTGCTGGGCGAGGCCTGCGGCATCGAGGTCAAGACCGCCTCGGCGGGCATTAAGAAATAAACACGGACCTTAAGCGTCCGGCGAAGCCGGACTGAGGCTGAGCGATCCAGGGGATCGCCAGCCGAAACCCTTCACTCGTCGCAGACGAGGGAAGGGGCGACACAGCGTCCG
>CADCAS010000048.1 GCA_902799465.1 uncultured Eubacteriales bacterium
GTTGCCGGTAGCAGCTTGCGGTTCGCTACGCTTGGCGGTAAATACCCGCGACCGGACTTTCACCGGTTAGATATGCGCCATGCCCGGCACACTCACAAAAACCACCGGCATGTGCCGGTGGTTCCTTGTGTGGGTCCGTTACAGCTTCACGCACTCCACGGCGGCCTTCTCCACGGGGAGGGCAGCCTTGAAGCGGGCGATATAGGCGTTGAAGTCCTTGGCGGCCTGGGGATCGGGGGCGACGGTCTCCTTGGGCATGCCCGCGAAGATGCGCTGATCCAGGTAGTCCTCCAGGGTCAGGCCGTCCTTGGCGTCGGCCATGTAGGCGGCCAGCAGGGCGATGCCCCACGCGCCGCCCTCGCCCGCGGTCTCCATGACGGAGACGGGCGCGTTCAGCGCGGCGGCCATGATGGGCTGTGCCACGCCCTTGGTCTTGAAGATGCCGCCGTGGCCCATGATGCTGTCCACCAGCGCGCCCTCCTCCTCGGTGAGGATGTCCATGCCGATCTTCAAAGACGCGAAGGCGGCGTTCAGGTGGGCCCGCATGAAGTTGGCCAGGGTGAAGCGGCTCTCGGGCGTGCGCACGAACAGCGGACGGCCCTCGGTGAAGCCGGTGATGTGCTCGCCGGAGTAGTAGTTGTAGGCCATCACGTCGCCCAGATCGCCGTCGGCCTCCATGGCCTTGCGGTACAGGGTGCCGTAGAGGGTGTTGGCGTCCAGCTTGACGCCCGCGGCCTCGGCAAACTCGCCGAACAGCTTGACCCAGGCGTTCAGGTCGGAGGTGCAGTTGTTGCAGTGCACCATGGCCACCTGCGCGCCGGAGGGAGTGGTGATGGTCTCCAGCTCGGGACGGACCTTGGACAGGGCCTTCTCCAGGACGATCATCGCAAAGATCGAGGTGCCCGCGGACACGTTGCCGGTGCGCTGGCGCACGGAATTGGTGGCCACCATGCCGGTCTGGGCGTCGCCCTCGGGCGGGCACAGCGGGATGCCGGCCTCCAGCTCCCCGGACACGTCCAGCAGCTTCGCGCCTGCCTCGGTGAGAGTTCCGGCGTTCTCGCCCGCCACCAGCACCGTGGGCAGGATGTCCCTGAGCTTCCAGGGGAAGCCCTTGTCCGCCACCAGGGCGTCGAACTTTTCCACCATCTCCTGGTTGAAGTCGTTGGTGGCCGAGTCGATCGGGAACATGCCGGAGCCCTCGCCGATGCCCAGCACCTTTTTGCCGGTGAGCTTCCAGTGCACGAAGCCCTCCAGGGTGGTCATGAAGCGGATGTCGGGCACGTGGGACTCGCCGTTCAAGATGGCCTGGTACAGATGGGCGATGGACCAGCGCTGGGGGATGTTGAAGTTGAACAGCCCGGTCAGCTTCTCCGCGGCCTCGCCGGTAATGGTGTTGCGCCAGGTGCGGAAGGGCACCAGCAGCTCATCCTTTTCATTGAACACGATGTAGCCGTGCATCATGGCGGAAAAGCCCATGGCAGCCAGCTTCTTCACGCCGCAGCCGTACTTGGCCTTCACGTCCCGGACCATGTCGGCATAGCAGTCCTGCAGGCCGGTGATGACGTCCTTCAGGTCGTAGGTCCAGATGTTGTTGACCAGCTGGTTCTCCCAGTCGTGCGCGCCTTGCGCGATGGGGGTGCCCGCCTCGTCGATCAGCACGGCCTTGATGCGGGTGGAGCCGAACTCCACGCCCAGGCGCGCCCTGCCGCCCTCGATGGCGGCGCGAATCTCATTGATGCCCATGTAAACCATCCTCCTTGTGTCTCGTCAAGCGCCCTTCGGCACATGTCTCTCCAGTTTTTCACCGATTATCATTATAACACTGGGGTTAAGGGTATGTCAAATGGAAATGATAATGGAGGCACGGCCCACGCATGAATGACAAGACGGATTGAAATCTTACAGAAAGGTTACGAATCGTACCTGTTTCAATCACATGTACCGGCTGTGCCGGTGCATAACAGGCATTAGGTATCAGGCAGAATAATGCGCCGCGCCGCCGCCCCGACTAATGCCCAACGCCTGCTGCCTGATGCCTCAAGGCCCCACACTCATGATTCCTTTCACGCGCAATCCCCCTCCCTCTCCCCCTCCACCTCCACCAGGATCACGTCGTCGCCGATGCGGCGGACGCGGCGCCAGTCGATGGCGCGGCCCTCGCGGCTGGGTTTGAGAAAGCTGAACAGACTCCTGCGCCCGTCGGGCACCACCAGGGCCTCCACGCAGGCCGTTTCGTTCAGCAGCAGGTCGATGGGCTTGCCCAGGTTCCGCCCGTCGCGGATGTTGATGACGTCCTTCTCCCGCAGCTCCGAAAAACTCATGCTTACCGCCTCCCCTGTGTCATACTATGCCGAAGCGTGGCGCGGGGTGCGCGAACGCCGTCGAGCGCCCCTCCCCTGCCCGGGCAAAAAGTGCCCAACATTTCCGATTTCATCGACATTCGTCACACCCCGGACCCATTTCGCCGACGACCGCCGACATCGCCCGCCACACCGGGGATGTGTCGGCGTTTTTTGTGTCACATTCCGTCACCGGGGTCGAAGCCGTGTCGAAAACCGGGCCGGTTTGGCGCGGCACGGGCGACATCGTGTCGAAAGATTTCCCCGCCCCTTCGACAGCGAATCGTTGAGAATGTGCGGGGCTTTTGGCTATCCTATTGCAGGGAGGCGATGGCGATGTGCGTGGAGCGATACTTCCTCGTCAATCTGCTGATGGACTTCATCCTGATCGGGTCCGTCACCCGGAGCCTGGGCTGCTTTCGCCTGTCGCGCTCGGCGCTGGCCGCCGCCCTGGGCGGGCTGGGGGCTGTGGCGGTCCGGCTGACGGGCATCTCCCCGCCCGCACCGCTGGCGGTGGCGGCGCTCTTTCCCCTGGCGGCGCTGGCCGCGGGCTGTGGCCGGGCGGCGGCGGGGGCCGGGCTCGCGGTCAACGCGCTGGCAGTGGGCGCGTGCGGGCAGCGGCTGGGGCTGCATGGCTTCACCCTCGCGCTGCCGGCGCTGTCCTGGGCGGCGTCCCTGGCTCCCGCCCTGCGCCGGGAGACCCTGAGCGCCGCGCCCACCGTGGTGGAGGTCGTGCAGGGCCGCGGGACGGCCCGCTTCACCGCCTGCCTGGACACGGGCAACCGCCTTCGGGAGCCCCTCTCGGGCCAGCCGGTGCTGGTGGCGAGTGCGGCGCTGCTCAAGCCGGTGCTGCCGGATTCGGGCTTCCGGGCGGTGGCCTACGGCTCGGTGGGCGGGGGCGGCACGCTGCCCTGCTTTCGCCCGGAGCGGCTCTACATATGGGAAAACGGGCGTCGCCGCCGCGCCCCGGAGGCGTGGATCGCCGTCTATCCACGGCGGCTTCCCGGCGCCTTCCAGGCCCTGGCCCCGGCGGCCTTCGCGTTCAAACGATGATTGGATATTTGTGTACAAAAAGGAGGAAATCATGATGGCTTTATCTACGGTCCGGCAGTCCATCTTCGGCATGATCGTCCAGATCCGCAGGGGCTCCGTGTGCTACATCGGCGGCAGCGACCTGCTGCCCCCGCCGCTGTCCCGGGAGGAGGAGGTGGCGCTGATGCGGCGCACCCAGCAGGGCGACGCCGTGGCGCGGGCGACGATGATCGAGCGCAACCTGCGGCTGGTGGTGTACATCGCCCGGAAATTCGAAAACACGGGCATCAGCATCGAGGACCTGATTTCCATCGGCACCATCGGGCTGATCAAGGCGGTCAACTCCTTCGACCCGGAAAAGAACATCAAGCTGGCCACCTACGCCTCCCGCTGCATCGAGAACGAGATCCTGATGGTGCTGCGAAAGACAAACCGACTTCGGTCGGAAGTGTCCTTCGACGAGCCGCTGAACACCGACGGCGACGGCAACGAGCTGCTGCTGTCGGACATACTGGGCACGGAGCCCGACCTGGTGAGCCAGGATCTGGACGCCACCATCGAGCGGCAGATGCTCCACTCCGCCATCGACAACCTGTCCTCCAAGGAGAAGACCATCGTGGGCCTGCGCTACGGCCTGGGCGCGGACAAGGAGCACACCCAGAAGGAGGTCGCGGACCTGATGGGCATCTCCCAGAGCTACATATCCCGGCTGGAAAAGCGCATCATCAGCAAGCTCCGCGACGAGCTTGAGCGCATGGCCGCCATCAGCTGAACCCCGAAAGAGCCCGGAGGTCGCCCGTCCTCCGGGCTCCGGGTTATTTTTACGTAATTTCGGCCCCAAAAAACAATAAATCGCCCTTATGTTTCCCCAATATTACATTTCTTCTGTTATAATGAATCAATACGTTTAGCGAGGAGTTCGACACTTCCCATGAATCAGCCCTACAACGACAACGACGCGCTGTTTTCCTCCATCTATTCAGACGGCACGGCGCTCTTTCGGCAGCCCGTGGAGCCCAAGCCGTGGGACTACGTGGGCGTGCGCCTGCGCATCCGGAAGGACGCCGGGGCTGAGGTGGAGCTGCTGCGGGGCTTCCCCGTGGTGCGGGTGCGGATGTCGCGCTACAGGACTGACGACGCCTTCGACTGGTACGAGGCGAAGATCTATCTGCGCGAAAAGACCGAGTTCTATTCCTTTCTGGTGGCCTGGCAGGGGCGCATGATCCACTTCGACCGCCGGGGGCCCCGCTGGGTGGACGACGTGCCCTCCCCGGCGCAGGAGACCTCCTTTCGGATCATCCCCGGCTTTCACGTCCCGGAATGGGCCCAGGGCGCGGTGCAGTATCAGATATTGACGGACCGCTTTCGCAACGGCAATCCCGCTAACGACGTGCAGGACCGGGAGTACTACTACGCCCACGGCTACATCCGCCACGCGCCCGCCTGGGACGCGCTGCCCCTGAGCGACGACTACCGCTGCCTCTACGGCGGCGACCTGGTGGGCGTCATGGAGAAGCTGGATTACCTGCAAGGCCTGGGCGTGGAGGCCATCTACTTCAACCCCCTGTTCGTCTCCCCCTCGGGACACGGCTACGACACCCAGGACTACGAGCACATCGACCCCCATCTGACGCCCATTCCCCGGGACGGCGGCGCGGTGCTGACGCACGGCGAGCGCGACAACTCCCGGGCCGAGCTGTACATACGGCGCACCACCGACGAGGTCAATCTGACCGCCGCCAACGCCTATTTCGCCTGCCTGTGCCAAGAGCTTCACCGGCGGGGCATGAAGATCATACTGGACGGGGTGTTCAACCACTGCGGCTCCTTTCACCGCTGGATGAACCGAGAGGGCATCTACGCCGGCGACCGCGGGGCACTGGGCCATCCCCGCAGCCCCTACAGCAGCTATTTCGGCTTCGACACCCCCTTCCGCTACCACAGCTGGTGGAACGTGGACACGCTGCCCAAGCTGTACTACGAGCAGTCCTCCGCGCTGTGCGAGGATATCCTCCGGGTGGCGGAGAAGTGGGCCTCGCCCCCCTACTCCATCGACGGGTGGCGGCTGGACGTGGCGGCCGACCTCGGTCTGTCCCGGTCCTTCAACCATCAGTTCTGGAAGGCATTCCGACGCCGGGTGCGGGCCGTCAACCCCGATCTGGTCATCATCGCCGAGCACTACGGCGACCCCTCGGAGTGGCTGGAGGGCGATGAGTGGGACACGGTGATGAACTACGACGCCTTCATGGACCCGCTGTCCTTCTTCCTCACCGGCGTGGAGAAGCACTCCGATTATCGCCGCGACGACCTGTATCAGAACGGTATGGCCTTCTTCGACACCATCTTCGAGTGCATGTCCCGGATGCCCACGGCGTCGGTGTACTGCGCCATGGACGAGCTGAGCAATCACGACCACAGTCGGTTTTTGACCCGCACCCACGGACGGCCCGGACGGCTGCACACCGCAGGCAGCGACGCCGCCGGGGAGGGCGTGCGGCATGACGTGTTCCGCGAGGCGGCGGTCATACAGATGACCTGGCCCGGCGCGCCCACGATCTACTACGGCGACGAGGCCGGCATGGTGGGCTGGACCGACCCGGACAACCGCCGCGCCTACCCCTGGGGGCAGGAGGACAAGGCCATGCTCCGCTTCTTCCGGGCGCTGGTGAGCATGCGCGCATCGCTGCCGGTGCTCAGGCGCGGCTCCCTGAAGCCCCTGTGCGCGGGCTGGGGCTACATCGCCTACGCCCGCTTCGACGCCGACAGCCGCCTGGCCGTGGCCGTCAACAACACCGGCACCCCCATGACCCTGGATCTGCCGCTGCGGGACATCGGCGTCCCGGACGGGGCGGTGATCTACACCCGCTTCACCACCGACCAGAAGGGCTACGCCTCGAAAAAGACCAGGGTCGGTATTGTGAGGGACGGTGTGCTGCTCTTTGAAGCTCCTGCAAACAGCGCGAGCGTACTGGTGGAGTGATATTGGCAGCTGCGGGGAACGACCTCTTGAAAAATGTCATGAACACATCGATGTCGCTCCATAAAGAACAACCCGGAGAACGTTCTCCGGGTTGTTCTTTCGTTTTCTCCATCGTAACTATTCAGTCGGGGACTCCTTCCGACCCGCTTCGCGGGCCACCTCCCTCAGAGAGGGAGGCTTTTGGGCGCCTGTTCAGGCTCCCGTCCAGGCTCCCTCTCTGAGGGAGCTGTCAGCCGCAGGCTGACTGAAGGAGTCATCCCCGGGCGACTGAATAGTTACGTCCCATCTTTATTTCAGCTTTTCAAAGTCCGATGCGGGATGCTTGCACAGCGGGCAGATGAAGTCCGCGGGCAGGTCCTCGCCCTCGTAGACATAGCCGCAGATCTTGCAGACCCAGCCGACCTTCTTCTGGGCGGGGGCGGCGGGCTTGGGCTTGATGTTGGCGAAGTAGTAGGCGTAGGTCACGGAGGGCACGTTGTTGAACACGCGGGCCTCGATGACGTCGGCCACGAACAGTGTGTGGGTGCCGTAGTCGTGGGACTCCACCACCTTGCCGGCGATGAAGGCGTTGGTGCAGCCCTCGATGTAGACGATGCCGTTGCGGGCGCGGGGCAGCTTCTCCCCCTGGATCTTCTCGGTGTCCCGGCCGGACTGGAAGCCGTACCACTTGAAGATGTCGAAGGTGGCGTCCTGGGACAGTATGTTGACGTTGAACTCCCCGGTCTTGAGGATCATGTCGTGGGTGAAGTTGTTCTTGTTGACGCAGATGGAGATGCGGTTGGGCTGGCTGGTCACCTGCTGGGCGGTATTGATGATGCAGCCATTATCCTTCTTGCCGTCCCGGGCGGTGAGGATGAACAGGCCGTAGGACAGCTTGAACATGGCGTTGGGCTCCACCACCTCTGAGGGCTTGTGCTCGATGACCTCGGGCTTGGGCAGGGTGCTCACGATGGCGTTGACCAGCGCGTCCACGTCGTCCATCTGCTCGGGCTTGAGCGCGGACTTGATGCTGACGCCCTCCTCGAGGATGGTGCAGTTCTTGAGCTTGCCCAGCAGCTCCCGCATCAGCCCGCCGGAGGTAGCGGCCCAGGAGCCGTTCTCCACCACGGCGATGGTGCGCTTTTGCAGGTTATGGGCCACGATGTCGTGCAGGGCGTTCTCCATGTTCACGAAGATGCCCGCGTTGTAGGTGGTGGAGGCGAACACGATGTGGCTGACCCTGAAGGCCTCGGAGATGATGTAGGACGGATGGGTCACGGACACGTCGTACATCTTCACGTTCCGCACGCCCGCGTCCGCCAGCTTCGAGGCGATGATGTTGGCCAGGTTCTCGGTGTGGCCGTACACGGAGGCGTAGGCGATCATCACGCCGTCGTCCTCGGGGGTGTAGGTGGACCACTTCTGGTACTTTTCGACGAACCAGTCGATGTGCTTGCGCCACACGGGGCCGTGCAGCGGGGCGATCATCTGAATGTCGATAGCGGCGGCCTTCTTGAGCAGCGCCTGGACCTGGGTGCCGTACTTGCCCACGATGTTGGTGTAGTAGCGGCGGGCCTCGGCCAGGTACTCGGTCTCGAAGTTCACCTCGTCGGCGAAGATATTGCCGTTGAGCGCGCCGAAGGTGCCGAAGGCGTCGGCGGAATAGAGGATCTTGTCCGTGGTGTCATAGCTGACCATGACCTCCGGCCAGTGCACCATCGGGGCCATGACGAAGGCGTAGGTGTGCCTGCCGGTGCAGAGGGTGTCCCCCTCCTTGACGGTCCGGATGCCCGCGGTGTCAAAGGTGAAGTAGTTCCTGATCATCTGGAGGGCCTTTGCGCTGGTGACGATCTGGACGTCGGGATAGCGCAGCGTCAGCTCCTGGAGGGTCGCTGCGTGGTCCGGCTCCATGTGGTTGACCACCACGTAGTCCAGCTTCCTGCCGCCCAGCACGTGGGCGATGTTCTCGAAGAATACCTCGCTGACCGCCCTGTCCACCGTGTCGAAGAGCACCGTCTGCTCGTCCAGCACCAGATAGGCGTTGTAGGACACCCCCGCGGGGATGGGATACACGTTTTCAAACAGCGCCAGCCGCCGGTCGCTGCCGCCCACCCAGTACATGTCCGAAGTGATCTGTTTTACGCAGTGCATATGACCGCCTCCTTTATCATTCCGATGAACGGCGCGTTGGCCGACAATCATCCACCAGCATTATAACACATATTCCCCCGCTTTCCAATCACTTTTCCCGGGAAAATGAAAAAAGATACACCCGCCAGAACAGTCCGTCCTGTCGGGTGTTGAAATGGGGTTACGCGGGAATCACTTCACCGCACCCTCCACCATGCCCTGCACGATGTACTTCTGCGCGAAGATGTACAGTATGATGATGGGCAGCATGGCCAGCAGCGTGGAGACCATGATGAGGTTCCACTGCTTGACGAAGGAGCCGATGAAGCCCTGCACCGCCAGCGGGATGGTGCGGACCTCGCCGTTGGAGCCCAGCAGCAAGAGCGGCAGCAGGTAGTCGTTCCAGATCCACAGGCCGTTCAGGACCAGCACGGTGACGAACACGGGCTGCAGCAGCGGCAGCACGATGCGGAAGAAGGTGCCCGCGCGGGAGCAGCCGTCGATGTCCGCGGCCTCCTCGATCTCCAGCGGGATGCTCTTCACGAAGCCGTGGAAGATGAAGATGGTCATGGATTCGCCGAAGCCCAGGTAGGCGAACACCAGGCCGCCGTGCGAGCGCAGCAGGGGCAGATGCAGGAAGTCGCCCAGGGTCTTGAACCAGGTGATCAGCGGGAACATGACGACCTGGAAGGGGATGACCATGGCGGCCACGAACATCAGAAACAGGAACGCGGACCACTTGGTCTTGTTGCGCACCAGCACCCACGCCGTCATGGCGGAGCAGATGGAGATGATCGCCAGGGACAGCACGGTGATGATGACGGAGTCCTTCAGCGCCTTGAGGAAGTTGAAGGTGGGGTTATTCCACACGGCCACCACGTTGTCCACGAAGTTGCCCCAGTTGGTGGGCATGCCCACGGCGGAGTTGATGATTTCCGCGTTGGTGCGGGCGGAGTTCATCAGCACGATGAAGAAGGGCAGCATGAACAGTATGAACAGCAGGATACAGCCGATCTCGGCCAGTATGCTCAGCCGCCTCTGGCGGGCCTTGTTCTGGCCCACGACGTCCAGCTGGTTGTAGCTCGCCATTACATCTCCACCTCCTTGGACTTGTTGACGGAGACCTGGATCAGGCTCACGACCACCAGCACGATGAAGAAGATCACGGCCTTGGCCTGGCCCTGGGCCATCTTGGAGTACTTGAAGGCGGTGTTATAGATGTTCAGCGCCAGCAGCTCGGAGGCCTGCACCGGGGTCTTCATGAACATGGCCACGGGACCGCCGTTGGTCAGGGCGAGGTTGACGTCGTACATCTTGAAGGAGTTGGTCAGCGTCAAGAACAGCGAAATAGTGAAGGCGTTGGCCATCAGGGGGATCAGGATCTTGCGGACCCGGACCCAGTAGGTCGCGCCGTCCACGGAGGCGGCCTCCATGACCTGCTGGGAGATGCCCTGGATGGAGGCCACGTAGATCATCATGATGTAGCCGGCGTACTGCCAGGTATTCACGGTGACCATGGCGCCTACCACGGTCTTGGCGTTGGTGATCAGCGAGGCGGACAGCCCGGCGATGCCCAGGGACTTGCCCACGGCGGGCAGGATGCTGGCGAAGATGAACTGCCAGATGGAGCCCAGCACGATGCCGCCGATCAGGTTCGGCACGAAGAAGCCCGCGCGGTAGAGGTTGCGGCCCTTGACCTGACTGGTCACCAGCAGGGCCATCAGGAAGGCCACCACGTTTACGGCGATGACGTTCAATACCGTGAACTCCAGCGTCACCAGGAAGGCGTGCAGGAAGGCGGGCTCGGTGAAGATGGTCTTGTAGTTGACCAGGCCCACCACGTTCTTCGCCGCGTTGACGCCGTCCCAGTCGGTGAAGGAATAGTAGATACCGATGATGAACGGTATGATGATGACCATGATGAAGGCGACCACGGTGGGTACCAGGAACAGGAACTCCGTGATCTTGCGTTCACGACGGCCCGAGAAAAAGCTCTGCTTTTCCAATGTACTCTCCCCTTCATTGTTGAGAATGGGGAATTGGGAATCGGGAATTATTGCGGATAAAGGCTATGCGGTTGCAATGATTCCCAATTCCCAATTCTCAATTTCCGATTTAAGAAAATGCCGGAGAGGGAAGCCCTCCCCGGCGCGTTGGGGTCAATTACAGGGTGGGGATGGTGGCGATGGCGTCCTTCATCATCTGCTCGAAGGTGGGCTCATCGATGGCGCCGGAGGCCAGCAGCTCATAGATCGCGCCCAGGGTGCCCATGCCGAAGCCATCGGGCAGCTTGTACTGCTGCCAGCTGTAGGTCTTGCCGGCGGCGTTCCACTCCATGACGGACTTGGACAGGGGGGTGGCGGGCGCGAGGGTCACGTTGGTGAAGGCGGGAACCATCTTGGCCTCGTTGACCATGTAGTTCTGGCCCAGCTCGGAGGTGACCATGTAGTTCAGGAACTCAATGGCCTCGTCGACGTTGCCGGCGTTCTGGTTCACGACGTACCAGGAGGGAGCGTTCACCAGGATGCCGTCGGTGTCCTCATGCAGGAACGCATGGGGCGCGTAGGCCATCGGGAAGTCCACGCCCAGGGCCACGATGTTGGGATCCATCCAGTTGCCCTGATGATAGAAGGCGGTCTTGCCGTTGGCGAAGGCGGCCAGCTGCATATCCTGGGTGCCGTTCAAGAGCATCTCGGGATCGCTGTACTGGAAGATCAGGGCGACGTACTCGCAATACTGATGGAAGCGCTCCTCGTCGACCTGGCCCTGCATCACCTGGTCGATGATGGAGGTATCGTTGCGATCCAGACCCACGGTCAGGTACACGTTGAAGTTGTGCAGACCGGTGACCCAGGTCATGCCGGGAGCGGTGCCGGCCACCATGGAAACCACGGCGTCCAGGCCCAGCTCGGCCTTCATGGAATCCAGCTTCTCAAATGCGGCCCTGTAGGCGTCCACGTTGGTCAGGGTGGCGGGGTCGATCTCGGCCTTGGCCAGGATGTCGGCGTTGTAGGCCAGGCCGTAGCCCTCGACGGACACGGGGAAGCCCACGACCTTGTCGCCGTCCATGTAGGCGGCGGCGGTGTACTGGGTCCAGTCAGCGCCGGTCATGTCGGCGATCTTGTCCTTGTACAGCTCGTAGCCGGTGGGACCCTCGATGACGAATATGTCGGGCTCCTTGCCGGAGGCAAACTCGGCCTTCAGGGCGGTGTTGTAGTCGCTGGAGCCGCCGGCGGTGATGACCTTCACGTTCTTGCCGGTCTCAGCGGTGTAGGCCGCGGCGTACTCCTGCAGCGCGGCGTCGATCTCGACCTTGTTCTGGACGAGGGTGATGTCGGCCAGAGCGGACACGGCGGACAGCGCCATGACCAAAGCGAGAACCAATACGAGAACCTTCTTCATGATCAGTTCCTCCTGAAATGAATTAGTCGTAAAGACCATGCTAAATTATACTACATTCAACGTCAAATTGTCAATATATTATGGCAAGGTTATGGGATTTCATCCCGTTACAATATGGTTGCGTTTGTTGCGTTTCTGTGGCGGCATGAGAAGGAGGCAACAGGTAACAGGCAACGGGCATCAGGCAACAGGCATCAGGCAACAGGCATTAGGCAACAGGCATTAGTCGGGATGGCGGCAAAGGTTATGGGTTCCATAGTCTCCTTCGCGTGCGCCAATGGCATTGAGTGTGGTGCTTCTGATTCGGCACAGAAAGCTCATGCCGCACCCCAACTATTTCCTGATACCTGTTGCCTGATACCTGTTGCCCGTTGCCCGTTGCCTGATACCTTCATTTCAACTTCGCTTCTCGTTAATTCTACCGCAAGTTGCTTGCAATCTGCGGTTGATCGTGGTATATTCTTGCTGTCAGGAGGAAACACTGTATCCTGTCATTCACATAAGCGTAAAAAGGAGGCGTTTTGACATGATCGACAATCGCGCAGTCGGAAAGACCATCGCAACCCTCAGGCAGAACCGTAACATGACCCAGCAGCAGCTGGCGGCGGCGCTGAACGTGTCGCACCAGGCCGTGTCCAAGTGGGAAAACGGCGCGGCGCTGCCGGACGTGCAGACGCTGATGGATCTGACGCGGCTGTTCGGCATCACCATGGAGCAGCTGCTCAACGCGGAGGTGCCCCCGGAGCGGCTGGAGAACCGCTCGCCGCTGGAGGAGCCCATCCAGAATATCGGCAATTTTTTCAATAACATCGTCAGCGGCATCTTCACCCCGCCCAGGGATGAGGACGAGGATGACGGCGCGGCGGACGTGGAGACCGCGGAGCCCGTGGAAGCTGGGGAGACCGAGGAGACCGGGGAGGTCGGGGAGAAAGAAGCGCCCGCCCCCTTCGAGCTCGAGAAGCTGCTGCAAATGGCGCCCTTCATGTCCAAGGCCGCGGTGGACGCGCTGCTTCTGGAGCACAGGGAGCAGTTGACCAGCGCCGACATCGCCCGCTTCGCGCCCTTCGTCTCCCGGGAGTGCCTGGAAAAGCTGATCCAGAACCCCGAGACCGAGATCACCTGGGAGACCCTGCAGAAGCTGGCCCCGTTTTTGAAGCGTGAGATGGTGGACAAGCTGGCGAAGCTGGCGGCCATGGGCGGCAAGGCGGTGAAGGACGCCGCGAATAATCCCTCCTGCGTCACCGGCGAGGACATCGGCAAGGCCATCGGCGACGTATCCCAGACCCTCTGCAGGGGCGCGGAGAAGATGGCGCGCAAGGCCGTGAAGCTGGGCGAGGACGTGGTCAACGAGGTCACCAACGCCTACAACAGCTTCGTCGAGGGCGCACGCAGCCGGGAGGAGCGGGTCAATGCCCTGCGCCGCGCCGCCTGTGAGCGCGCCCTGCAGGACGAGAAGTGGGACTGGCTGGCGGAGCACATCGGCGAGATCGACGACGAGGAGCTGCTGAAGGCCGTCGCCCAGAAGGCCAACGGGCTGGGCATGCACGACTGGGTGCTGGAGCACCTGAACGGCTACGCCGACACCCGCACCATCGACGCCGCCATCGAGGCGGGCAACTGGGGCTGGCTGGGCGACCACGTGTGGCAGTTCGAGGACGATATCCAGGAAAAGATCGCCCTGGCCGCCGCACGCGCGGAAAACTGGCAGTGGCTGTCCACCTACGCCGAGCAGATCTCCCTGGACAACTGTGCCGACCAGATCGCCGTGGCCGCCTATCGCGCCGACGCCCACGCCCTGGCCCGTCAGCTGATGGAGCACTGCATGGACCGCGCCCAGCGGGAGACCCTGGCCAACGCCGTGGTCAACGAGAACGACTACGACTTCCTGGAGGAGATCGGCGACCAGCTCCAGCCTGAATACTTCGGCCGCCTCTGCGTCGCCCGCGCCCAGGACGGAAAGTGGGACGTGGTCACCCGCTTCGCCGCAAGCGCCGACCACAACAGCCTGGAGCAGATGATGGAGCTTGCCATCGCCGAGGGCAACTTCGACGCCATCGATCTGCTGGACCCGCTGCTGTAAACTCAATAGGGTAGAGGGAGTGCCATAGCCCTCGCCCCTCCCGTTGCACCGTACATACCGGTCAGGTATACGGCGCTACATCGTAACATGGATTCAAGTAT
>CADCAS010000049.1 GCA_902799465.1 uncultured Eubacteriales bacterium
CTGGCGTTGCCACCAGCAGCTTGCGGTTCGCTACGCTTGGCGGTAAATACCCGCGACCGGACTTCCACCGGTTAGATGTGTGCCATGCCCGGCACACGGATATAAAAACGGCCGCTGCCACGGGCAGCGACCGTTTTTGTATATATCAATTACAGGACCTGCTCGCCGTTGACGTACAGCGCGTAGCCGTTGGCATTGACGTTAGCGAGGTCGCCCTCAAAGGCGGAGATCGAGGTGTCGGCGGTGAGGGTCCAGGTGCTGGCGGCGTCCAGGGTGACGGTGACGTCGCCCATCTCGGTGGAGACGGTGTCGCCCTCGGCGTTGACGATGCTGCCGCTGATAGCGCCCTCGAAGCTGGAGCCCTCGGTGAGGTTCAGGGTCAGCTGGGAATCGCTGCCCACCAGGATAGTGCCGGTGAGGACCTGATTGGCGGCGTTCAGGGTGGCGATGTTGCCCGCGCCGCTCCAGCCGTCGGCGCACACGCTCAGCAGCACGTTTTCGGCGTCCGCGTTGGTCAGCGCCACGCCGTTTAAGGTGATGACGGCGTTGTTGTTGGTGACGTGGAACATGTGGCCGCTCAGGCTGGTCAGGCTGCCGCCGTTCATGGTGAAGGCGGAGGTGCCGCTGTCAGCGTCGCCGGACATGGACTGATAGATCATGATGGTGTCCAGGAACTGGGCATGGCCGTTGCGGCTGGTGTTGCTGGCGGTCATGTCGCAGTCGTTCAGGGTGATGCTGTTCTTGCCCTCGATGCACACGCCCTCGGACAGGTTGGAGGTCAGGGTGGCGTTGGACACGGTGATGTCGGCGGTGGAGTAGATGGCCGGGGAGCCCAGGCCGTTGGAGGTGTAGCTGCCGCCGTCCACCACCACGGTCCCGCCGCCGCGGTCGGTACGGATGGCCGCGGAGGAGCGCCCGCTGGTCTCCACGGTGAGGTTGTTGGCGTAGGTCACGCCGCCGCCGGTGGTCATGATGCCGCCCGAGCCGTCGCCGGTGGTGGTGATGACGGTGTCGGAGATGGTCACGGTGGTGCCGTCCCCCTCCGCGCCGTTGTGGCCGCCGTTGCCACCGTAGCTGAACACGCCGTTGGCCCCGTCCGCGTTGGTGGTGACGGTGCCGCCCACGATCGTGGCGTTGGCGCCGCCCTTCACCAGCACTGCCGCGTTCAGGCCGTAGAAGTTGCAGTTGTCACCGCCGTCGGAGTCGCCGGTCTTGAGCACCGTGGGGTTCTCCAGGGTCACGTCCGCGTCGGTGTCGATCATCACGGCGCTCTCGTCGGCGGTGAAGGACTCGTAGGTGCCGTCGGTCTCGACAGCCGCGCCGTCGATGGTGTTGGCTGCGGCATACTCAAAATCCGCGCTGCCGCCGCCGGGCATGCCGCCCTGCGGCGGCTCGCCCATGCCCTCGGGACGCTCACCCATGCCCTGCGGCGGCTCGCCCATGCCCTCGGGACGCTCGCCCATGCCCTGCGGCGCCTCGCCCATCCCCTGCGGGGGATTTCCATCGGGGCCGCCCGCCGCCAGTGCCGCCAGCGGCAGCGCCAGGGCCAGAATCAATACAAACGCGAGCATAAACAGCTTATCTTTCATCATTTGTCAACTCCTTTTCATCGTCGGGCCTCTTTCCCGCCCGACAATGAGAGTATAGCGCCCAATGCTTAAATGAAGGTTGAAGGATTTAAGGTTGCTGAGCGAGGCAGTTATCATTCGCCCGTCGCTCTGTCCATAGATTGAGGGCTCTTGAATTAGGAATTAGGAATTGGGAATTAGGAATTAAAATGGCTTGGCTGCGCAGGGAGGGCTCTTGACACATGCACCGCCCCTACAACGCGCGGCAGCTGCTATTCATTCCTAATTCCCAATTCCCAATTCCCAATTCCTGATTCTCCCCGCCTATCGCATACACCCAAAAAAAGACCGCCGCGGATTGCAGCGATCTTATTATCATTCCCTATGCCGGCGACTGCTGGGAGAGGTCTCCGGAGGCGGGGAGGGCGGGGGGTTCGGGAAGGGCTTCGGGGTCGTCGGCGAATATGAGGCGGGGTGCTTCGCCGTTTTCCACGGACTCCCGGGTGATGATGCACTTCTTGACGCCCTTCATGGAGGGCAGCTCGTACATGGTGTCGGTCATGACGCCCTCGATGATGGCGCGGAGGCCGCGGGCGCCGCTCTTGCGGGTCAGGGCCTGCTTGGCGATGGCGGTGAGGGCGTCGGGGGTGAACTCCAGCTCCACGTCGTCGAAGCTCAGCAGCTTGGCGTACTGGCGGGTGAGGGCGTTCCTGGGCTCGGTGAGGATGCGGGTCAGCGCCTCCTCGTCCAGGCTGTTCAGGGTCACCAGCACGGGCAGGCGGCCGATGAACTCGGGGATGAGGCCGAACTTGAGCAGGTCCTCCGGGCGCACCTGGGACATGATCTCGGCGTTGGTGTGCTCGTACTTGCCCTTGATCTCCGCGCCGAAGCCCATGACCTTCTTGCCGATGCGGCTCTCGACGATCTTCTCGATGCCGTCGAACGCGCCGCCGCAGATGAAGAGGATGTTGGTGGTGTCGATCTGGATGAACTCCTGAAGCGGATGCTTCCTGCCGCCCTGGGGCGGGACGGAGGCGACGGTGCCCTCCAGGATCTTCAGAAGCGCCTGCTGCACGCCCTCGCCGGAAACGTCCCGGGTGATGGAGGGATTCTCGGACTTGCGGGCGATCTTGTCGATCTCGTCGATGTAGATGATGCCCCGCTGGGCGCGCTCCACGTCGAAGTCGGCGTTCTGAATCAGCCGCAGCAGCACGTTCTCCACGTCCTCGCCCACGTAGCCGGCCTCGGTCAGGGAGGTGGCGTCGCCGATGGCGAAGGGGACGTTCAGTATCTTGGCCAGGGTCTGGGCCAGGTAGGTCTTGCCGCAGCCGGTGGGGCCCAGCATGACGATGTTGGACTTTTGCAGCTCCACGTCGCTCTTGCGGTTGCCCAGGGACTGGATGCGCTTGTAGTGGTTGTAGACGGCCACGGACAGCGCCTTCTTGGCGTTCTCCTGCCCCACCACGTACTGGTCCAGGATCTCCTTGATCTCCTTGGGCTTCTTGATCTCCATGCTCCCGGTCATGCCCACGGATTCCACGTCGTCGGACAGGATCTCGTTGGCCAGCAGCACGCACTCGTTGCAGATGTAGATGTTGTTGGGGCCCGTCACCAGCTTGCGGACCTGGTCCCGGGTCTTGCCGCAGAAGGAGCAGCGCACGGTGCGCCGGTTGTTGTTATTGGTAGGCATGACTTATCTCCTTGGGATGATGATTTCGTCGATCAGGCCGTAGTCCTTCGCCTGCTCCGCGGTCATGAAGTGGTCCCGCTCGGTGTCCTTTTCGATGGCCCTGAGGGTCTTGCCGGTGTTCTGAGCCAGCAGCTCGTTCATGGTCTTCTTGATGCGCAGGATCTGTTCGGCGTGGATCTGGATGTCCGTGGCCTGGCCCTGAGCGCCGCCCAGGGGCTGGTGGATCATGATCTCCGCGTGGGGCAGCGCCTTGCGCTTGCCCTTCGCCCCCGCCGCCAGCAAAAACGCGCCCATGGACGCCGCCATGCCGATGCACAGGGTGGACACCTCGCACTTCAGATAGCGCATGGTGTCGTAGATGGCCATGCCCGCCGACACGCTGCCGCCGGGGGAGTTGATGTAGAGCATGATGTCCTGGTCCGGGTCCTCCATCTCCAGAAACAGCATTTGGGCGACCACGATGTTCGCCACGTCGTCGTCAATGGGCCCGCCCAGGAAGATGATGCGGTCCTTCAACAGTCGGGAATAGATGTCATAGCTGCGCTCGCCGCGGCTGGTCTGCTCGATTACATACGGCACCAGGGTCATGGATGCACCTCCGTTTACAACAGGATTTCCGGGATCGGGGGATGCCCGATTCTCATTAAATATTACCCCGCTGCGCGGATGGTCATGCGCCGCGGGGTGGAAAAGGCGGGGAATTACTCCGCGTTGGCCTTGAGGAACTCGAAGGTCTTGCGGGTGGCGGCGGCATCGGCAAAGCCGGTCTTGTCCGCGTCGGTGAGGGAGGCCTTGAAGTCCTCCAGGGACTGCTTGCGGCGGTCGGCGTACTGCTGCATCTCGGCGTCGATCTCCTCGTCAGTGGCGGTGATGTTCTCGGCCTTGCGGATGGCGTCCACCACCAGGCGGGTCTTGACCTGATCGGTGGCCTGCTGGCGGTACATGTCGCGCAGCTGCTCGCGGGTCTGGCCGGTGTACTTCATATAGTCGTCCATGCGGATGCCCTGATAGGCCATCTGCATCTCCATCTCGCGCATGGTGCTGTCCAGCTGGTCCTCGATCATGGCGGCGGGGATGTCGGTCTCGGCGTTCTCGCAGATGGTCTCGACGACCTCGTTTTCAAAGGCGTTCTCGGCGCGGCTGTCGGCGGCCTTCTCCAGGTTGGCGCGGATCTCGGCCTTGTACTCGTCGACGGTGTCGGCGATCTCGGAGGCCTCCTTCACGAAGTCGTCATCCAGCGCGGGAACCTCCTTCTCGCGGATGTCGTTGATCTTCACCTTGAAAACCACGGGCTTGCCCGCCAGCTCCTTGGCATGATAGTCCTCGGGGAAGGTGACGTTGACGTCGCACGCCTCGCCCACGGACTTGCCGACCAGCTGGTCCTCGAAGCCGGGGATGAAGCTGCCGGAGCCCAGGATCAGATCGTGGTTCTGGGCGGTGCCGCCGTCGAACTGCACGTCGCCGTCGAAGCCGGCGTAGTCGATGTTGACCTGGTCGTCCAGCTTGGCGGGACGGTCGTTGATCTCCACCCAGCGGCTTGCGCGGTCGCGGGCGCGCTCGATCTCGGCCATGACGTCGTCGTCGGTGACCTCGTCCACGGTCTTCACGATGCCCAGGTGGGTGTAGTCGCCCAGCTTGACATCGGGACGCACGAACACCTCAACGGTGAACTTCAGCTCCTTGCCGCGGCCGATCTGATCCACGGTGATCTCGGGACGGTCCACGGGATCGACGTCGTGCTCCTTCAGGCCCGCCTCGTAGATCTCGGGGAAGATGGCGTCCAGCGCGTCCTCATAGAAAACGCCCTCGCCATAGTAGTTTTCGATGACCTTCATCGGAGCCTTGCCGCGGCGGAAGCCGGGGATGCTCACGCGGCCCTTCATCTTATTATAAGCGGTCTTCAGACCTTCGGAAAACTTCTCGGGTTCAACCACAAAGCCCAGCTTGACCTTGTTGGAAGAAAGCTTTTCAAAAGTGGTGGTCATGGGGTGTTCCTCCGTTTCATGATATAACTGTCCATAATGCAAAGAACAGTTTATCACAGCCCACGAAGTTTTGCAACGTTCAAAGGTAAATTCTGGGCGGGGGATGGGTTTGCGGGGGTTTATTTTTGGTTAATACTCGTAAAAATGGGCAGCGCCGTCTTTTTGCTTGACTTCCGCCGGGCAAAACTCTACAATAAGAATCAGGGAACAGGCAACAGGGAACAGGCAACTACAGGGAACAGGCAACTACAGGGAACAGGCAACAGGCAACAGGCAACAGGGAACAGGAATGGCGGCTGCCGCGCATACCCTGTCGGCTGCTGATGACTCCCGTCAAATACCGAAACAATACGCAATACTCGGCGGGCGGCGCATCGCCGCCCCTGCGTGACCAGGCTATTCCTGTTCCCTGTTGCCTGTTCCCTGTTCCCTGTTCCCTTGGCAAAGCTCCCAACACTTGATTAATCGTACAAACCAACCTACACCAAATGGATATAATACTGGAGGCAGACAATGGACCGCATGAGGGAATTAGTGGCGCGTCTGAACGAGACGGCCTATCAATACTACACGCTGGACAATCCCACGATCTCGGACGCGGAGTGGGACGCGCTGTACGACGAGCTGGTTCGGCTGGAAGCGGAGACGGGCGAGCGCCTGCCGGACTCCCCGACCCGGCGGGTGGGCGGCGCGATCCTGGCGGGCTTCGAGCCCCACACCCACATCGCGCGGCTGTGGTCAATGGGCAAGGCGCAGTCCATCGAGGCGCTGGAGGACTGGGCGCGGCGGGCGGAGAAGCTGCGGGAGGACGCCAACGCCGGGGGCGCGGCGCTGCCGCCCATCACCTACGTGGTGGAGCACAAGTTCGACGGGCTGACGGTGAACCTGACCTACGAGGACGGGCGGCTCGTCGGCGCGGCCACCCGGGGCAACGGCATCGTGGGCGAGGAGATCCTCCCCCAGGTGATGACCATCCGCACCATTCCGCTGGCCATCCCCTTCAAGGGCCGCATGGAGGTCCACGGGGAGGGCTTCATGCGCATCTCCGTGCTGGACAAGTACAACGAGACGGCCAAAGAGCCGTTGAAGAACCCCCGGAACGCCGCGGCGGGCGCGCTGCGGAACCTCGACCCGGCGGTGACCGCGTCCCGCCGGCTGGACGCCTGCTTCTACGACGTGGGCTACATCGAGGGAAAGTCCTTCGCCACCCAGCACGAGATGCTGGCCTTCCTGCGGGAGAACCGCTTTCCCACCTCGGCCTGCGAGATCGACGCCCGCACGCTGACGGAGGCCGTGGCCGCGGTGCACCGCATCGAGGAGGACCGGGCGGGGCTGGACTACATGATCGACGGCGCGGTGATCAAGATCGACGACTACGCCACCCGCGACGCCCTGGGCTACACCGACAAGTTCCCGCGCTGGGCGGTGGCGTACAAGTTCGAGGCGGAGGAGCAGACCACCACCCTGGAGGACGTGACCTGGCAGATCGGGCGCACGGGCAAGCTGACCCCGGTGGCGCGGGTCTCGCCGGTGGAGCTGGCGGGGGCCACGGTGCGGCAGGCCACGCTGAACAACTGGCAGGACATCCAGCGCAAGCGGGTGAAGCTGGGCGCGAAGGTATGGATACGGCGCTCCAACGAGGTCATCCCGGAGATCATGGGACGGGTGGACGAGTACCAGGAGGGCGAGCGCGACATCGTCAGGCCCCAGGTCTGTCCCGCCTGCGGGGCGGCGCTCCAGGAGCGCGGGGCGCACCTGTTCTGTCCCAACCGCGACGGCTGCAAGCCCCAGATCGTCATGCGGCTGAGCCACTTCGCCAGCCGGGACGCCATGGACATCGACACCTTCTCCGAAAAGACCGCCGCCCAGCTGGTGGAGGCGGGGCTTTTGCAGGAGGCCGACCAGCTGTACGCCCTGACGAAGGCACAGCTGTGCGGACTGGAGCGCTTCGGAGAGAAGAAGGCCGAGAACCTGGTCAACGCCATCGAGAAGAGCAAGGACTGCAAGCTCAACGCCTTCATCCACGCCATCGGCATCCCCAACATCGGCACCAAGACGGCCCGGGATCTGGCCGACCGCTTCGGCAGCGTGGAAGCCCTGCGCGCCGCGCCCCGGGAAGCTCTGGTGGCCATCGACGACGTGGGCGAGATCGTCGCCGACTCCATCATCGCCTTCTTCGCCGACCCCGCCAACGCCCGCCTGGTGGACGCCCTGCTGGCCGCGGGAGTCCGGCCCAAATGGGAGGTTCGGGACACCTCCGGCGGCGCCTTCGCCGGCATGACCGTGGTGGTCACCGGCACCCTCTCCGCCATGGGCCGCAGCGAGGCCGAGGAGGCCATCCGCCAGCGCGGCGGCAAGGCCGCGGGCTCCGTCTCCAAAAAGACCTCCCTCGTCGTCGCCGGTGAAAACGCAGGAAGCAAGCTGACCAAGGCCCAGAGCCTCGGCATCAGGGTCATCGGCGAGGCGGAGTTTATGGAGATGCTCAGGAATTGATAATGGAGAATGGAAAAGGGAGAATGGGGTGACTACGGGGGAAATTGACGGATTGGGGGGTAAGGGGAGAATTGGGAATTGGGAATTGGGAATTGGGAATTGAAATAGCTTAGCTGCGTTGGGGCGGCGATGCGCCCGCCAGGTAGCAGGCATTGTTTCGGTATTGAGCGGGCGGCCATTGGCCGCCCCTACAGTGTGCGCGGCAGCCACTATTAATTCCTAATTTCTAATTCCTAATTCCTAATTTCTAATTCCTAATTCATCATATTCCCATTTGCCGACAGCACTGGATCATCGTGACTCGAACAACACAAAAGGAGGTATCCGCGTGACACTGGGGCTTTTCAAGAAGGAGAGCTGTCCCTATTGCCAGCGGGTGATGGGGTATCTGGCCGCGGCGGGGCGGGAGGACGTGGTCCTTCGGGACATCGTCCACGAGCCGGAGGCGCCCCGGACGCTTTTGGAGGTCGGCGGCAAGAAGCAGGTGCCCTGCCTGTTCATCGACGGCACCCCCATGTACGAAAGTCTGGACATCATCGAATGGCTGAAGGCGCATCCGACGGCATGATATAATACTATTCTCAACCCAAATATAGACAATCATGCGGTGTCTTTTCCGCTGTACCTTCGTTGAAGCCCCTTGATTTGCCGCCAGCAAACCTGCGGGTCTTCGCCTTGGTACAACGAAAAACCCACTCGCATGCTTGCCTGCATTTGGATTGAGAATAGTATTAATCGCAGGAACGTCCCCGTGGCGTTCCTGCGATTTTTCGTAACGATTCAGTCACCCAGGAATGACTCCCTCAGTCAGCCTGCGGCTGACAGCTCCCTCGGAGAGGGAGCCTGGACGGGAGCCTGGACGGGGCCCCAAAAGCCTCCCTCTTTGAGGGAGGTGGGCCGCGAAGCGGGTCGGAAGGAGTCCGTGACTGAACAGTTACGATTTTTCTACAGTGATGAATCCTTCTTTCCGCCCAGGGAGTAGCCGCCCTTTTCAAAGACGGCCACCCAGCCCTTCATCCTCTCGAAGAACTCGGCGTTGTCGCGGGTCTTGTGCATGAGGGAGATGATCTGCTCGGCCATCTCCTGGCCGTTGCCCCCGGCGAGGACGCGGCGGACCAGCATCTCGCCGTCCTGCTCGGCCTCGGTGAGCAGCAGCTCCTCCCGGCGGGTGCCGGAACGGACCATGTCGATGGCGGGAAACACCCGCTTGTCGGACAGCTTGCGGTCCAGGTGCAGCTCCATGTTGCCGGTGCCCTTGAACTCCTCAAAGATGATGTCGTCCATGCGGCTGCCGGTGTCCACCAGGGCGGTGGCGATGACGGTGAGGCTGCCGCCGTTTTCGATGTTGCGGGCCGCGCCGAAGAAGCGCTTGGGCTTGAACAGGGCCCCCGGGTCCAGGCCGCCGGACAGGCTGCGGCCCGTGGGGGTGATGACCAGGTTGTAGGCGCGGGCCAGGCGGGTGATGGAATCCATCAGCACCACCACGTCCTTACCCATCTCCACCAGCCGCTGGGCGCGCTCCAGCACCATCTCGGCCACCCGGACGTGGTTCTCCGGGGCTTCGTCGAAGGTGGAGTAGATCACCTCTCCGTTGATGGAGCGCTTCATGTCGGTGACCTCCTCGGGGCGCTCGTCGATGAGCAGCACCAGGAGGGTGATCTCGGGATACCCGGCGGTGATGGCGTTGGCCACCTTTTTCAGGAGGGTGGTCTTGCCCGCCTTGGGCTGGGAGACGATCATGCCGCGCTGACCCTTGCCGATGGGCGCCAGCATGTCGATCAGCCTAAGGGACAGGTCGCCCTTGCCCGCCTCGTCCGGGCGCTCCAGCCGCAGGCGCTCGTCGGGATAGATGGGCACCAGATCCTCGAAGCGGGGACGGCTGGCCGCCGCCTCGGGCGGCTCGCCGTTGATGGAGGTGATGTAGAGCATGGCGCTGTAGCGGTCACCCTCCCGCTGGGCGCGGGTCTTGCCCTCCACGTAGTCGCCCATCCGCAGCCCGAAGCGGCGGATCTGGGCGATGGAGACGTAGACGTCGTTGGGGCTGGGCAGGCAGTTCTGGGCCCGCAGGAAGCCGTAGCCGTCCTGCTGGAGCTCCAGCACCCCCGCGCCGTCCGCGCACTCCCCGGAGGTCAGCATCTCGGGCACGGCGGGGTTGGAGGTCTTGAACTCGGCGTTGTAGTAGCCCTCCCGGCGGCCCCGCACGCTGCCGCTCTCCGGGCGGTCCTGGCTCTGCTGGGGCGCGTTCTCCCGCGGGACGAAGCGGTTGTTCACGGGTCGCGCATTCCGCTGGGTAAAGTCGCCCTGGGGACGGGGATTGGACGGCATCGCGCCGCCCTCCCCCTGACGGAAGGCATACCGGTTGCGCGGACGCTCCGCGCTCTGCGGGACCGCGGCCTCCGGCCTGGACTCCGGCTTCGGCTCCGGCTTGGATTCGGGCTCGGCTTCCGGCTTCGGCCCGGACTCTGGTTCAGGCTTCGACCGGGGCTTGATCTCGGGCTTTGACAGCCGGTTCTGCTCCGACTTGGGGGGACGGCCCCGGCGCTTTGCGACAGGCTGGGCGGGCTTCTCCGCGCTGACAGCCTCCGCCTTCGGAGTCTCGGCAGGCTTCTCCGCTTCGACGGGCTTCGGTGCCTCGGCGGGTTTCTCCGCTTCGACGGGCTTCGGTGCCTCGGCGGGTTTCTCCGCTTCGACGGGCTTCGGCGGCTCGACGGGCTTCTGCGGTTCGGCGTTCCGCTCCGCCTCCAGCAGCATGTCGATCAGCACCGCCTTCTTCGTGCCCGCGGGAACCTTCACCTTCAGCGTCTTGGCCAGCTGCCGCAGGTCCGCCACGGTCTTCATATGCAGGGATTGATAATCCATGAATACCTCCTGTGGAGATGGGATTTTGGATGGAAATGAGAGGCAAATTGGAGGGGTTCATTTGATTTTATTCAGGCTTGCCGTGATAAACATGTATTCAGGCTTAATGGGAAATGGGGAATGAAGGTGGAAATCCTGACGGATTTCTTTGATACAGGCTACGGATTATCGGCATCTGGCCGATTATTCACTTGAATCAAAACAAATCCCGCAGGGATTTGGTCCGCCATTCCCAATTCCCCATTCCCAATTCCCCATTCTTCCAGACATGGGAGCCTCCTCCCCTACCCCTTCTTCACGCCCACCACCACATCCCGCGTGATGGCCTGCTCGACCCAGTGCTCCAGCTGGTCGCAGGGGCCCTCGGCGCGGATGTCGAAGCCGGCGTCGGCCAGGAGGGCGCGGAGCCTGTCGCGGCGGGTGGTCTGGGCGTTGAAGGACAGGGCGACGGAGCCGCCGGGCTTGAGCAGCCTGTGCCAGCCGGGCAGGGCCCGGGCGAGCAGGGTCTCCAGCCAGTTCGCGCCCTTGGGCAGGGACTGGCCAGGCTGCGCGTCGTGGCGCACGCCGTAGGGCAGGTCGCAGGCGATGAGGTGCAGGCTGTTCCTGGGCAGGGCCTCCCCGGACCGGGCGGCGTCCAGCTCCATCAGCCGCAGGGTCACGCCCTCCCCCACCTCGAAGCGGGTCACCGGCGCGGACTTGCCCTTCTCCAGGGTGCGCGCCTCGCGGGTCAGGCGGTGCTTGAAGCGGTGGTACTCCAGGTAGCGCTTGAAGAAGCGCTCGGCCTCCTTGAGGTCGGCCCTGTCCACGTCCGCGCCCACGGCGTTCCAGCCGCGGTTCAGGGCGATGAACGGCGCGGTGGCCCGGCCGCACATGGGGTCCATGAATTCCAGCGGGCCCTCGGCGTCCCAGAAATCCCCGGAATACAGCGCCACGTTGATGAGCAGCTGCAAAAACAGCTCGTTGGTCTTGCCCTTGTACTTCAAAATGGCGGGCAGATCGTCCCCCAGCAGCGCGTCGGCGCGGCCCTCGACGCTCAGCAGGCTCCCGTCCGCTCGGCGCTCAAACAGGCCGTAGAGCAGCGAATGGGTGCGGATGGCATAGAGCGCCCTCTCCGGCAGCGGCGCGTCGCAGGCGATGTCCAGGCAGGGCATGGGCGCGGCCTCGTCGATGGAGGCCTCGGCCCCCGGCGCGGTCCTGTCCAGCATCAGCCGAAGCTCCGCCAGCGCCAGCCGCCGGGTCTCCTGTTGATAGCGCGCGTTGGCATGGGGCCACAGCAGCAGGGTATAGTTCATGTTTATTTCTCCAATATGATGACATGGGAAGGGTGTGAAACGCCGCTCCCTGTATACGATATGCGATGATGGAATAATTATTCAGAATAAAAACGCAAACCGCGCCGCACGAAGCTCGCGGCGTGGAATAAAACAAAGTATAAAATAGTTCCGGAAATCAATAGGGTAGAGGGAGTGCCATAGCCCTCGCCCCTCCCGTTGCACCGTACATACCGGTCAGGTATACGGCGCTACATCGTAACATGGATTCAAGTAT
>CADCAS010000050.1:0-23032 GCA_902799465.1 uncultured Eubacteriales bacterium
GGTATGCACGGATATACGCGATGGCGGCACAGCCCTGATTGCGTTGGTTCAGGAAGACGATGATATGCGGTTTGAGCGCGCGTTTGATCCTTTCAAGGTAGAAATTATCCGGCATGACGCTGCGGAGGTCGCTGAGGAAGTTGAAAAAGCGCAGGCCCTTGAGCGCAAAATGGCAAAGGAAGCGCGGGCAAAGCTCCGGGCTGAAAAGAAGGCGGAATGGAACGCCATGGTAGAGAATAAACGTCAGGAGATCAGGCAATTTTTCGATAGGCTAAGGCAGAAGAAATAAACATAGCGGTATGCAGCAATACAAGGCAAGGACAACCACACCCGGCATCATGCCGGGATCGTGGTTGTCCATTTTACTTGGTGCGATATCCGTCCTGATCCAGCGTCAGGATCAGCTGGGAATTGCGCGGGCTGGTCAATACATTGCAAACCTCTTTCACCAAATCTCCGTCATTTTGTCACCAGTTCAAAGCCCTGTCGTGATATAATGGTAGTCACCATTTTCAAGGGGAGGCGCCGGTATGATTTCATATTTCCGTTTATGGCATCTCCTTGAACGGCGTGGGTACTCCAGAAAGGATATCACATGGCTGGCCGGAATCAGCGACAGCACTTACCGAAAACTGTTGAACAGCGATTCTGTTCGCATGGATGTTCTTGAAAGAATCTGCAAGGCTTTGAACGTGGATATCGGTGACATTTGCAGCTTCAGGAGATAATGCGATTATCTGATTCAGCAGCTTATATCACCAGATTTCTGCGATCATATTTCAAATGACTACCATACTGGAAAGTTCATAATTATTCATACTATGACAAATCAGGACAAACTATGGCATCGAGAGTTTTGCTTCAATTCTGATCAAAAAAAGTGCCTGAGAGTGGTCCTCACAGGCTCGATTTTTCCCCCAATTATTAACCACTAACTGGGTTTTCCCCCACTTTTTAACCACTAAAATTAGGTCAAATCAGGTCAAATTCAGACAAATCAGCACAAACTCCAAAACAAGTGAAAACCCCGAAAACCGTTGCGGCATCGGGGTTTTGGGGGTTCTTTAGCGCTTGGAGAACTGGGGCGCGCGACGGGCAGCCTTCAGGCCGTACTTCTTGCGCTCCTTCATGCGCGGGTCGCGGGTGAGGTAGCCGGCCTTTTTGATGGCGGGCTTGAGCTCCTCGTCGGCCTTGACCAGAGCGCGGGCGATGCCGTGACGGATCGCGCCGGCCTGACCGGTAAAGCCGCCGCCCTTGCAGTTGACGACGACGTCCCACTTGCCGAGGGTCTCGGTCAGCACCAGGGGCTGACGCACGACGGTCTTGAGGGTCTCGTAGCCAAAGTAATCGTCCAGGCTGCGCTTGTTGATGGTGATGTTGCCCTCACCGGGGATCAGACGAACGCGGGCGATCGCCTTCTTACGCCGTCCGACGGCATGGAAATTCACATTACTCATTTCTTCGTCCTCCTCCCTATTACAGCTTCAGCTCTTCGGGCTTCTGAGCCTGATGATTGTGCTCAGCGCCGGTGTACACGAACAGCTTCTTGGCCATGTGATAGCCCAGGGGTCCCTTGGGCAGCATGCGGCGAACCGCCTCGCGGAAGGCGAAATCGCTCTTCTTGGCCATGAGGGTGCGATACTTGATCTCCTTCAGGCCGCCCGGATAACCGGTATGATAACGATAAACCTTGTCGTCCAGCTTGTTGCCGGTCAGCACCAGCTTATCAGTATTGACAACGATGATATAATCGCCACAGTCACAGTTGGGGGTGAAGGTGGGCTTGTGCTTGCCGCGCAGCATGGAAGCGACCTGGGAAGCCAGGCGGCCCATCACCATGCCCTCGGCGTCGATGACGTACCACTTACGCTCGACGTTCTGGGGATTTGCCATATAAGTACTCACGGGTTATTCCTCCAATATGATCAATGCTTCCGCAGACGGTGTGGTCAGTACCGCATGTGGACATGTCATGGCCCGGGGCTATTGAGCGTATTGACACAAGATGTATTATAGCTGAATTTGGGCGCGGAGTCAACGGATTTCAGGCGTTTGTTGGAACATTTAACATCAGATAACGCCGCTGGTCGGGTGATGGCGCTTGCGCGGGGTCCCGGGAAGGCTTATCATTATAGTATTCTGTATGGGAGGCCTGAATATGAACAATTTGCTGGACCTGTACTGGACCTTTGTCAAGATCGGCTGCGTGACCTTCGGCGGAGGCTACGCGATGCTGCCGATCCTGGAGCGGGAGCTGGCGGACAAGCGGGGATGGACCACGCTGGACGAGCTGCGGGACTACTTCTCCATCGGCCAGTGCACGCCGGGAGTCATCGCGATGAACGTCTCCACCTTTATCGGCGCCAAGCGCGCCAAAGTGCCCGGCGCGGTGGCGGCCACCACCGGCTTTATGACCGGGCCCGTCGTCATCATACTCATCATCGCGGCGTTTCTGAACAACTTCGCCGAACTGCCCGTGGTGCAGCACGCCTTCGCGGGCATAAGGGTGTGCGTGTGCGTGCTGATCGCCCAGGCGGTGCTTCGGCTTTGGAAGGGCAGCGTGGTGGACAGATTCACGCTGGGATTGTATATCGTCATCTTCCTGCTAAACGCCTTCGGCGGGCTGCTGCCTGTGAAGCTGCCCGCGGCGGTGCTGGTGCTGCTGTCAGGGGCGCTGGGCATCGTCGTGTCCCTCAAGAGGGGAGGCGCGGGGAAATGACGCTTCTTAGATTGATGCTTGAATTCATGAAGACCGGGCTCTTCTCCATCGGCGGGGGGCTGGCGACGCTGCCCTTCCTCTATGAGATGTCCGACAGGACCGGCTGGTTCTCCCATGCCGACATCGCCGACATGATCGCCGTGTCCGAGTCCACCCCCGGGCCCATCGGCATCAACATGTCCACCTTCGCCGGGTTCAGGACCGCGGGCGTGCCGGGCGGGATACTGGCGTCGCTGGCGCTGGCCTTCCCTTCGGTGGTCATCACGCTGATCATCTCGAAGTTTTTGACCAGGTTCCGCGACAATCCGCTGGTGGAGGGCGCGTTCTACGGCCTGCGTCCCGCCTCCATCGCCATGATCACCTCCGCCGGGCTCAACGTGGCCCGGGTGGCACTGGTGAACATCCCCGCCTTCCGGCTCAGCGGCAGCCTCTCCGACCTCTTCATCCCCAAAGCCATCGTTCTGGGCATCGCCATATTCGTCGCCCAGCGCAAGCTCAAGTGGAGCCCGGTGGTGTTCATCGCCCTGTCGGCAGTCGTTGGAATCGCGTTTAAGTTCTGAGGCAGGACGCGGAGAATGGAGAATGGAAAAGGGAGAATGGAGAATGAACAGCGGCTGACGCTATCTGATTGAGAGTGCGTCGGCTAAAGAGCCGTGCAGAAATCATTCATACAGAATGCGAAGGATGAATTCGTCAGTGCAAGGCGGAGGAGGGAGGCGTGCCGGGGCACGTTGACCGACGACAACGCCGCAATGGCGGATTCCTTCTACGTATTATACAACGCACAGCACGTACAGACATAAAGAGGGATCGTGGATCACTTTTACTGATCCACGATCCCTCTTGGCTTCAGGAGTAGGTGGTCTCGTCGCTGAACAGGCGGTCGATGAGGAGGGTGTAGCCGCCCAGGGTGGTGAGCTCCTGTATGGGGCGCATGTCCATCTGCAGGGCGAAGGGGTTGTCGTCGCCTCCGCGCTCCTCGTAGTAGTGGAAGTCGCGGAACTGCTCGTAGAGGCATGCGCGGAAGTAATCGTCGGCATAGGCGTAGTCTCCCTGAATGACCACCAGGTCCGGGTTGAACACCAGGGACAGGTTGCGCAGCGCCACGGAGAAGGTTCCGGCGGCGTACCGCACAAGGCGGCGGGCCAGCGGATCGCCAGCCTCGGAGGCCCTGAACATGTCCCGTATGGTCATGGCGTCCAGGTTCGTCTGAGCCAGGCCGGATTCCGGGGTCTCCCCCGCCCAGCGCTTGCTCAGTATCCGCAGCCGCTCCACGCTGATCTGGCGCTCAAAGCAGCCTCGGCTGCCGCAGGCGCAGACCTCCTCGTCCTGGGGATTGACGATCATGTGGCCGATCTCGCCGATCAGGGTGTCCTTGCCATGGAGGATGTGTCCCGCCTCTATCAGGCATGCCCCCAGCCCGCCCCAGCGGGAGAACAGCGCCGCCAGCCGGCAGTGCTCCGAGCGGCTCGAGTGGGCATAGGCGCTGCCACAGACCCTGCTGACGTTCTCTGCCAGCACCTGCACGTCCTTGCCGAAGTAGGCCGACAGCTTCTCGGTGATGGACACATCCTTGCCCCATTCGGGAAACAGGCTGTTGAACCGGAGCCGGTCGGTGTTGCGGTCCACGATGCCGGAGGTGGCCAGGCACACGCCCCGCACGTCCTGCCGGGACAGCCGGTGCTTGCGCAGCAGCATCTCGCAGGCGGCGATGGCGTCGTCCATGATGGCGTCCACATCCCGGCTGACGATGTCCTCGCGGGTGTAGTCTTCCAAGGTCTCGCAGCGATAGTTGAACAGGGAGATGTACAGGGCGTTCGGGCAGATGAGCACGCTGAACAGATACTTCTGTGAGGACAATGTGAACAGCTCCGCCCGCTTGCCGCCCATGCTGCCGGAGTTGGCCTTGCCGCCGGAGACGATGATGCCCTTCTCCAGGAAGAACTGTATGGCCTTCATCACCGTCTGTCGGCTGATGCCGATCTCCGCCGCCAGATCCGCCACGGAATACACGGCGCCGGACTTGAACAGCTCGAGGATCTGCATCCTGTTATTCACTTTTAGGTCTGAGGGCCGCGTCGCGGCCATGGATTGTTCGTGTAGATGCATTGCGATCCCCCCAGGCTTTCTCCATTGGATTGTATCAATCCATAATCAAGTATAACATGTTAATAATATGAATGTCAAGATTTATAAGCCTGTTAAGAGGGGCGTTTTATGATATTTTTTGTAAAATCACAGGTTATTCATAAATATTTTAAGCCGCTGACGGGGGTCACTCCGTCTGCGGCTTGTAATCACTTGGATCGAACGTCGCTGTCTCCCAGGAAGAACAGCGCCAGGGTGTCCGGGCCCACGTGGGAGCCGGTGACGGGCTCGTACATGACCGTCAGGATCTGCCTGGGCGGATGGTTGCGCATCAGCAGGGTGGCCAGCAGGTCGGCATCCTTTTCGCAGTCTGCGTGGGCGATGCCCACGGTCTGGCTCCCCGCTTCCTTCACCAGGGCGTCGTAGTGCTTCGCCAGGGCCTCGACGGCCTTGCGCCGGCCCCGGGCCTTGGCACAGGTCACGATCTGGCCCTTCTCGTTGCCCTTCAGCAGGGGCTTGATGTGGAGCATGGTCCCCACCAGCGCCGCTGCCCCGGAGACGCGGCCCGTGCGCTTTAAGAACATCAGATCGTCCACCATGAAGATCTGACACATGTTCTTGCGCAGGGACAGCAGCGTCCGGGCGATCTCGTCCAGCTCCATGCCCTGGCGCTCAAGCTCCACGGCCTTCATCACCAGTATACCCTCGCCCAGGGACGCGCCCAGCGTGTCCACCATGCGGAAACGGCGCTCCGGGAACGTCTCCTTGAGCTGCGTCATGGCAATCTGCGCCGACTGGAAGGAGCCGCTGATGCCCGAGGACATGCCGATGAACAGTATGTCCTCCCCCGCCTCCAGCAGCGGCTGGAAGCAGTCGATGTAGGCCTGGGGGTTGATCTGACTGGTGGAGATCAGCGCGCCGTTGCGCATGGCGGTGTAGTAGGCCGCGCCGTTGAAGGCTTCGGTGTCCAGGCAGTCGCAGTCCCTGCCGCCGAAGCTGTAGTGAAAGGGGATCACCCCGATGCGGTTCTGCCGAAGCCAGGGCGTCGGCAGGTTCGCCGAGGTGTCCGTCACGATGGAAAAGCTCATGGCTGAGATCCCTCACAGAACATAGAGTATGATGCAGAGAAACTGGAGCAGGCTGCCGATGACGGTGAACACGTGGAAGGCCGAGTGCATGTAGCGCTTCTTCTTCCCAATCCCGTAGAGAACCGCCCCAAGGGTGTAAGCCACGCCGCCCAGCACCATCTGCCAGAAGCCGCTGGGGCCGAGCAGCTTGTAGAGCAGGTCGATGCGGACGACGATGCACCAGCCCATCAGGATGTAGCAGATCATCGAAAACCGCTGGTACTTCTTCAGATCCACCGCGGTCAGCGCGATGCCCACCGCCGCCAGCGCCCACACCACGCCGAACAGCGTCCAGCCCCAGGCGGGACTGTAGGGGCGTATGGTGCAGAGCGTCACCGGCATGTAGCTTCCCGCGATCAGGAAATAGATGGTGCAGTGGTCGATGACCTGCATCACCTTCTTGCCCATCAGGTTCGGCGACAGGCCGTGATACACGCTGGAGATGGCGTAGAGCACCAGCATTGAAAAGCCGTAGATCGCGCCGCTGACCACCGCGTAGGCGCTGTGGTGCCTCGCCCCGATGATCGGGCACAGCACGCACGCCACGATCCCCAGCGCGCCGCCCGCGATGTGAGTGATCATGTTGCAGAGCTCCTCGCCCCGGGTGTAGTCCGGCAGGACCCGCTCCGCCAATGGCGTTCGCTTCATATTCGCTCACCCTCCGTTCCCATTGATGACCGGCGGTCACTCATATTTCAATAACCGCATAATATAGTTTTCAATACTATATTACACGGTTTTGAGAAATTTGTCAATAGGGCAGCGGGATTTGATGTGGGATTCGAGCGTCGAAATTGTTGCCATTCAGCCAATGCGATAAACAGGGATTTGACGGAGATAATGATGAATTAGGAATTAGGAATTGAAATAGCTTGGCTGCGCAGGGGCGGCGATGCGCCGCCCGCCAGGCAGTACGTTTTGTTTCGGTATTTCCTTAACGTGCGGCCGTCCCAACAGTGTGCGCGGCAGCTGCTATTCATTCCTAATTCCTAATTCCTAATTAACTCTCCACTCCCAGCGCTCAGCTTTCCGCCCCGCACCGTCTCACACCCTCCACGTCTGCATCGGCGTGGCTTGAGGGGTGGGGGCCGGGGTGGCGGCGGGCGCGGTATCAGCGTTGGGCGTGGGCGTGGGGCCGAAGCTGCCGCCGTCGCGCCGGTTGGCGTTGGGCATGGTGAAGCTGAAGGCAGCGTCGTCGATCTTAATGCTCCCGACCGTGGAGCCGCTGGCTGTGTCCATGCCCAGCAGCGTGGCGGTCAGCCGTCCTGTGTAGCGCACGCCGTCGCTTGTATCGGTGACCGCGTCGAAGGTGATGGCGTAGCTGGACCCGCCGGAGCTGCCGCTCTCGAGCTTTCCGGCGTAATAGAAGCGCTCCTGCCTGTCGACGGTTATGAACATGCCCACCGTGCAGCTCACGCCGCCGAGACTGTCGTCCCAGGACAACCTGTCGCCGGTCTGTACGCCCTCCGGGAAGATCATGTACAGCTCGTACAGGTTCTGGTCGTTGTCCACATAGGCGTAGAAGGACGCCTGAACGCTGCCATCCTGCACGGAGGAATAGCCCTCAGTGGGATCAAACCCCAGCGTCAGGTCGCGCCCGTCCACCTGGAGGCGGATGGATTCCTCCGTTCCCTCCCCCACCGCCGTCGCCAGCAGCAGGCACAGGCAAATGAATACCACAGTCAATCTCTTCATCGCAAGAACCCCTTCGGATCTCAGTCAATCATCTGTTGTCCCAACGGTCCACGTATATCTTGATGGGAAGGCGGGTTGTGGAGCGAGGCACGCAGCTTCAATGTTCCGCGCCTTCCACGCTCACATTCCGCGATACACCTCAATCCTGATCGCCTGCCTCACTCCATTGTATCGACCCTGTATTATATTGTCAAGGTTGGCATGCGGTCTAACCATTGAATTAGGATTTGTCAAATCAGGAATCACTACTGTCTGCCGCTTACAACGAAAGGCCGGCCAGGCTGTTTCAATTCCCAATTCCCAATTCCCAATTTCAAATTCACCCCAGCACTCCCGAATCCGCATCCATTCAGGCATAAAAGAATCAGGAATCAGAGGCGTGCGTCTCCGATTCCCAATTCTCGAGTGTTGACCGTCAGGCGTTCAGCGCGGCGATGATGTCGGGCAGCTGGGCGTCCACCTGATCGTTCTCCAGCTGGCAGGTGCCGGCGTTGCGGTGACCGCCGCCGCCGTAGCGGAGGCACAGCTCGCCGATATCCACGTCGGAGGCCTTGTTGACGATGGATTTGCCGATCATCACGGCGGTGTTCTGCTTGCGGAAGCCCCACGCCACGTGCACGGAGATCTGGGTCTCGGGGTACAGGGCGTAGATCATGAAGCGGTTCCCGGCGTGGATGACCTCCTCATCACGCAGATCCAGCACGACCACCTTGTCGTACACCTTGGCAATGCGCTTGAGCTGGGCCTCGAACATCTCGGCCTGCTCGAAGTACAGGTCCACGCGCTCCTTCACGTCGGGCAGCTCCAGGATCTCCTCCACGGAGTGGTCCATGCAGAAGGAGATCAGCTGCATCATCAGGTCGTAGTTGGAGATGCGGAACTGGCGGAAGCGGCCCAGGCCGGTGCGGGGGTCCATCAGATAGTGCAGCAGCACCCAGCCGGTGGGATGCAGGATCTCATCCATGGTGAAATCGGCGCTGTCGCCCTTGTCCACCGCCGCCATCAGCTCGTCGCTGACCCGGGGGAACGCGGCCTTGCCGCCGTAGTAATCGTACACCACGCGGGCCGCGGACCGTGCCTTGGGGTCGATGATGAGCTTGCCGCCGGTCTCCTGCGCCTTCAGCCGGTCCATCTCGGACTCGTGATGGTCAAAGGCCAGTCCCACGCGGGGATCGTAGGGCAGATTGGTGGTGATGTCGCTTGAGAAGAGCTCCACCTTGCCGTCCTGTACGTCCTTGGGATGGACGAACTTGATCTCGTCGATCAGGTTCAGCTCCCGCAGCATCATCGCGCAGGCCAGGCCGTCAAAATCGCTGCGCGTCACCAGTCTTCTCTTCTGTTCCATACCGAACCTCCTCACTGATATGGGATAATGAATCAAACCCATTATAACACATGCCTTTCAGGGAGGCAAGGGAATTTGTCGGGTTTTGACCCGACAAATTTCCTTCCGGTTACCATTCAGCCTTCTAATTGGGATTTGACGAATGAAGAATGAGGAATTAGGAATTAGGAATTATAAATGGCTCGGCTGCGAGGGGTGGCGATGCGCCGCCTGCCAAGCAGTAAGTATTGTTTCGGTATATGGCGGGCGACCATTATGGCCGCCCCGACAACGCGCGGCAGCAGCTATTCATTCCTAATTCCCAATTCCTAATTCCTAATTCTGCCCGCCACATCCCTGCTTATCGCATTGGCTGAATGGTAACCCCTCCCCGTCCTACTCCCTCCCCCATCCGCATACCTTAGTCCATGAACAGGAGGGATCAGGATGTCTGAAAACGGAACGCTGCGCATCCACGCGCAGGTCAGGCCCGCGGCGGCGGGCGAGCACAAGCAGGCGGCGCAGAGGCCGCCGATCCGAATCGAGGCGCGGGCGCGGCGGCGTTCCGGCAAACCGAAGCGGGCCAGAGCCAGGCTCACGCAGTCGGACCGGCTATTGCGCAACAGCGCCTACGCCTGCGCGCTGCTGCTGGGAATACTGGCGCTGGGGAACGTGAACCAGCCCTGGGCGAAGAAGGCGTCGGACAGCGTGGAGCAGGCGCTGACCATGCGCATCGACCTGGACGAGTCCATCGGCGCGCTGCAATTCGTGCGGAACCTGATGCCGGAGTCGGCGCTGGTGTTCATGAACCTGTCGGGCAAAAGCGCCCTGGCACGGCCGGTGGACGGGCCCCTGTCGCACGCCTGGACGGAGCTCCAGCCCTGGCTGATGTTCAACTGCGGCGCGGACGCGGAGGTGGGCGCGGCGGACGCCGGGACGGTGACGGCGGTCAGCCCCATGTCCGAGGGCCTCTACGGAGTGCTGGTGGACCACGGCGAGGGGGTGGAGACGCTCTACGCCCGCCTGAGCGAGGCGCTGGTCCGCCCGGGCGACGCGGTGAGCCGGGGGCAGACGCTGGGCAGAGCCGGGGAATCGGTGTACTTTGAATACCGGAAGAACGGCGAGTCCGCGGACCCTGCCGCCGCGCTGGGGCTGTGATGGAGCTTCGGGCGGCGGGAACGCGGGTCCGCGTCCACCCGCTGATGCTGCTGCTTCCGCTGCTGGCGCTCAGGCTGCATCCCGGCGCGGCAGCGGGGGCCACGGCGCTGTCGCTGGCGCTTCACGAGGCCGCCCATCTGGCGGCGGCGCGGGGCATGGGCGTCCGGGTGGAATCTCTGCGGCTGATGCCCTTCGGCGGGCAGGCGGTGCTGGGCAACCTCTACGCCCTCTCCCCTATCCAGCTGTTCACCGTCGCGGCGGCAGGACCCGCGGCCAATATGGGGCTGACGCTCGTGTCCGCGGCGCTGTGCCAGTGGGGCGTCGTCGACCCCCTCCGGGCGGGGCTCTTTCAGCGGGTCAACCTGGCGCTGATGCTGTTCAACCTGCTGCCCGCCCTGCCCCTGGACGGCGGGCGCATGCTCTACGCCCTCACCGCGCGACAGCTGGGGCGCGCGCGGGCGGCGGCGTTGGGCATCCGCATGGGATGGGCGACGGCGGCGGTGCTGCTCCTGTTCGCCCTCCGGGGACTCCACGAGACCGGGCGCTTCAACCTGTCCCTCGCCGCCTGCGCCGTGTTCCTGCTGGCCAGCGGTCCCGAGGAGCGCCGCGCCCTCTCGGACCTCCGCGCCGCCTCGCCGCTGAACGCCCTGCGGGACCGCCGCGCGCCCATCGGCCTCACCCTCTGCGCCGTCGCCGCCGACTGCCCCGCTCTGGACGCCCTTCGCCACGCCGCCCCCGACGCCGCCACGCTCTACGCCGTCTACAGGGGCGACCGCCTCGCTGCCTTCGTCGACGAGCGTGCCCTCCTCAATCGCGCCATCGAGGACCCGGAAGCGTCGGTCGGGAGCGCGATGCAGGGAGCGGAGTTCACTGTCTGACTCTCCGTTTTCATTGCTTTGTTCACTTTGTCTGCCCGCAAACTGACAATCCTTTTAATTGAGAATGGAGAATGGAAAATGGAAAATGGAGAATGAATATAAAAATCCTTTCGGATTTCTTTGATAAACAGACCGTAGAAGCGTAACAACACCACTTACTGTGTTTAATCGGACAAATCCGCAGGATTTGCACCACCGTTTTCCATTCTCCGTTTTCAATTATCAATTCGATTTCAGCCCTTCAAGTCCTCCATTTACCGCATAGATAAAAGCTGACCAACCATTAAACTCTCCGCCCAAATTAAAGTCCTCCTTCTTGACTCTCCCCGTCTGAATCGTATATAATAGAAAAAAACGGTACAGGAGTCATGCGATATGGTATTCTATTCCACGAGATCGAAGGATATACAGGCGAATTCCGCGGAGGCGGTATTGAAGGGCATCGCGCCGGACGGGGGGCTTTACACGCCGCTGGACTTTGAGTCCATGCGCATCGACCTCTCGTCGCTGCTGGGGAAATCGGCAGTGGAGATCAGCGCCGAGGTGATCGGGAAGATCCTCGACGACTTCACCCCGGAGGAGATGCGCGCCCTCATCGAGGCGGCCTACGCGGGCAAGTTTGAGACGGAGGACCTTACCCCCGTGGAGAAGGTGGGCGGCGACTTCGTGCTGGAGCTGTTCCGGGGACCCACCTCGGCCTTCAAGGACGTGGCGCTGTCGGTGCTGCCGCGGCTGATCGTGGCCTCCCGTGAGAAGCTGGGGGTGAAGGACGAGATCGTCATACTCACCGCCACCAGCGGCGACACCGGCAAGGCCGCGCTGGAGGGCTTCCACGACGTGGCGGGCACGCGCATCGCGGTGTTCTATCCCGACGGCGGCGTCAGCGACGTGCAGAAGGCCCAGATGGTGACCCAGGAGGGCGGCAACGTGCGGGTGTGCGCGGTGCGCGGCAACTTCGACGACGCCCAGACCGGCGTCAAGCGCATCTTCGCCGACGACAGCCGCAACGGCTGGGCGGCGCTCAGCGGCGCGCGGCTGTCCAGCGCCAACTCCATCAACATCGGACGACTCGCGCCGCAGGTGGCCTACTACTTCAAGGCCTACTGCGACCTGGTGCTGGGCGGGGAGATCAGCCTGGGCGACCCGGTGAACTTCGTGGTGCCCACCGGCAACTTCGGCGACATACTGGCCGGGGAATTCGCCCGGCGGATGGGCCTGCCCGTGGCGAAGCTGGTGTGCGCCTCCAACGCCAACAACGTGCTCACCGATTTCATCAACACCGGCGTCTACGACAAGCGCCGCGACTTCTACAAGACCGCCTCCCCCTCCATGGACATACTGGTGTCCTCCAACCTGGAGCGCTACCTGTTCATGGCCTCGGGCGGGGACTTTGAGCTGGTGTCCCGGCTGATGGCGGACCTGAATGAGAAGGGCGTCTACACCGCGCCGGAAACGCTCATGAGCACCATGCGCGACCACTTCGCCGCCGCCTGCGCCGACGACAGGGCCGCCCTCGAGGCCATCGGCAGGGTCTGGCGGGAGCACGGCTATCTGATGGACACCCACACCGCCGTGGGCTGGGCCGCGCTGGAGCAGTTCAAGGCGACCCAGGACAACGGCTACGCCAACATCGTCCTCTCCACCGCCTCCCCCTACAAGTTCTGCCGCGACGTGCTGTCCGCCATCTCCGACCAGGTCCCCGCGGACGGCTTCGAGGCCATGGACCGGCTGCACGCCCTCACCCAGGTGCCCGTTCCCCCGCGCCTCGCCGCCCTGCGCGACAAGCCCGCCCGGTTCAAGGACTGCGTGGACAGGGACGGTATGCTGGAGTACGTCAGGGAGATGCTGGGATAAAGCCATCGCCCGGCGGTCACTGTTCATCCTTCGCGTCAGCGACGGAATAATTGAGAATGGACAATGGAGAAGGGAGAATGGATGCGGACATCCTTCGGATTTCTTTGATTGAACACACTGTAAATAAGCGTAAAGCCGCCGCTTATAGTGTTTAATCGTAACTGTTCAGTCGTTGACTCCTTCCGACCCGCTTCGCGGGCCACCTCCCTCAAAGAGGGAGGCTTTTGGGGCCCCGTCCAGGCTCCCGTCCAGGCTTGAGGGAGTTGAGGGAGCTGTCAGCCGCAGGCTGACTGAGGGAGTCATCCCTGAGCAACTGAATAGTCACGTTTAATCATACAAATCCGCAGGATTTGCACCGCCGTTCTCCATTTTCCATTCTCAATTCGCCGTCGCTTCGACGTTGCCGCTACCGTTACCATTCAGCCAAGGCGATAAATTGGGATTTGACGGAGATAATGAGGAATTAGGAATTAGGAATTAGGAATTGAAATAGCTTGGCTGCGAAGGAGCGGCAATGCGCCACCCGCCAGGATGTAACGTTTTGTTTCGGCATTGGGCGGGCTGCCAAAGGCCACCCTACAGTGTGCGCGGCAGCAGCTATTCATTCCTAATTCCTCATTCCTAATTCCTAATTCTCCCTGCCAAATCCCAATTTGAAGTAACAGGGTGAATGGCAACCGGCTTCCCCGTCATGCCCGTGCCTCCCCCGTCATATGCTGTTGACAAACGGCATTGGCCAGGGAGGTTTTGTTATGGCATTGGAATTGACGAAGCTGGGCTTTGAAGCGGAGGAGCTGATGGGGACGCGGGTGCAGCAGGCGCTGGTCCGGGCTGAGGCGCTGGTGCCGGGGGCGGGACGGGAGGCCATCGAGCCGCTGCTGGCGGACGCCGCGCTGTTCATCGACACGGCGGATCTGCAATCGGGCCGGGTGGTGCTGGACGGCACGGTGATGTGCCAGGCGGTGTACCGGCAGGGCATGGAGACCACGCTGCGGGCGCTGGCCGCGCAGACGGCGTTGAATCAGGCGGTGGATCTGCCCGGCGCGGAACCGGGGATGTTCACCCGCGTGTGGGGCACAGTGGAGCACGTGGACGCCAAGTACGAGAACGGCCACATGATCTTTCTGGTCACGCTGTCGCTGCGGGTGCAGGCGCTGCGGCTCGAGCCTGTGGAGGGCGTGGCCACGGCGGAGGGCCAGGAGGGGCTGGAGACCTGCTTTCAGACGGTCAAATCGGTGAAGCTGGCGGCGGAGTCCAGCGAGATGGCGCTGCTGCGGGACACGGTGTCCCTCCCCGCGGCACTGGACGCCCGCGCCACGCTGATGGACTGGGTGGTGGCCGAGGTGGAGGACGTGACTCCGGACCTGGGCGGCGTGCGGGTGAAGGGCCGGGTGCTGATGGAGACGCTGGTCTCCAGCGGCGCGGCGGGCAAGCCCGCGGCGGTAGTGCGGGTGCCCATGGCGCTGGACCAGCTGGTGGAGCTGCCGGAGTGGCTCGCCGGGGACGTGACCGCCGAGGTGGACGTGCGCGGGGCGAGGAGCCAGCTGGCGGCGGGCCCCGACGGCAACGACCCCAATCTGAGCTGCGAGGTCGAGCTGCGGGTGCGGGTGCTGGCCAACACCACCGACGCGCCGGAGCTTTTGAAGGACATCTACGCCACCCGCGGCTGCACTCTGGAGGTCGCCCGGCGGACGGTATCCCTGTGCGACCAGGTGGAGCGGGCGCGCCTGACCGAGGCGGTGCGCGGCACGGTGCTGCTGGACGAGGACGCGCCCCGGGTCGGCTCAGTGATCGCTGCCCAGGCCCGGCCCGTGGTGAGCCAGTGGCAGCAGCTGGGCGACGCAGGCCGCGTGGAGGGAGTGCTGGAGGTCAGCGTGCTGTACCTGCCCTCCGGGAGCGAGCAGCCCGCTGCCGTACAGTCCGAGCTGCCCTTCGCCATCGACGTGCCCGTGGCCCTGGACGAGACCAGCGCCCTCACCGTCCAGACCCTCGCCGCCGAGGCCAGCGCCCTGATGGGCGACCGGCTGGACATGAAGGTGCAGCTGGGGGTACGCTGCGAGACCCGCGACCGCCTGGACGTGTCCCTGGTCACCGACGTAACCGAGGGCGCGCCCCTGGAGCGCCGTCCCGGCATCGTCATCGTCTGGCCCGAGCCCGGCGAGGACGCCTGGACCATCGCCCGCCGCTACGCCATTCCCGCCGCCCAGACCGCCGGCGTGACGGCGGGCAAGGCAATGGTACTGAAGGTCTGAGTGGAAATTGGGAATTTGGAATTGGGAATTGGGAATTATTGAATTAGGAATGAGGAATTAGGAATGAGGAATTAGGAATTAGGAATGAATGGCTTGGCTGCGCAGGGGCGTCCGCTATTCATTCCTGATTCCCGATTCCTAATTCCTGATTATACACGACAACTTTTGTATAAAAACAACGCCGCGGAAATGCCTATGGCAGGCAATTCCGCGGCGTTCTGTGGTCGTACTTGCTAATTCCCAATTCCCAATTCCCAATTCCCAATTCTATACCTTACCTCGTGATCACGTCCACCGGCACGTTGAAGATCTTGGCGACCTTGAGGAGGGTGTCGATGTGGCGGCCGACGCCCGCGGCCATGTGGTGGGTGGGGCCGGCCTCAGACCACCTGTCGCAGAACTCCGTGGCGGAGCAGGAGAAGCGCATGCGCATGTTGGTATCGCCGAACATGAAGATGGGGCCTTCCTCGTTGACGCCCTCGGCCACCACGAACTTGAAGTGGCCGTCCCGGTCCTGGGTGATGCCCAGGAAGGTGATGGGCTGGTTCGTGGGCGGATAGAACTGGGTGAGGTAGCCGCCGCCGGTCTTGCCGTGGAACACGGGCACGATCTTCATGGTGGGCTTGCGGGCCTGGGAGATGTCCGCGTCGCCGGAGCCGGAGTGGCCGATGATGCAGATGTCCTCGTTGAAGTCGATGGAATACATCTCGGAGAGCTGGCCGGTGCCGCAGATGGTCTTCATGATGGACATGGCCATGGCCACCTTCATGTCGCCCTCGACGGCGCAGGCGGTGCCCTGCTTGATGAGCATGGAGAAGGCGGGGATCAGCATGGAATCCAGCTTGCCCGCGATGCCCTGGGCAAAGCCGTCATAGTGGCTGGCCACCAGGCCCAGCTGCTCGTCCTTGACCCACTGCTCGAAGGCCACGACGTAGCGCGCCATGTCCCACACCTTTTCGACGGTGCCGCCGCCCTCGATGTCGAAGGTATCCAGGATGTCCTGGGCCTTGGCGCGGATGGCGTCCTCGTCGGTGATGTTGTCGGCGATGGCCCACATCTTCTCCCAGTCGAACTGCTTGGTGTACAGGAACATCCTGTGATACAGGTTGGTCTCGTCGATGTACAGGTCCATCATGCCGGGATAGGGGCGTCCGATCTGGGCAATGTTGGTGTCACGGAAGCGGCGGCGCACCTGCGCGGCGCGGCACCAGTCCTCGATCTCCGCCTGGAGGTGGGGATCGCCGCCCTCGTCCACGCCGGTGATGACCGCGTGGCGCTTGCCGGCGCGCTCCAGGTCCGCGACCATCTCGCCCACCGCGCCGCAGGCGTACAGCTCGCCCAGCCAGGTGGGGGTGTCGGTGGTGGCGTATTCGGGGGCGCGCTTCTTCTGGATGTTCACCAGCACCACCGGCACGTCCAGGTCGCGAACGGCGGGGAGCATGTTGTAGGAAGTGGCGTAGGTCAGAAGCTGCAAAATCACCAGGTCCACGTCCGCGGCGCGGAATTTATCGCCCGCCGCCATGGCCAGCTCCTTCGTGGTGACGATGCCGCCGTCGATCAGCTCGACGGAATCCGGGATGCGGGTCTTGAACTTCGCGTACTGGCCCTCAAACTCCGGCACCAGCGACGGGAACTGGGGCAGATAAGCCCCCAGGGCGATGGCAAACACGCCCACTTTTGCCTTGGTATTGACCAACATAGTGCATTCCTCCCAACTTTTTGGTTGATCGTCACTCCTATTATAATGGATAATCCGCTTATCCGCAACCACTTTTTTTACAATACACCGTCTCCCAGATATTGCATTTGCTTCCCCCGCCCTGATGTGTGATAATACATGTGATCCTATCTGGCGGGGTGTGTGGCATGGCGCGCGGGGCGATGTGGGGCGGTCTGGGGCTAATGATGGCGGCGTTTCGGTGGATACCGGGTCTGGCGGCGGGCTGGGCGGTCCTCGCGCGGCGGCTTCTGTGGCGGATGCACCTGATCACTGCGCCGCTTCCCTTCCCGGCGCTGGAGCTTGCGGCGGTGGCGGCGCTGACATGGGGACTGGCGCGGCGCAGGCTGTTTCGGGTGATCTGGACCGCCGCCGCCCTCTACGCACTGCTCTGGTATCCCGCCTACTGGGTCGACCCGCCCGCGCCAACGCCCGTCCCGGAGGCCGTAGCCCTCGAAGCGCTCTGCGACACGTTGATCCAGGAGCTGGACGCCTCTCCCCTGCGCTTTGCCTCCCCCTTCGCGGAAGCCGGGGCGGCGGCTGGCCTGTCGGGAGCCGTTGTGAAACCTGTGCGCTACCCCGAGTGGATGCAGCGGCTGGGCGCGGCGGGGCTTTTCTCCCCCTGGACCGGGGAGGCGCTGGTGGACGGCGGCGCTGACCCCGCCTATATCCCCTTCACCTGCGTCCACGAATTGCAGCACCTCAGGGGCATCGCCGACGAGGGCGCGGCCAACCTCGCCGCGTATCGCGCCTGCCTGGAATACGGCGGCATGTTCGCCGACTCCGCTCGCGTCTGGGCCCTTCGCGCCGCGCTGAGCCTGCTGGAGCGTTCCGACCCCGCCGCCGTCCGGCGCCTGGCCAACCGCATGGACGCCGCCCTTGCTCGCCTCGCCGCCCCCACAGCGCCCGGACGCCCCAACCCCGTCGAGGCTCTCCTGGGCCTGGGAAGGATGACCTCGGACTACGAGGACTTTGTGGTTGATTTGCTCAATTGAGAATGGAAAATGGAGAATGGAGAATTCATGTGGAAATCCTTGCGGATTTCGTAACTGTTCAGTTCTGCGACAAACAGAGACTTGGTAAGCTGCGGGGGACGACCTCTCAGTCAGCCTAACGGCTGACAGCTCCCCTGGAAGGGGAGCCAAGGCTGACGCTCTGTCTTCCTCTTGGCTCCCCTTTCAGACAATCTCCACTTATTACAGCAGAACTGAATAGATACCGGATTTCTATGATTCATCAGACTGTAAAGAATCGTAACAACACCTCCTACAGTGTTTAATCAGACAAATCCGCAGGATTTGCACCGCCATTTTCCATTCTCCATTTTCAATTCTCAATTCGCTGCCCCGTCAAATTGGTCAACTGCGGCTCCCATCCTCCCCTATCCCCCGCATTTTTCAAACGGGTGCTTGTATTATTTCCAAAACTCATGTATAATAGAGGTACAGGAAGGCGTCGGACGTCTTCTGTGAAAAGATAAGCCCCTACCTGAATGTAAAGGAGAGGATAGAAATGATTCGAGTGATCCTGGGCGACAAGGGCAGCGGTAAGACCAAGCGGCTGATCGACTTGACCAACGATGCGCTCAAGAGCGAGCACGGCAATATCCTGTTTATTGACGACGACAAGCGCTATATGTACGACCTGCGCCACGAGATCCGGTTCGTGGACGCCAGCGAGTACCCGGTGGCCTACAAGTGCACCGCCAACGAATTCCTGGCCTTCATCTGCGGCATGCTCTCCGCCGACTTCGACCTGAGCCTCATCGCCGTGGACGCCTTCAAGAAGCTGGTCAGGACGCCGCTTCAGGACCTGGAAATGGAAAACTTCTTTGAAAAGCTGGAACGCCTCGGCGAAGCCCACCATTGCAGCTTCGTGCTCTCCATCTCCGTCACCGAGGAAGAAGTGCCCGAGTTCATCCGCAAGTACGTGGTCTGATCCATGGCGAATCAATCATATAAAAGACGCAGCGCGCCGCGGAGGTCTCCGCGGCGCGGCTGGTATGGGCTGATCGTCGCGGCGGCGGCGCTTGTGATCGTGCTGCTTCTGATGTTCGCGCTGGGCCGCGCGGTGACAGGCCTGTTCAACCGGCATGCCGACGTGCCCGGCGACGACCCCATGTTCGCGCCCACCCCTGAGACCGTCACCCGCCCGCCCGACCTCGAGGACGCTCCCGGCGTCGGCCGCGCTCAGCCCGAGGACCCGTCCCAAAGCTGGCACTACGAGACCCTCACCCCGCTGACCGAGGACGGCATTGCGGCGGAGGGATGAGGTTTAGCCATCAGGCAATAGTCAGGGTTACTGCGTCATCTTTGTGCGCTTGATCTGAGGTTTGCTGTAACGTGGCTCTGGGACGGACTCCCTCAGTCACGCTTCGCGTGCCAGCTCCCTCAAAGAGGGAGCCTGTAGGGCATATGTGTAATCCAAAAGGCTCCCTCCCTGAGGGAGCTGTCAGCCGCAGGCTGACTGAGGGAGTTGCGGGCGCTGGCACGCGAAGGACGCAACAGAAAGCGTATTCCTTGCCGCCACCCCGTCTAATGCCTGATGCCCATTGCCGAATGCCTCATTTTCCCCCGTTTCCCGCATACAATCGGGTACGGGGGTGTTTTTTTATGCGCGGACGAGGGGAATGGCGGGTGGCGCTGGGATTGGTGCCGGCGATGGCGGGGGTGGGACTGGCCTCCGGGCGGGAGCTGGCGCTGTTCTTTGGACAGCTGAAGTCCGCAGCCTGGGCGGGGATCATGTTCGCCGCGACGCTCTACGGGCTGTTGGTGAGCATGGCGTTGAAGCGGGGTGACGCGGCAGGGGTGGACGGGCTGGCCCGGCTCTGCGAGGTGCTCCGGCTGCTGCTGGCGGCGCTGGGCTCGGCATTCCTGCTGACGCGGATGGGACAGCTGGGCGCGCTCACCCTGCCGCTGCGCCACGGCTATGGCTTCGGGGTGGGCTTCGGCCTGCTGGCGGGGCTGGCGCTTCACCGCATTCGACCCCGGTGGGGATTGGGCCTGTTTTTGCTGGGCGGATTGTGCGCGTTCTACGCCGCCATGGCGCTGGACCCCCGTCCGCCGCGCCTCTACGTCAGCGGCGACACCGACTTCTACCTGGCGGGCAGCCTACCCGCCGCCTTCGGGCTGGCGCTTACCCATGCCGCGCTCACCGCCTGCGCCGCGGCGGACGCCGCGCGTCCCGCGCAGATCGCCGGGACCCGCCCAGCTGCGGTGGGCCTGCGCTCCGCCCTGCTGATCCTCGCGCCGCTCTCCCTGGCCGAGCTGGCCCTGATGCGCGGCGGCGACGCCGTCATCGCCCATCCCATGCCCTGGGTGGCGCTGTCCGCCCGTTGGGGGCTGTGGGGCTTCTGGCTCTGCGCGGGACTTGAATACCTCTGCGCCGCCGCCACCGCCGCTTCCATGCTTGCCCTGCTCATAGACCGCCTCCGCCGCCGCGACCGCGCCCTCGCCGCCCACATGCTCATCGGCGCAGCCGTCGTCTTCGGCGTGCTGTCGTGGAATAAGGGGTAAGCACAAACAGTTAAAAATGGAGAATGTACAATTCATGTGGAAATCCTTGCGGATTTCTTTGACCAAAAAGACCGTCTATAAGCGTACCAGCGACGCTTACCGGCATTTAATCAAACAAATCCGCAGGATTTGCACCACCATTTTCCATTCTCCATTATCCATTCTCAATTCACCATCAAGCTCTCCACTCACTCAAGCTCTCCTTCCAGCGCCCAGGCGATGCCCTTGGCCAGTCGGCGTCCCGGGTCGTTGAAGTGCCCGCCGGGGTTCATCTCCAGGATGGACGTCATGCCCTGCGCCCGATAGTGGTCCGCGAGGCGGCGGGTCTGGTCCTCGATGCCGCGCATGATGGGGTTTTTCGTCCTGTGCTCCCTGTCGCCCAGGGACAGGTACAGCCTGTCGGGGCGGCGCACAAAGGAATGGGCTACAGCGTAGTCCGCGAAGCCGGGATACCACAGCGATCCGGAGGCGCAGACGATCCTCTGAAAGGCGTCGGTCCGATAGGCGGCATACAGCGCGAAAAGCCCCGCCAGGGAATACCCGGCCAGGACGATAGTGGCGGGCATACCCTGAAGCTGCGCCTGTATCGCGGGCAGCATCCGTCCCGTCAGCAGCTCCAGATAATCGTCCGCCCTGCCCGCGCAGGGCTCGCTTCCCCGGAAGATGGGCGGATTGGGCCAGGGCGTCAGGTCATCCTCCCACTTGAGACCGCCGATGACCGCCAGCGACAGCGGCTTCTCCGTGTATTCCCGCAGCGCCTCAAGTACCGCATCCCCTTCCCCCGCGTCGGCGTTGAGCACCACCAGCGGCGCGCCGGGTTCGGACGCCGGAAAGAGGTTGATGGTCTTACCCTCGATAGTCATGTCCCTACTCCTTCTTTTCAAATAAGTCTGCCCGATGAGATCTACCGGGGATAAATTGGAAATCAGGGATTGGAAACAGCCTGTGCGTGTGTTGACGGCAGTTGCTGTCTCTAATCCCTGATTCATGATGCTTCTTCTCGTCTCAGTCCGCCCTGGACGCCCGGTCGAACAGCGCCTCCACCTGCGCGGAGGGCTCGCCGGAGAGCTTGGAGACCAGCACGGCCACGATCAGGCCCGCCGCGAAGCCGGGGATGATCTCGTAGATGCCAGTGCCGCTTAAAAAGGCAAGCCACAGGATGTCCACCGCCGCGCCGGCCACTATGCCCGCGGTGGCCCCGGCGAAGGACAGCTTGCGCCAGAAGAGGCTCAGCAGTATGGCGGGACCGAAGGCCGCGCCGAACACGCCCCAGGCGTTCTCCACCAGGCCCATGATGGTGCCGCTGTTGGGATTGGCGGCGATGATCAGCGCGATCACGGCGATGAACAGCACCACCGCGCGGCCCGCCCACAGCATCTCCTTATCGGAGGCATCTTTGCGGAACACGGGCTTGTACACGTCCGACGCGAAGGCCGAGGACGCCGCCAGCAGCTGGGAGTCTGCGGTGGACATGGACGCCGCCAGTATGGCCGACAGCAGCACGCCCGAAACCAGCGGCGGGAAGATGCGGCGGGTCAGCTGGATGAACACGGTGGAGCTGTCCTCGATTTCGCCTAAGAACATGCGCCCCACGCAGGCCGACACCACGGACATGACCAGTATGACCAGCGTCCAGGAGATGCCGATGACGCTGGACTTCCTGAGCTCCTTATCCGACTTGATGGAGATGAAGCGGATGATGATGTGGGGCATGCCGAAGTAGCCCAGACCCCAGCCCAGACCGGAAACGATGTCGCGCCAGTCGGCGGTGAGGCTCCAGAAGTGCTCGGGGAAGGCGGTGGAGGCCTCCACCTGGCCGGAGCGGATCAGTCCCAGCGCGAAGATGGGCGCGATCAGCAGCGCCGCCAGCATCAGCATGCCCTGGAAGAAGTCCGTCCAGCACACCGCAGAGAAGCCGCCCAGGAAGGTGTAGGCGATGATGATGGCCGCGGCCAGATACATGGCCACGGTGGCGTTCATGCCCAGCACCGTGTTGAACAGCGTGCCGCAGGCCTTGATGGAGGAGGCCGCGTAGATGGTGTAGGCCAGTATGAAGATCACCGCGCAGATGATCTGCAGCGCCCTGCTCTTGGAGAGGAATCGGTTGGTCAGGTACTGGGGGATGGTGATGGAGTCCCCCGCCTCGATGGAAAAGCGACGAAGCCGCGGGGCCTCGAAGATCCAGCTCAGCGCGTAGCCGATCATCAGGCCGATGGCGATCCAGGCCTTGCCCAGGCCCGCCGCGTAGATCGACGCCGGCAGACCCATCAGCACCCAGGCTGACATGTCCGAAGCGCCCGCCGACAGCGCCGAGACCCACGCGCCCATCTGACGGCCGCCCAGGAAGTAGTCCTTCTCGTTGCCGCCCCTCGACTTAAAGAAAAAGTACAGGCCGATGCCCACCATCGCCGCCAGGTACAGTATGAACACGATCAATTCAGCATAATTCACGCATTCCACTCCCTTCCCATGTATACATGGATGTGATGCCACCCATTATAACCCATTTTCGGCCCCATTTCAATTCATTGCACCGTTTTTGTACTTTACTTTAACATCACTTTAATGTGTTGAACAGGAATTTGAGATCAGAGCGAAATGGTATCACGGTCCACGCATGAATGACAAGACGGATTGGAATCGTACCTGTTTCAATCACATGTACCGGCAACGCCTAAGCATGTGGATTCCCACAAAGAAATCGC
>CADCAS010000050.1:23080-40345 GCA_902799465.1 uncultured Eubacteriales bacterium
ATTCGTGTCGTCAGGCGCGAATTTCCGCGTCCCTTCTTCCCTCGCGCAAAATCCGCAGATTTTGCGCGACAGGCTCACGCATTCATGCGTGAGCCGTGGAAATGGTATAATACATTCTTGCGTTTTCCCTCTCAAAGTATTATAATAGCAGGAGAAAGGAGCGATACGCCATGGATATTCAGAAGATCATTAGCGACGTGGTCGCAAAGCTGATGAAGAACCCGGACCTGGTCAAGAGCTTTATGAGCAACCCGGTCCAGCTGCTGGAAAAGACCTTCGGGATCGACCTGCCCGACGACCAGATCAATCAGGTCATCGAAGGCGTTAAGTCCCAGCTCGGCGACGTAAACGTGTCCGACGCCGTGGGCCTGCTGGGCAAGCTGAAGAGCTTTCTGGGGAAATAATAGTGTATAAAAGCGCCATCTCGTATGTGAGGTGGCGCTTTTTTGGTGTCAATACAGGCAGATTGAGGTTGCTGAATTAGAAATTAGGAAATGGGAATTAGGAATGAATGACGGCTGCCGCGCACTCCATAGGGGTTTCTACCCGTTCAATACCGACACGATATGTACTGCCTGGCAGGCAGCGCATCGCCGCCCCTGCGCAGCCAAGCCATTTATAATTCCTAATTCCTCATTCCTAATTCCTAATTTTCTCAAATATATCTGTCACACCGTGTCCAGGCTTTCCTCCCCTGCCAGCTCCGGATGGATTTGTGTGTCGTTTTCGCGGATCAGGGTGTTGAGGTAGGTGTCCATCAGGGCGCGGTAATTGTCGAGGGTGACCACGGTGTTGAGGGCTTTGAGGATGTCGGCGCTGCCGGTCAGGCCGTTTAATAGCCAGGCGGAGAACTTGCGCATCTCGGCGATGGCCACGGGCTCGGGGCGGAGGCCGCAGGCCAGGGCGGCGAGGCGCTCAAGCACCCGCACGCGCTCCCCGGCATCCCGTTCGGTGACCGGCTCTCCCGCCTCGAGGCGGCGGATGTCGTCGAAGATCCAGGGCCGCTTGAGCGCCGCGCGCCCGATGGACACTCCCGCCGCGCCGGTGGCCGCAAGAAAGCTCAGCGCGTCCCGGGCGCGGGTCACGCCACCGTTGGCGTAGACGGGGATGGATGTGGCGGCGACCACCCGGCGAATGCCGTCGATGTCCACATCCCCGGAATACATCTGCGTCCGGGTGCGCCCGTGGACGGTCACGCTCTCAAAGCCCAGCTCCCCGGCGGCGCGGGCCAGCTCCGGGGCGGTGATGTGTTCCGGGTCCCAGCCCAGGCGCAGCTTGAGCCGCACGGGCAGGTCCGTGTTCTCCCGCACCGCGCGCATCACTGCAAGCGCCCGGTCCGGGTCCTTCAGCAGCGCCGAGCCGTTGCCGCTGCCCACTACCTTCCGGGCGGGACAGCCCATGTTGATGTCGATGGCGTCGAACCGGCCCATGTCCGTCAGCTTCCGCGCCGACGCGCCCATCATGGCGGGCACGCTGCCGATGAGCTGCGCTGCCAGGTTGCCCTCCCCCGGCAGGCGGACCATGGTCTCCGCGAAGGTGTCGCTCAGCCGCCGCTTCGCCCGCCCCAGGGCCAGGGACTGGATCATCTCCGTGGTGGCCCCCTCTGCGCCGTACTCAAAGCACACCAGCCGGAAGGAGGCCCGCGTCATGCCGTCCATGGGCGCGAGGACAAAGCGTCGGGTCTCGGTCATCAATCGATCTTCAGCCTCCCGTCCCCCGTCTCCTGATACCCCTGCTCCACCAGGCGGGTGATCTCCCAGGGGCGGGTGTTGGGATCGGGATAGAGGTTGAGCAGGTAGATGTAGGGCTCCACGCGCTTGGGCTCCAGCTCGGCGCACCGGCGCAGCAGCTCTGCGGCCTTGTCGGTGTTGTTGTCGGAGATGTAGGCCATGGCGGCGGAGGAGGCGTAGTTGTAGCTCTCAGGCTCCCGTGACAGGGCGCGCTCGTAGTAGGCGGCGGACTCGGCGAACCGGCCCTCCTGGTAGGCCTCGTAGCCCAGACGGCTGTAGGCCTCCGCCTTGATGAAGGGCAGGGTGACGTTCACCTTCGCCAGCTGGCTCTGGCCTACGTCGGTCATGGCGTAGAAGGCCAGTCCGCCCAGCAGCGCCAGCAGCAGCACCAGTCCCACGATGCCGCGCAGGTGGCGGGTAAAGAAGCCTTCATCGTCGTCATCGTCGTCGTCATCGTCGTCATCGTCGTCGTCATCGTCGTCATCGTCGTCGCGGTAGCGGCGGTAGTTATCCTGGCGGCGCTGGCGGGCGCGGCTCTCGGCCTCGGCGGTCTCCTCCTCGAAGGCGTCGAAGTCGTCCTCCTCTTCCTCCTCGTCGTCCATGAACATGTCCAGCGTCGGCGGCACGTCGGGCACGGGTACGGTGCTGGGACGGCGGCGCAGCTGCGGCCCGGCGGACTCCCAGGGGTCCTCCCGGACGGGCTCGGGCTTCGGCTCTGGCGCGGGTTCAGGCTCCGGCTCCGGCGCGGGCTCCGGCTCCTCCTCGGGCGGGTCGGCCCAGGTCATGTCGTCGTCGATCAGCGACGCGGGACGCTCGGGCTCGGGCTCCGGTTCGGGCTCCGGAACGGGCGCTTCGACCACAGGCTCCTTCGGGACAGGCTCGGGCTCGACGCTCGCCGGCACGGGCGCGGCGGGCGCGCTGTCCTGGTCCGGGATGATGATCTCCGCGCCGCAGAAGGGGCAGAACAGCATCGAGTCCAAAACTCTCTTTCCACATCTTGAACAAAACATCGTCGTACCTCCCTTTCGGCGCGGCAGGTATGATTACAGGTTCCGCAGCGCCTCGAAGTCCGGGTCGCCGTTGAAATCCCGAAGCTCGCCGGGATCGCCGCCCAGGGTCTCGATGGCCTCGCGGATGGAGATGTAATCCAGATAATTAAGGTCACTGAGCTGCAGGGCGTCCCGCAGCGGCTCGATCGCTCGCTCGTCGCCCACTTCGGCCAGCAGTATGGCGTACAGGCCCCGGTAATCGTGATCCCGGCGCAGGCCGTCCAACAGCAGGTCGTAGACCCGCTGACCGCCCCCGCCATGGACGCAGAGCTCGAGGATCATGCGCTTGGCCTCGATCGCGGCGGCGTCATAGCGCTCCATCAGCCGGTCCGTCAGGTCCAGCTCCATGTCGTTGAGGGCGTCGCAGGCCAGCTCGGCCAGCTCGTCCTCCTCGTCCTCACTGTTGCAGATCAGGTCGATGTAGTGATCCATCGCCGCCTGGGACTCCATGTCCCGAAGCAGCGCGATGGCCGTGGCCCGCAGCGATTCCTTGCGATGCGGATCGCCCACGATCCGCGCCAGTCCCGCCTCGCAGGGCTTGCCCACCTCCACGATGCGGCTGTACAGCGGCTCCGGCAGGCCCATGTCCCGCTTCATGTACTCCTCCAGCAGCTTGAGCAGGTCCTTTGGATTGTCGTAGCGCTTGAAGTAGTCGATGGGCTTCACGCCGTCCAGCCACTGGGCCGGGGCGTTGAGCCAGCTCTCCATCATCTGGTTGTACTTTTCCTCGATCTCGTCCTCCTTGAGCGCCGGCTGAAGGGCCATCTGCACCCGGACGTAATCGTAGAACTTCGCGTCAAAATCGTATAGCTTCATGTCTTTTCCTCTGTCTCTTTCATCGCGAATCGGTCCGCCATTCTGGAGGCGTAGAACACCAGCTGTCGCACGGGACAGCCGAAAGCACGGGAGAGCCTTGCGAAATTGGGCTTCTCCCCCGTGGCCATCAGGTAGGTGCAGGCCAGAGCCCCGGCGGCGGCGTCCACCCGCTTGAGGGGGTCGCCCCGGGTGCCGCGCATGCCGCGGTAGCTCTGCCACATCAGCGCCAGCACCGGCCGCGCGGACACGCCATAGCGGTCCTCCAGCACCTCGTCGGCGTAGCGCACCAGCTGCCGGTCCCCCACCGACATGCCCTCCAGTATGCCCTCGGCGTCCACCAGGGCCTCGCCCAGGCTGTCCAGGGGCTTGGGAATGATCTCGGAGAGGGCGCGGTCCTGGAGCTTCATCATCACCGCGGCGTGGAGCTTCAGCCCCTTGGCCACGTCCGGGCTGAACATGGTCTCCCGCAGCACGCTGCGGGCGTCCTCGTCCCGGAGGGTGGCCAGCGCGGTCATGGCGGCGTGAGAGAGGCGCGTATCCTCGGCGCACACGGCCCATTTCAGCAGGGCGCGGAATTCCGCGTCGTCCCGCCAGCGGTCCTGGAGGGCGTCGAAGCCCCCGGTCAGCGCCGCGCTCACCGCCTCCAAGCGGCGGGTGTACTCGGGCTGGGGCACCTCGTAGACATATTCCAGATCCTCCGGGTCCAGCGCGCCGGCCTCGGCGGCCTTGAGGTGGTACTGGGCCACGCTGTCCTCCGGGTCCAGGCGCAGTATGCGCGCCCAGCACCGGGCAGCCTCGGCGGGGTCCACCCCGGATTTCATCAGCGCCACGGCCCGCAGGTGCAGCAGGTCCCGGTCATAGGGGGTCTCCTGCATGGCCAGGCGGGCGAACTCGGCGGCCCGGGCGTGCATGCCCAGCTCCCCCGCCGTGTACAGCATCAGTCGAAGCTCGTTGCCGCCGGGACGCTCGGACTCGGCCCGCTCAAGCAGCGCCTCCGACGCCTCCACCTCGCCCAGCAGATGCAGCACCTGGGCGCTGACGCACAGGGCCCGCACCGACGGCGGATAGGCGTCCACGGCCCGCTCGGCTTCCTGGCGGGCGGCCTCCGGATTCCCGGTCATGGCCAGGGACATGGCGTAGAGCGCCCGCATCTCGTACTGCTCGCTGGCCATGGACAGCGTCTTTTCAAACAGCCGGCACGCCTTCGCCGCGTCCCCCTCCTTCAGGGCCTCGCAGGCACGGTTAGCCACGCACATGGCGCGGTTCAGGCGGCGGTTGGCGGGACGGTTGGCGGAGGTATAGAAGTCCAGCTCCTCCCTGAGGCGGGTCACGTCCTCGGAGTGCGCGCCCTGGGGCTCCCGCCTGCGGTAGATGTTCAGGGACTGCCGCGCCCCGTCGATGTCGTTCATGCCCAGCTGGTTCAGCGCCAGGCCGTAGAAGCACTCGCTGGGCGCGTCGCCGCGGGACAGCATGTCCAGCAGCAACCGGGAGGACTGGCGATGGCAGCCCAGCTCGCAGTAGAGCTCCGCCAGGTCCAGGGCGTACTCCCGGTTTTCCGGCTGGGCCTCCACGGCGCGGCGCATCAGCTCCAGCGCGTCCACATTGTGGTTTTCCCGGCGGTTCAGCATGGCGCGATGGTGCAGGTACGCCGGGGATCGGTCAAAGGATACTACCTTTGGAATCTTGCTCATTTATCCTCCCGTGAGGTCGCAGCCTCGAGCAGCGCCCGAAGCTCGCCCTCGCTGAATTCATAGCGCTTGTTGCAGAAATGGCAGTCCACCTGGGCGCCGTGCTGGGTGGCGATCATGTCCTCCAGCTCGTCCCGGCCCAGGGTGATCAGCGCCCGCTCCACCCGGCGGCGGCTGCAATCGCAGGCATAGCGGGTGTCCCGGCGCTCCAGCACCTCAGGCTCCAGGTGCAGCAGCAGCTGGTTCACCGCGCCTTCCAGATGGTATTCCTTCATGGTGCCCGAAATGTCGGTAAACATGCCCGCGCTCATCTCGATGGAGCGTATGGCGGCCTCGCTGGCCCCGGGCATCAGCTGGACGATCAGCCCGCCCGCGGACTCCACCTTTTCGTCGGACACCAGCACGCCCAGTGACACCAGCGACGGGGTCTGCTCGGAGGCGGTGAAGTACATGGCGAAGTCCTCGGCGATCTCCCCGGACACCAGGTTCACCTGGCCCACGTAGGGCTCCCTAAGGTGCATGTCCTTGATGACAGTCAGGCGGCCCTCCTTGCCCACCGCCGCGCCCACGGGCAGCTTCTTGGAGGTGCGGGGCAGGTCGATGCCGGGGTTGCCCACATAGCCCTTGACCTCGCACTTTTCATTGGCCACCGCCAGCACCGTGCCGATGGGACCGCCGCCCTTGATGGTGGCGGTGACGGATTCGTCCGCGCCCTTGAGCATGGAGCCCATCATCGCCGTCGCCGTCAGCGTGCGTCCCAGCGCCGCCGTGGCGATCTTGGACAGTCCGTGGACGCGCTTGGCCTCCTGGACCAGTTGGGTGGATTCGATCAGTATGGCGCGGGCCTGGCCGCCCATCAGTGAAATGTTCAGTATGCCGTCCTGGGTCATGATGCTCATAGTGTACTCCTTTATATGCGCTTCGCCAGAAAATGGACGCGCTGGGCGTCAGCCTCCGGCGGGGTAAGCGTCCTGTCGCCAAATATCTCAATGGAATCAAAGCCGTTTTCCCGCAGCAGATTCCTCAGATGGTCGGCCTCGTGGGCCTTCTGGACGTGGACCTCGTCGAAGCGGCGGTAGAGGCCGTCCGGCTGTTTGGCGAAGAAGGTCACGTCCATGGTGACGGTGCGGGAGACGGGGTCAAAGCGGTTGGACCAGAGGTAGGCCGCCTCCTCCCGGTCCTCGCCGAAGAAGCTGTCGCCCAGGATGTGCTCCAGCTTATAGGCAGAGGACACGTCGAAGGCCAGCGCGCCGCCGGGCCGCAGGGCGTCGCGGACGTGCCGGAAGAAGGCGTTCAGGCGGGCGTCGTCCAGCAGATAGTTCACGCCGTCGCAGGCGCACACCACCGCGTCCACGGGCCGGGGCAGCGTCAGGGCGCACATGTCCTGGCAAACGAACATCGCCTGCACGCCCCACTCCCGGGCCCGTGTCTGGGCCTGTTCGAGCATCTCCCCGGACAGGTCCGCGCCGGTCACCCGGATGCCCCTTCGGGCAAAGCGCACCGACATGGCCCCCGTGCCGCAGGCGCAGTCGCACAGCCGCTTCGGCGCGACCCCCGCCCGCTCAAGCAGGGCCAGATAGTACTCCGCCCAGGCGTCGTAGTCCACGTCGTCCATCAGCAGATCGTAGAGCGCCGCAAATTCCCCGTATGCCGCCATCGTTCTCCCCCATCATTGATTACGCGGGATCAGCCCTGATAATGACAATTTGACAGCATATATTCTATCACATACCCGCCCGTTTTTCAACGCGCGTCGGGCAAAGTCAACGCTTTGTCACGCGCATAACTCAATTCTAACCTGAACGGCGCGGGGTATTCATGGGAAAATGGTATCATTCTGGGCAAAGGAGTTGGCATAAATGAAATACGGGCTTGTGATATTCGATCTGGACGGCACCCTGTTGAACACCCTGGAGGACCTGGCGGACGCCTGCAACGGGGCGCTGCGCACGGCGGGCTTTCCCGAGCGGAGCCTGGACGAGGTGCGGCGGTTCGTGGGCAACGGCGTGGCGCGGCTAATCCAGCGCGCCGTGCCCGAGGGGACCGACGACGACACCGTGGAGGGCGTGCTTCAATCCTTCAAAAGCATCTACACGGCCAACGTCAACGTCAAGACCCGGCCCTACCCCGGCATCCCGGAGCTGCTTCATCGCCTGAAAGCCGAGGGCGTGAGGATCGCCGTGAACTCCAACAAGGTCGACGCCGCCACCCAGGCCCTGTGCCGCGCCCACTTCGACGGCCTCATCGACCTGGCCCTGGGCGAGACCACCGGCATCCCGAAAAAGCCCTCCCCCGAGGGCGCGGAACACATCATGCGGACCCTCGACGCCGCCCCCGACAAAACCCTCTACGTCGGCGACGGCGACGCGGACATCCTCACCGCCCAAAACGCCCACATCGACGGCGCATGGGTCAGCTGGGGCTTCCGAAAGCCCGAGGAATTGCAGGGCCTCGACATCAAACACCGCTTCGACACCGCCGCCGCCCTGGAACAGTTCATCCTCCACCAATAACCGCGCGGCAGCCGCCATTCCTGTTCCCTGTTGCCTGTTCCCTGTTGCCTGTTCCCTGTTGCCTGTTCCCTGTTGCCTGTTCCCTGTTGCCTGTTCCCTCGTCCGCCCCGTCCCCCTTTTCCCTTTTCCCTTCTCCCTGTTCCCTGCAAAAATGACGACCGCAACGGTCGTCATTTTTGCAAAGTAAACGTGAAGTCCGCGCCCTTGCCGGGCTCCGATTTGACCCCGATCTCGCCGCCCATGAGGGTGACCACCAGCTTGGCGATGGACAGGCCCAGGCCGGTGCCGGTGGTGCGCATGCGGGAGCGGTCGGCCTTGTAGAAGCGCTCCCAGATCATGGGCAGGTCCTTGGGCTGGATTCCGCAGCCGGTGTCCCGGACGCCCACAGCCACCATCTCCCCGTCGTCGCGGGCGTAGACGGTGACGGTGCCGCCAGAGGGGGTGAAGCTCAGCGCGTTGTCCATGAGAATGACCAGCACCTGAGTGATGCGGTCCTCGTTGCCCATGCAGCGCAGCTCCGTGCCGTCGGTCTCCACCTCCAGGCTGACCCCGGCGTCCTCGGCGATGTTGCGCATGCTCCGCGCGGCGGCCTCCAGTATGCCCGGCAGCTCCAGCGGCTCCAGCTCCACCGACACCCGGCCGTCCTGGAGTCGGGACATGTCCAGCATCTCCCCCACCAGCTTCTCCAGCCGGATGGTCTCGCGGAGGATGACGCGGTAGCTGTCCATGCGCTCCTCCTCGGATTCCAGTATGCCGTCGATCAGCGGCTCCACCATGCCCCGTATGCCGGTCAGCGGCGTGCGCAGCTCATGGGAGATGTTGGCCACGTAGTCGCGGCGCAGCTGCTCCATGCGCACGGCCTCAGACATGTCCCGCAGCAGGCAGACCGTGCCCAGTATGCCGCCGGATTCGTCGGTCAGCGGCGAGGCCCCGGCGTACAGCGCGCGCCCGGTGTCGCTCTTCCACTCCATCTTCGCGGGCTCGCCGGTCTCCATGCAGCGCTTGAGCATGTCCCGCAGCGCCTGGATGTGTTCGTCCGGCTGCTCCCACAGGCCGTCCAGGTCGCCGATCTCCATCAGCTCCAGGAAGATGGGATTGGAGTGGACGACCATGCCCCGGCGGTCCACGGCGATGATGCCCTCGCCGATGCCGGTGATGACCAGCTCCAGCTTGTCGCGCTCCTTGCGCAGGTTCTTGATGACGTCCAGCAGCCGCGCCGACATGCTGTTCATGGCGCGGCCCAGATCGCCGATCTCGTCGTTGGGCAGGTTCTGGATGCGCTCGAAGTAGGTGGCGTCGTCGGTCATGCGGCGGGCGGCGCGGGTCAGCTTCTGGATGGGCAGCACCAGGCGGCGGGTCTGGAGGGTGGACATCAGCACCGCCAGCAGCACCGCGATGGTCACCACCAGCGACAGCATGAACCCGATGGCCCGGGACAGCCGGTGCAACTGGTCCACGGGCTGGGCCAGCACCACGCCGCCCACCACCGCGCCCCGCTCGTCCCGCACGGGCACCCCGGCAAACAGCACAACGCCCTGGGCAAACTCAAACTGCTGCAGCGCCGACAGGGATTCCCCGCCCAGCACGCGGCTGAAGAATTGCAGGTCCACGGCGTTGATAATATCCACCCACTGCTGGGCGTCGTCGGTGTCGCGCAGGGCGTCGTACTGCCACAGCAGCGGCTTCTCCGGCCCGCTCTCCAAAAAGAACAGCCGCGCTTCGGCCAGGTTCTGATAGACCCGGATCGAGCGGCGGTTGGGCTTGATTCTGCCGTCCACGACGGTGTGGGTCAGGCTCTCGGAGATGTAGCCCGCCTTCCTGGCCAGATCGTCGATGCGGCTCTCGCGCACGTACTGGGTGGTCAGCACGTAGCTCAGCACCCCCGACAGCACCGCCACGAACAGCGCCAGCGAGATGTGGCTCAGCAGCGTCTTGGCCCCGATGCCCAGCATGCTCCGGTACTTCTTGAAAAACATCTTACTGCTTGCGTATTGTTGAGTTCTTTAGTTGTCTGGAGATGGTATATGATCAGTCGGATAATAAACCGGGAATACTTGAATTGGAAATCAGGAATTATGAATGTTCGTCATTGCGATTGAAGCCGATTTACTTCCATGCGCTCCGGCGTATATCATTAATTCCCAATTCCCAATTCCCAATTCCCAATTTTCATCAGGCGTTGTTCTCGGCCCCGGCCACCTCGAAGCGGTAGCCCACGCCCCAGACGGTCTTGATGTCCCAGCCGTTGTTGTCGGCGCAGAGCTTGGCGCGGATGCGCTTGATGTGGCTGTCCACGGCGCGGGTGTCGCCCAGGAAATCGTAGCCCCAGATGCTCTGGAGCATGTGCTCGCGGCTGAACACCATGCCGGGGTTGCTGGCCAGAGTCCAGAGGATCTCCGTCTCCTTGGGGGTGCAGGGGATGGGCTTGCCGTTCAGCTTGACGGTGAAGGCGTTCATGTCGATCTCGAGGTTGGAGATGACCAGGTGCGCGGACTTGTCATCGTCCTTCATCTCCCGGATTCGCCGGAGCACCGCCTTCACGCGGGCCAGCACCTCGCGGGGGGAGAACGGCTTGGTGATGTAGTCGTCCGCGCCCATCTCCAGGCCCAGCAGCTTGTCGAACTCGTCGCCCTTGGCCGTCAGCATGATGATGGGCACGTTGGAGGTCTTGCGCACCTCCCGGCACACCATCAGCCCGTCCATCCCGGGCATCATGATGTCCAGTATGATCATGTCCGGGCGCTGCATACGCGCCTGCTGCACCGCCTGCTCGCCGTCGTAGGCGGAAATCATCTGGTAGCCCTCACGGCGGAAATAGGCGTTCAGCGACTGATGCACGTTGGGGTCGTCGTCCGCCACCAATATTTTATATCCACTGCGATTCTCTTCCATGGATCGTACCTCCTTTGGGGTCGCCGGTATTTTATCACAAATATATGTCGTTTATGTGTTGATTTTGTCGATTGTATGTCAATAATGACAGTGCCATGCCACCGACACCCCTTTGACGCGGATCGTCGCATTTTTGTTGCGTGTTTAATAGTATTGTAACATAGTTTTTGGGTATGTGCAATAGGCGGACGCATATATTAATGTGGAATGGAGAATTAGGATTTGAAATGGGGAAAATTGAGAATGGAGAATGGAAAATGGAGAATGATGGTGGAAATCCTGCGGATTTCTTTGATTTGATTTAGCTGTTCAGTCTTTCGGTAACTGAGGATTTGCTAAAGAGTGGAGGGTTAAATAGCAGGCCGTCCCCCAATCATACAAATCCGCAGGATTTGCACCGCCATTCTCCATTCTCCCTTTTCCATTCTCCCTTTTCCATTATCCATTATCAATATTTCCCTCGCAAGATTCCGCGGCTCATCGGCGATAATACGATTGCGGTCCGCGGGAGGTGGGGTTGGATGCGAAGGCTGAGCGGGTTGGTGGGCATGCCGGTGGTGTGCCGGGGCCGGCGGGTCGGGCGGCTGCTGCGCGGGGAGCTGACCGGCGATCTCACGCGGCTCAAGGGCGTCTGGGTGGGCGCGGGGCTTCGGGGGGCGCGGTTCATCCCCTCGGAGGCGCTGCAGCTGCTGGGACAGGCGGCGGTGCTCTCCGACGACAGGGGCGAGAAGCGGCGCATGGACGCGAGGCCGCTGTTTCGCCGCGCCGTCTCCACCGACGGGACGCGGCTGGGAGCCGTGACCGGGGCGGAGATCGACGAGTTGACCTTCGCCGTGACGGCGCTGGAGCTGTCCCGGGGGTTCTGGGACGACCTGTTCAGGCCCCGTCCCCGCCTCACCCGCTACACCGCGGACCCAAATTCCAACGAGGTCGTCATCGACCCCGATCCCATGGAAAAGGAGGGATTGTCCGATGAAGGGCGGCATGACCAAGGGCCTCATCGCCGGGATGCTGATCGGCTCCGCGGCGGCGACGGCGTTCGGCGTGATGAACTGGCAGACCGAGCGCAAGTGGAACCAGAAGGCCAGGATGACCGGCAGCTGGATCTCCGACAAGGCTGACGATTTCGCGAAGAAGCTGTGACAGCGATGGAGCGCTGTGCGTGCGGCAAGCTCCGCATGCGCGGCGCTCTAAGGATCTGTGCAGAAACTATTCATACATTATGCTTGTCTGAATCCGCCATTGCGGCGTTGTCGTCGGTCAACGTGCCCCGGCACGCCTCCCTCCTCCGCCTTGCACTGACGAATTCGTCACGATGCAGATCACCCTGTCCCGCCCCTCGGGGCGATGGCCGCGGGTGCTGGCGGTGTGCGCGGCGGCGGGAGCGGCGCTTTATGTCCTCTGGCGGCCCTTTATGCAGGTGGCGGGGCTGGCGCTGGGCGGGGCGGGGCTGGCGTTTCTGATCGCGCCGCTGGCGGAAATATATGAAAGAAAGCTGAGCCGTCCGATTGCGGCGCTGGCGGCGCTGGCCTCCGTCGTCATTGTGATCGGCGGGCTATTGTGGCTGGCGCTCCCGGCGCTGATTCGAGAGCTCGGGCAATTGGCGGAGAGCCTTCCCCGTTCCGTGGAACGGCTGAGCGCGTGGGCGGCGGGGATCGAGGCCTGGCTGCGGGAACGGCTGCCGGGGGTGGCGCTGCCGGAACCTAAGCTGGACGGATTTATGAAGCTGCTGCCCGGACTGGCCACGGGCACGGTGGCCTTCGCGGGGAGCGCGGCGGACTTCCTGTCGCGGCTTTCCCTGGCGCTGATGCTGTGCTTCTTCTTTCTGTGCGACCGGGACGCGCTGCTGCTGCGGCTGGAGCTGCTCGCCCCGCTTAAGTGGCGGGCCGCGGCGGTGCGCACGGGGCGGGCGCTGGCGCGGGAGCTGCGGCTGTACCTTCATGGCCAGCTGACCATCGCGGCGGCGGTAGCCGGGGTGGCTGCCGCGGGACTGTGGCTGGCGGGCGTGCGCTCAGCGCTGGTGCTGGGCGGTCTGGTGGGGCTTCTGAATATGATTCCCTATTTCGGGCCTTTTATCGGCGGGGTCCCGGCGGTGCTCATCGCGCTGGGCGACGGCTGGCAGCGGGCGGCGCTGTGCCTGGGGGTGCTGATCCTGACCCAGCAGGTGGACGCCTCGATCCTCTCCCCCCGCATCATGGGCGCGCTGACGGGCTTCTCCCCGGCGGCAGTACTGCTTGCCATCTACGCCGGAGCGAGCCTCGGCGGCGTGGCGGGATTGCTGCTGGCCCTGCCGGTTTTGATGTCCGCGCGGACGATATTTAGAGTTTTTGTTCAAAACCGCGAAAACATTTGATATTTTGGTCGAGATGTGCTATAATGCTAAAGGATCAATATGCTTTGCTCGAAAGGCGGTGCCCTATGAACAGCAGGATGGATGAAACAAGGCATTTCCGCATTCCGGCGGATGCCCCCGATTCGGCTGCCGAGATCATCGAGGTGGTCTATCAGGCTTTGAAGGCCAAGGGGCACGATCCCATCATGCAGCTGGTGGGCTACATCATCTCCGGTGACCCCACCTACATAACCAGCTACAACAACGCCCGCTCCCTCATCCGCCGCCTTGAGCGCGACGAGCTGCTGGAGGAATTCGTGCGCTTCTATGTGGAGGAGCACGACAAGTAGCTGATCGTACAGGCGTCTTTTCCAGGGCCGGAAGCGTGGCTTTCCAGCCCTGTTCTCTTGTGAAGGGGTGTTTTCACCATAGAATACCGAGTATTGGGACGATCCGGCCTCAAAGTATCCCGCCTGTGCTTCGGCACGCTGACCATGTCGCCCTTGCAGCGGGGCATGACCCCGGAGGAGGGCGCGGCGCTGCTGATCCACGCCTACGAGCGGGGCGTGCGGTTCCTGGACACCGCGGACCTGTACGGCACCTATCCCCACATACGCCTGGCGCTGAAGGACGCCCCGGACTACGTCGTCAGCACCAAGGCCTACGTCTGGGACGAGGCCACGGCCGCCGCGGCGCTGGAGCGGGCCTTCCGGGGGATTGGCCGGGATTACATCGACCTGTTCATGCTGCACGAGCAGGAGTCGCTCTACACCCTTCGCGGCCACGAGGAGGCGCTTAAATACCTCCGGCGGCAGAAGGAGCTGGGCCACATCGGCGCGGTGGGCGTCTCCACCCACTTCTCGGGCTGCGTCCGGGCGGCCACCCGCTTTCCAATGATCGAGGTTATCCATCCCCTCATCAACCGGGCTGGCATCGGCATACAGGACGGCACCCGCGAGGACATGGAGGACGCCATACGCATGGCCCGGGATTTCGGCATCGGCATATTCGCCATGAAGCCCTTAGGCGGCGGGCACCTCATATCGGACAACGCGGCGGCGCTTCGATACGCCATCGAAAGCCCCCTGCTGGACAGCGTCGCCATGGGCATGCAGACGTTTGCCGAGATCGACGCCAACGTCGCCGCCTTCGAGGGCGACTTCTCGAAGATGGAGCGGCTGAAGGACCGCCCCCGCAAAATCATGGTCCACGACTGGTGCGAGGGCTGCGGCAGGTGCGCCGAGCGCTGCCGCCAGAAGGCCATCGCCGTGGTGGACGGCAGGGCCGTGGTGGATGCCTCGAAGTGCGTGTTCTGCGGCTACTGCGCCCGGGCGTGTCCCCAATTCTGCATCAAGGTGGTGTGAGCATGCGCGTGATCTGTCTGGACGTGGGCGAGCGACGCATCGGCGTGGCGGTCTCCGACGCGCTGGACCTGACCGCCCAGGGCGTGGAGACCATCTGGACCAAGGGCTTCGATCGGGACGCGGCGCGGGTGATCGAGCTGTGCAGGCAGTATGAGACGGACCGCGTGCTCTGCGGCCTGCCCAAAAACATGGACGGCTCGGAGGGCTTCCAGGCCGAGCGCGTCAGGACCTTCGCCCGGAGGCTTCAGCAGGAGGGGCTCAACGTCCGCTTTGAGGACGAGCGCCTCACCACAAAGCTGGCCACCAGCCTGCTGATCCAGGGCGACGTGCGGCGCGAGCGGCGCAAGGACGTGGTGGACAAGCTGGCAGCGACCTACATCCTGCAATCCTTCCTGGACAGGGGCGGCTGGCGGGATGACGCACATAAAACCTATTTAAGGAGTGTATATCACATGAGCGAGAACAATCATGAGCTGGACATGGAGCGCGAGGACATCGTGCAGCTGGTGGACGAGGACGGCAACGAGGTGGACTTCGAGCATCTGATGACCCTGGAGCACAAGGGCAACGCCTACATCTGCCTGGTGCCCGTGGAGCCCATGGAGGACGTGGGCGAGGACGAGCTGGTGATCCTGCGCATCGAGACCGACGAGGAGGGCAACGACTACTACGCCACCGTCGAGGACGACGACGAGCTGGACGAGGTGTTTGAGAAGTACCTCGAGATCGCGGAGGCGGATGAGGAGGAATAATCCCGTCCGAGAATGAGCCGAGGGGAGGCCGTGCATGCACGGCCTCCCCTCGGCTCATTCAAATGCTGGATTGAGCGCGCGTCAGTTCACTGTTCCCTCGTCTCCGTCTCCTGTCTCCCTCTTCGCCCGCTTCCAGGCCTTGATCTGCTCCAGGCGCTCGGCGTAGCGGGCCTCCACGCCCTGGTTGGTGGGGCGGTAGTATTCCCGATCCAGCAGGGAATCGGGGAGGCACTGCATGTCGGTGAGCTTCTCGTCGGTGTCGTGGGCGTACTGATAGCCCTTGCCGTAGCCCTCCCGCCGCATCAGCTCAGTGACGCCGTTGCGGATGTTCAGCGGCACGGGCTCGCTGAGCTGCTTGAGGGCGTCCTTTTTGGCGGACTCGTAGGCCATGTACATCGCGTTGGACTTGGGGGCCAGCGACATGTAAACCACGGCCTGGGTCAGGTGGACGGAGCACTCGGGCATGCCGATGAAGTGGCAGGCCTGATAGGCGGCCACGGCGATCTGGAGCGCCCGGGGATCTGCCAGGCCCACGTCCTCGCTGGCAAAGCGTGTGACGCGCCGGGCCACGTACAGCGGGTCCTCCCCCGCTTCCAGCATCCGGGCCAGCCAGTAGACGGCGGCGTCGGGATCGGAATTGCGCATGGACTTGTGCAGCGCCGAGATGATGTTGTAGTGCTCCTCGCCGTTGCGGTCGTACATCAGCGATTTGCGCTGGGTGCACTGCTCCACCGTCTCCTGGGTGACCGTCGTGCGCTCGCCGTCAAAGTCGCCGTTGAGCACCGCCATCTCCAGTATGGACAGCGCCGTGCGAGCATCGCCGTTGGAAAACCGGGCGATCAGCTCCAGCGCGTCGTCGCCGATGACCACCTCCTGGTTCCCAAAGCCCTCCGGGCTTTGGAGGGCGCGGCGCAACAGAAGCAGTATGTCCTCCGTCTCCAGCCCCTTCAGCACGAACACCCGGCAGCGGGACAAAAGCGCGCTGTTGACCTCGAAGGAGGGATTCTCGGTGGTCGCGCCGATGAGGATGATGCTCCCCTTCTCCACAAAGGGCAGAAAGGCGTCCTGCTGAGCCTTGTTGAAGCGATGGATCTCGTCCACGAACACGATGGTGCGCTCCCCCAGGGCGCGGTTGCGCTCCGCCTGCTCCATCACCTGCCTGATCTCCCGGATGCCGGAGGTCACCGCCGAGAACTCGATGAAGCCCGATTTCGTGGCCCGCGCGATGACGTGGGCCAGCGTGGTCTTCCCCACCCCCGGCGGTCCCCAGAAGATCATCGAAGACACCCCGTCCGACTCGATCATCCGCCGCAGCAGCTTCCCCGGTCCGATCAGGTGCCGCTGCCCCACCACCTCGTCCAGCGTCTGCGGCCGCAGCCGCGCCGCGAGGGGCTGGAAGGTGGGCGTCGTGTCGAAGAAGGTGAGCTGTTCGTTCATGGGAGTGATCCTTTCTTGTTCAGGGAAAAGGGAACAGGGAAAAGGGAACAGGAATGGCCTGGTCACGCAGGAATCTTCTTGCGCTGTCTGCCTGGCAAACCCCAGTGCATTCCGATTGGGCGCGCGGCAGCAGCTATTCCTTTTCCCTTTTCCCTGTTCCCTTTTCCCTTTTTACCGGTACGCGACAGGCGCGTTAGGCTTTTATTTCTCTTCAATCGGCGAAAACGGCAGCTGGTTGGAGCCGTCCTGCCACAGGCGTTCGATGTTGTAATACTGGCGCTCCTCGGGATGGAAGATGTGGACGATGACGTGGGCATAGTCCAGGACCACCCACTTGGCGTTGTTGCCGCCCTCCTTGCGGCGGGGCAGCACGTCCAGCTCGGCCAGCTGGTCCTCCAGGTCCTCGGCCAGGGTGTGGACGGCCTGCACGTTGCGTCCGCTGCACACCACGAAGAAGTCCGTGATGGAGGTCAGGTGACCCACCTCGAGGATCTGAATGTCGATCGCGCCCTTCTTGTCCAGCACCTCAGCGATCTTGTCGGCCAATGCCTTGGGTTCCATCATTGCGCTTCGCCTCCTTGATATATTTGTAGTAGTCACTTGTAAAAGACGAGAAAGCCTGCAAATACAAGTGAATTCGATACATTTATCAACTGATTTTTCTCCACTTTTGCTGTATAATATCAGTACAC
>CADCAS010000051.1:0-2344 GCA_902799465.1 uncultured Eubacteriales bacterium
GCGTTGCCACCAGCAGCTTGCGGTTCGCTACGCTTGGCGGTAAATACCCGCGACCGGACTTCCACCGGTTAGATGTGTGCCATGCCCGGCACACAAAAATAGCCGCCATGAAGCCTCGCTTCATGGCGGCGTGCTTTACTTCTGCTTGATCTTCCCGGAATAGCGGGAGTAGAGGAAGCTCTGGAACTCGATGCCGGCGATGCCGTCGGGGCTGGGGTAGCCCATGGCGGTCTGGGCGGCGACGACGGCCTGGCGGGTGGCCTCGTTGTAGGTGCCCACGCTGCCCTGCACATCCTGGCGCTTGAGGAGGTTCAGGCTGAACAGCTGCTGCTGGAGCCTGGACACGGCGTCGCCGGTGTCGCCCATCTGCAATTCATTGAAGCTCTGGGGCACGTTGTAGAACCGCACGTCGGGCCCCGGCGCGGCGTAGGAGTACACATAGCGCTGCATGGAGGCGGAGGCCTCGCCGGTGGCGGGCACGCCGATGGCGGTCTGGAAGTCGGACACCGCCAGCCGGGTGGCCTCGTCGTACTGTCCGGTGGGGGTCACGGCGTAGCCCAGCGACTGGAGCCGGGTCTGGAGCTGCTGCACGGCGTTGCCGCTGGAGCCCTCGGCCAGGTTGAAGTACAGCGTGTCCCCCTCGGGGGTGGGCTCCGGGGTGACCTCGGCGGAGGGCGTGGGCTGGATGCCCTGGATGTCCTGATAGGAACGGGCGCTGTCGGAGAACAGCGTGGACTGCATCCACGCAGAGGCCACGCCGTCCACCTCCAGCCCGTTGAGGGCCTGGTACAGCTGCACGGCGCTGATGGTGGCGTTGCCGTACTTGCCGTTGGGGTTGCCGTTGGCGTAGCCCAGCTCCACCAGGCGGCGCTGGAGGTTCATGACGGCCTCGCCGCTGTCGCCGGGGTTGAGGGTCTGGTATTCCGCGGCGGCGCTCTCCCCGCCGTAGGCCGGGGCGCTCGCGGACATCAGGAAGGCCTGGAGCTCCTCGGTGAGGGTGCCGGTGGGCTCGCGGCCCACGGCCTCCAGGAACCGGTTCACGGCCTCCACGGTGCCCTCGTCAAACGCGCCGGTCTCCCCCTCCGCGTCCAGATAGCCCAGGGCGGCCAGCCGCTGCTGGAGGGCCAGCACCTCCTGGCTCGAGCTGCCCGCGTCGATGACCGCGGTCTGCGTCCCGTCGCCCAGGTATTCGATGGAGACGCCCTCCTGCGTCCGCAGCGAGGGATCATACTGCACCGCATCCTCGGCGTACAGGCGGCGCTGCATGTTCACGTCCGCCACGTCGCTGGCGGCGATGCCGTTGGCCTGGTAGAACAGCCGCACGCAAAGGGCGGTCTGCTCGTCATACGCGCCGGTCAGGTCGGTGATGGGATAACCCAGGTTCTTGAGGCGCTGCTGGAGGGCGTACACCGAGCTGCCAACGGTGCCGGGCCGCAGCACGGTATACTGGCTGACCACGGCGTTGTTGTAGTCGGCGCTGCCATAGGCGGGCGCGGCAGCGTTGAACAGCCGAAGCTGGAGCTTCTGGGTGGCGACGCCGGTCTGCATGGTGCCGAAGGTCTGCTCGAAGCGCTTGACGGCGGACTCGGTGTCGATGTCGTAGACGCCGCTGACCTCCCCGTCGTAGTACCCCAGCTCCTGGAGCCGGGATTGCAGCGCCTGCACCGCGATGCCCGTCGCGCCGACGCCCAGCGAGCGGTACTCGGTCTGCTCGGCCTCGTCCCGGGCGGAGGAGAAGTCGCCCTCGATGATGGAGGCGTCGTTCAGCGTCACGTTGCCGTCAGAGTCGATGACGATGGCGTCCGGCACGTTCAGGTACTCCGGCAGCGGCGTGGGCGTGGCGTAGGGCACGCTGATGTCCACGTTGTAGTTGGCCTCGGTGTCCAGAAAGCTCTCGTCCACCGCGCCGCAGCCCGACAGCGCCAATACGGCGCCCGCAGTCAGCCCCGCCAGCACGCCCCTCTTCCAGTTGCCCATGCTCCTACCTCCGTCGTACCTCTATACCTTCATATTTTAACGCATCGGGGATGAAAATACAATACCCTGTGGGGTTAAGAGTGGAGCGGGGAGGGGGAGGCATGGGAAATGGAGAATTGAGAATGGAGAATGGAAAATGGCGGTGCAAATCCTGCGGATTTGTCTGATTGAACGCGATAAGCTGCGCTGTTACGCCGATTCACGGTTTTTTAATTGTAACTGTTCAGTACTGCGGCATATTGGGATTTGACGGGGAGAATTAGGAATGAGGAATGAGGAATTAGGAATGAATAGCAGCTGCCGCGCGTTGTAGGAACGGTCAATGGCTGCCCGCCATATATCGAAACAATACGTACTGCCTGGCGGG
>CADCAS010000051.1:2349-14278 GCA_902799465.1 uncultured Eubacteriales bacterium
TCCTACGCAGCCAAGCTATTTCAATTCCTAATTCCTCATTCCTAATTCCTAATTCTCCTCTACAAATCCCTGTTTATCGAGGCAGGACTGAACAGATCCTTTTAATCAAAGAAATCCGCAAGGATTTCCACATTCATTCTCCATTCTCCATTTTCCATTCTCAATTCAAACGCATGCCTCCATCGCTCATCGTTCAACCCTGTACACCCTCACATCCCCCGCCTCGAACACGCGCTCGCAGTGGGTCTCGAACCATGCTTCGTCGACGTTGAAGGCGTTGCGCTCGTGGCTGGAGATGTAGGCGTAGCCGACGCCGTACTCGTCAAACAGGGCGGCGCTGTCGGCGGGAGTCTCCAGCATGGCCTGCTCGGCGGCCTGCTGGCGGCTGTAGTCGATGCCGTGGAAGTAGAGGTAGCTGCCGGTGCCGCAGACGATGTCCCGGCCGGTAAGCGCGGCCACGGCGTTGTTGTGCTGGTTGCCGGTCAGAAACACGGCGTCGGCGGGGGTGTTCTCCTCGATCCAGCGGGCGGCGGCAGCCTCCTCTTCACCGAACAGGCAGTAGGCGGACACCCACTCCCGGGCGATGGACAGCCCCCCGGACAGGGTGCAGACCAGCATGAACGCCGCGGCGATCAGGGCCCGCCCCCGCACCCCCCGCAGGCGGCGAAGGATGTCGGTCAGATACAGGCCCATGGCGGGCATCATGATCATGTAGGCCACGTAGAACAGCTTGTTGTTGTCGTACTCGTTGGGCTGGAACTGTATCAGCTCCGCCACGATGTACACGCACAGCGCCCCCAGCCCCAGGGCGCGGCGCAGGGCGTTGGAGCCGTCCTCTCCCCTGCCGTCGTCGTGGAGCGCCGCGGGGAGCATCAAAAGCCAGGTCAGGCCCACGTTCTTGACCCAGAACCAGACGTAGTTGTCGATCAGCCGCCCGTCGCCCATGTTGTTGACCCAGTTGAACCGGAACCGCAGCGAGCCGCCGCGGACCGTCTGGGGCACGGACCATGTCAGCAGCTGGGGCGCGGCCAGCAGCACCGCCACCCCGCCGTACAGCAGAAACTTCCACAGCGCATCGAGCCGCCGCCCCTCCCCGGCGCGCCATACAGACCATATCATAGCCCCCGCGCTGATCAGCCCCAGGGCCAGGAAGGAGTGGGTGTGGATCATCGGCAGCGTGCCCGCCCAGACGCCCAGCGCCAGGAAGGTCTGCCAGCGCCGCTCGCGCAGGGCCACCGTCAGCAGCCACAGGCAGGGCAGCACCGCCATCCAGCCGCACAGCAGCGTCCGCTGGGGGATCATCATGTCGCAGATCACGTTCACCCAGCGCAGGTTCAGGTCCGGCTGGTTGGTGGGGGTCTTGTAGAAGCCGTTGAAGATCTCGTTCCACGCCGCCGGGTCGCGGCCCATGCGGTCGATGGGATAGATGAAGCCCAGCCCGCCGTTGACGAACATCAATACCGTGGCGACCGCCGTCGCCGAGGCGGAGCCCGTCAGCTCCCAGGCCAGCAGCACGAAGCCCAGGATCACCAGGAAGAACATCAGCGTGCCCGTCGCCACATAGGCCAGGGCCAGGTCCGTACCGAACAGCAGCGACGTGGTCACCATGCTGTCCGCCAGGAAGGGATAGCCCAGCAGCGCCCCCGGCAGCAGCGAATAGTCGGGGGGAAAGGCCGCGTTGCGCAGGGAGGTGGCGATGCCCAGGTGCAGACACAGGTCGCCGTAGGTGGACTGGCCCACCCACAGCGCCCCGTCGATCTCCCGGATCGTGTGGGTGTACTCCAGATACCCGCCCAGCAGCGTCAGCGGCAGAACCAGCGCCGCCAGCAGCCACAGCGGCATGTCTGAAAAGCGCTTCTCCCGCTTCCTTCCCCGGCTCACCCACAGCGCGCCCCCCGCCAGCGCCCAGGCCGTGCCCAGGCCGCAGAGCTGCGCCGTTCGGGTGAACCGCAGAAAAAAGGCGTACAGTGCCGGGAGCCACATCTGCATAATCAGCCCCGCGCACAGCCCCAGCCAGAGCCGGACCACGCCCCGCCGCCGATAAAACACCCCGTCAGCCAGACAGACGCCGGCAAGAAGGTATAAAAGTACTATCAAAAGTCCCGTCATGTGAACCTCTCGAGTCGTCATTCTTTATCGAAGTGGAGCGTAAAAAGCGGGCTGCCGCGGTCTTAGTCAAATAGGGTCAGCCGCCGTTCAACGCGCCGCGCTCAACTATCCGTTTCATTATAGCATCCCCCGAATCGCGTGTAAAGCGGAGGAAGTCATATTTATGTCATGTAAACGTCATGTTTCATCGAACAAAAATTTATGTGCGGTCAATATTATTACAGAATCATGTCGAGATATGTACATCTAAAGACGATATTATGCGAACGCCCCAAAAAACTTGAAAAGGCAACGACATTGCGCTAAAATATGAACAGTCTACGAATGAATACTGTGCTATTGGAGGAGTCGGCGTGAAGATGCGCTTTGCGAGGCTGGGAACGCTGCTGTTGATCGCGCTGTTGACGCTTGGCCTGTGCGCGTCCGCGGAGGGCGCGATTCGGACCACCGTTGTGATGCGCGTGTCCCGGATGACCCAGAACGCCGTGGTGAACGCGGGCGAGGATCTGTCCATCGAGGTCAACATTGACGGCGTGAATCCCGACACCTACCAGTGGTACTTCAATGACCAGCCCATACAGGGTGCCAACCAGAAGGTGCTCAATATCTTAAACGCCCAGCCCTCCGACGCGGGTCTCTACCGCCTGGACGCCTTCGACGAGAACGGCGCGATGCTGGTGAGCATGGACATCGCCGCCCGCGTGAAGGACAATGCGGTGCCCCAGTCCGGCGACAGGTCCCTGCCCGTGGGCGTGGCCCTCGGCGGCATGGCCGTGTGCGCCGCCGCGCTCGTCCTGTTGCTCCGCCGCCGCGCCACGATGTAAATACCTGACCGCAAAGGCAGCGATCGGCATGCGCCGGTCGCTGTTTTGCGTTGAAGCGTGACCCTCATTGACATCTGTTCAGAATGGGGAATGGGAAATGGGGAATGGGGAATGAATGTGGAAATCCTGACGGATTTCCTTTGAATTAAAGCTGTGTAATATCGTAATTTCGCTAAATAATCGGTTGGATAAAAACAAATCCCGCAGGGATTTGATCCGCCATTCCCCATTCCCCATTCCCCATTCCCCATTCCCCATTCCTCACCCCTCAAAAAAAGCAACGGAGGTCTCTCCCATGTCCACCCCCTTTGAATTCGAGCTTTTGCACATTGACAAGCGGACCGGCGCGCGGCGCGGGCGGCTTCACACCCCGCACGGGGTCATCGAGACGCCGGTGTTCATGCCGGTGGGCACCCAGGCCACGGTCAAGACGATGACGCCGGAGGAGCTTAAGGACTGCGGCGCGCAGATCATACTCTCCAACACCTACCACCTGCACCTGCGCCCGGGCGAGGCGCTGGTGGAGAAGGCGGGCGGCCTGCATGAATTCATGCGCTGGGATCGTCCCATCCTCACCGACAGCGGCGGGTTCCAGGTGTTCTCGCTGGCGGACCTTCGCAAGGTGGAGGAGCGGGGCGTGGAGTTCCGCAGCCATCTGGACGGCTCGAAGATGTTCATCGGGCCAGAGGAATCCATCGCCATCCAGCAGGCGCTGGGCGCGGACATCATGATGCAGTTCGACGAGTGCTCCCCCTACCCCTGCGACTATCCCCGGGCCAAGACCGCCATGCACCGCACGCTGCGGTGGCTGGAGCGCTGCATGAAGTCCTGGACCAGCGAGAATCAGGCGCTGTTTGGCATCGTGCAGGGCGCGTTCTACGCCGATCTGCGCATCGAGTGCGCCAGGGAGATGGCAAAGCTGGATCTGCCCGGCTTCGGCATCGGCGGCCTGTCCGTGGGCGAGCCCAAGGAGGTCATGTACGACATGCTGGAGCGGATGATGCCCTACATGCCCGAGCGGAAGCCCCGCTACCTGATGGGCGTGGGCTCCCCGGACTGCCTGATCGAGGGCGTGCTGCGGGGCGTGGACATGTTCGACTGCGTGCTGGCCACCCGCGTAGCCCGCAACGGCACCGTGTTCACCCACGACGGGCGGCTGGTGGTGCGCAACGCCAAGTACGCCGAGGATTTCTCCCCCCTGGACCCGGATTGCGACTGCTACACCTGCAAAAACTACACCCGCGCCTACATCCGCCACCTGTTCAAGGCCGGCGAGATCCTGGCGCTGCGGCTCAATTCCATCCACAACATCTACTTCCTCACCAGGATGATGGAGGAGATGCGCGACGCCATCGAACAGGACGCCCTGACGGACTGGGCCGAAGCCTTCTACGCGCGGCACGGCCGGGGAAACTGGTGATACGCCATGCTGATGAACGAATACTGCGCCGGCTGCCTGCTGGACAAGTGGCTGGGCAACATGCCCGCCGACACGCCCGACGCCATCGCCGACGACTACCGGCGGCGGGTGCGCGCGATCGTGGAGGAAAACCTCGACGAGACCAGCCCCGAGAAGGACCAGGTGCTGAACGCGCTGCACGACGCGCTGTTTGGGGCCCGGCTGGACTGGGCGCGGGTGAAGCGCCACTTCAACGCCCTGATGCTGGAGCTGGAGCCCGAGCTGCTTCACGGCGTGGCGTCCGCCGACGATCCCGTCCGGCGGGCCGTCCAGTACGCCATGACCGGCAATTTCATCGACTTCGCCGCCATGGACAGCGTGGACGAGGGCCAGCTGCGCCGGCTCATCGCCGAATCCCACGCCATCCCCGTGGACGAGGCCGCGCTGAGCGCCCTCAAGGAAGCGCTTGCCCGCGCGACGAGGCTGACCTACGCGCTGGACAACTGCGGCGAGATCGTCATGGACAAGGTGCTGCTGGCGACCCTTAAGGAACGCTATCCCCGGCTGGAGCTCACCGCCGTCGTCAAGGGCGGGCAGATCGTCAACGACGCCACCCGCGAGGACGCCGAACAGGTGGGGCTGACCCGGATCGTCCCCCACATCGTGGACACCGGCTGCGCCATCGCCGGACTGCCCGAGACCCGGCTGTCCGGGGTCTGCCGCGGCGCTCTCCGGAATGCCGACCTCGTCCTCTCCAAGGGACAGGCCAACTACGAGACCCTCTGCGGCAGCGGCCTCAATGCCTTCTACATCTTCATGTGCAAGTGCCAGCTCTTCATGGACCGCTTCAACGTGCCGCGGTTCACGGGACTGATCGTTCAAGAGAGCTGATCGTTGAAAACGGAGGGTAATGGCTCTCCAACAAACCGCGTCAGCCGCTGTTTAACGCTCCACCCCAACCCCAAAGGAGGTCCCCATGCCGCTCAAGCCCTACAAGACCCTGATCCGGGACGCACAGGACGAGTTTATCATCAACAAATCCCGGTTCATCGGCCACGGACGCCCCTGCGAGACGGAGGAGGCGGCGCTGCAATTCCTCCAGGAGATGCGGACGCGGTACAAGGACGCCACCCACAACTGCTACGCCTACATCATCGGCGCGAACATGGGCGTCATGCGCTACTCCGACGACGGCGAACCCGGCGGCACCGCGGGCATGCCCATCATCGAGGTGATGAAGGCCCGGGGGGTCACCAACTGTGCCGTGGTGGTCACCCGCTATTTCGGCGGGGTGCTGCTGGGCGCGGGCGGACTGGTGCGGGCCTACTCCCAGGGCGCGGCGGCGGCCATCAATGCCTCGGGCGTCGGGGTGATGCACCCCACGGCCCGCTACCTGATGGAGATCCCCTATCCCCTGCTCAACCGCATGGACTACTTCCTGAAGGACGAGCCCATCCAGGTGGAGGACAAGGCCTTCACCGACGTCATCACCTACACCCTGGCGGTGCGGTGCGCGGACGAGGCGGGCTTTTTGAAGCGGCTCACCAACATGTCCGAGGGCACCGTGGAGCCGCTGCGCTATGAGGAGATGTACCTGGCCTGGCCGGAGGAGGACGCGCCGTGATCGAGCACACCATTCCCGACTCCGTCCCCGCCATGCCGCTGGAGCGCTATCTGCGCCGCGCCTGGCCGCTGCTGTCGGGGCAGGTGCTGCGGACGCTGGACAAGCGGAAGGACGTGCGGGTCAACGGCGTCAAGCGCGACGGCAAGGCCACAGTCCGCGGCGGCGACCGGCTGACCATCTATGCAGACGCCGCACTGTTCGAGCCCGAACCGGACCTACTCTGGACCGATGGGCGGCTGATCGTCGCCGTCAAGCCCCAGGGCCTGCCCGTGGACGCAGACCAGGACGGCATCGGCGCGGACACCCTGCTGACGCGGCTCAGGCGGGCATATCCCAACGCGCGGCTGTGCCACCGCCTGGACGCTGCCACCGGGGGAATCGTGCTGGCGGCGAACGACGACGCGGTCTACGAACAGGCGCTGGAGGCCTTCAAAAGCCACGGCGTTCAGAAGCGCTATCACGCCCTGGCCCTGCACCCCTTTGACAGGGCGGAGGTCACCCTGCGCGCCTGGCTTCGGAAGGACGCCCGCCGCGCCGAGGTCCGGGTGCTGCATCAACCCCTGCCCGGGGCAAAGCCCATCGAGACCCGCTGCCGGGTGACCGCACCCGCGGGGCCCGACCTGTTCCACGTCCGGCTGGAGCCCGTCACCGGGCGCACCCACCAGCTCCGCGCCCACATGGCCGACTACGGCCACCCCCTGCTGGGCGACGACAAATACGGGGACCGCGCCGCCAACCGCCTGCACCCCCGCGCCCCCCTGTGCCTGTGGCACGAGCGCCTGACCGTCCTCCCGGACAGCCCGCTTGCCGACTACCGCGACAGGGTCTTCGAGGCTCCCGCGCCGGAGTGGACGCTATAGAAGGAGGTCGAGGAGAATGACCGATTATCCCGGCACGCTTTACTCTGAAATCAGAGAGGTTCTCCTTGCCTCTCGCCGCCAGGCCTACAGCGCGGTCAACTTCGCCATGGTCCAGGCTTACTGGCAGGTGGGCCGACTCATCGTGGAGCACGAGCAGAACGGCAGCCTGCGGGCCGGGTATGGCAGAGGTGTATTGCAACGTCTGTCCGAGCAGTTGACCGCTGAATTTGGAAAGGGCTTCGACGCGCGCAATCTTCGCAATATGCGTTCGTTCTATATCCACTTTCCAAATCGGAACGCGCTGCGTACCGAATTGACCTGGACGCACTACCGCGCCCTGCTGCGCGTGGAGGATGAAGCCGCCCGGAGCTGGTACATGGAGGAATGTGTCCGCGCCGCCTGGTCGAGCCGTCAGCTGGAGCGCCAGATCTCCACGCTGTATTACGAGCGCCTGCTGTCCAGCCGGGACAAAGCGCCCGTGACGGCAGAGGCGGAGGCGCTGCTTGCCCCGCTGGCCGCGGAGGATTTCATCCGGGACCCCTACGTTCTGGATTTCCTCGATCTCAAGGACTATCCGGCGCTGCGGGAATCCGACCTGGAGCAGGCGCTGATCGACAAGCTCCAGGACTTTCTGCTGGAGCTTGGCCGGGGCTTCTGCTTTGTAGCGCGGCAAAAGCGGATGCGGTTTGATGACGAGGTCTTTTACCTCGACCTGGTATTCTACCACAGCATCCTCAAATGCCACGTGCTGATCGACCTGAAGATCGGCAAACTGACCCACGGAGACGTGGGACAGATGGACAGCTATATCCGCATGTTTGACGCCCTCTACAGGAACGAGGACGACAACCCCACCCTCGGAATCATACTTTGCTCCCAGAAAAATGAGGCCATTGCGCGCTACTCCGTGCTGAACGACGCCAAGCAGGTGTTCGCATCCCGCTATCAGCTGACGCTTCCCACCGCCGAGGAGCTGGAGCGGGCACTGATGGCGGAGCGGCGGCGGCTGGAGGCAAAGCTCGACGATATGACGGACCCGGAGGACATATCATGACCGACATACGTTTGATCGCCTCGGACGTGGACGGGACGATGCTGCCCCGGGGCGGGGTGATTTCGGACAACCTGCGGCGGGCGGTGACGCTGTGCCGCGCGAGGGGGATACCGTTCATCATCGCCAGCGGGCGGTGGATCGGCGCCATGGGCGACGTGATCGACCAGGCGGGCTGTCGCGGCCTGCCGCTGATCATCGCCAACGGCGCGGCCATACTGGACGGGGACGGCCAGCCCATGAAGGAGTGGCTGCTGGACGACGATGACACCCGGCGGATGTACGACATCCTGCGCCGCTTCGACGTGCAGATCAACAGCTACGGGCGCGGGGTGCTGTACTGTCTGAACACCGCGGCCCTCAGGCGTCGCTCGTCGATGATCGAGAGCTACATCGGCGGCAAGGGCCACAGGCTGGTGCTGGAGGACCGGGCGGCGTTTGAATCGGAGGGCCTGCGCAGCGCCTACAAGCTAGAGGCGCTGTCCGAGGACCCGGCCATCATCGGCGCGGTGCGCGAGGCGCTGCGGGACACGGGCCTGTCGGTGACCCACTCCTCGGCCCGCAACGTGGAGATCATGGCGCGAGGCGTGAACAAGGGCGCGGCCCTGCGCTGGCTGGCCGCCCGCCTGGGCATCCCCACCGAGGCCTGCATGGCCTTCGGCGACAACATGAACGACCGCGACCTGCTGGCCGCCGCCGGGTGGTCCGTGGCTGTGGGCAACGCCGACCCCGCGCTGAAGGCCGCCGCCCGCATCGTGGCCCCCGCCGACGTGGACGACGGGGTGGCGAAGGTCATCTTTGAGAGAGTATTGGAGCTGGAGCTATGATGCACATCGTACTGGACCGCCCGGAGATCCCCCAGAACACCGGCAACATCGCCCGCACCTGCGCCGCCACCGGCGCGAAGCTGCACCTCATACGGCCCCTGGGCTTCGAGCTGAGCGACAAGTATCTCAAGCGGGCGGGGCTGGACTACTGGCGCCTGATGACCTACGTCGTCCACGACAGCTGGGCGGATTTCCTGGCCGCCAACCCCGGCGCGGCGCTCCACTTCGCCACCACAAAGGCGCCCCGCGACTACTGCCAGGCCCAATACAGCCCCGACGACTACCTGGTTTTCGGCCGGGAGACCAAAGGGCTGGACGAGGACCTGCTGGCCGCCAACTACGAGCGCTGCGTCCGCATCCCCATGATCCCCGACGCCCGCTCCCTCAACCTCTCCAACTCCGTGGCCATCGTGCTCTACGAGGCGCTGCGCCAGCAGGGCTTCCCCGGCCTGTCCGGGCAGGGGCATTTGCACCACACGGCGCTGCCGGGGGAGGATTGGAAGGACTATATTTAGGCATCAGGCATGAGTCGGAGTTACGGCAATTCCTTTGTGCGCTCCATCGACGCTTCGCATTGTTTAACCCGATGGAGGATACAAAGGTTGCGGCAGAGATCACAATCTCTGCCGCCGCCCCGATTAATGCCTGATGCCTTATTCAATTGATATCCTTTTCAGATTCCGTCTCAAGCCCCACCGGCAAAGGTTTGGCCCTAATCCTGTCAGCGATGTCGGTGGCCAAGATGAGGGACTGCTCCGTTGTCATATAGGGATCACCGGCGATGAAGCCATGTCCGCCGATGACGGCCGTCTGAATGACCGGCGCCGCGAGGACCTCCCCGTCCAGCAGCATGAACAGTCGCTGCCCCACCAGCCGGGATGTGACCTCGGCCAGCGTCGCCGCGCCCGCCTCGTTCAGTCTGAACGACACGCCCATGTGGGTCAGCGTCTCATCCTGCCATTGTATCTCGACTGTCTCGAGTGCAGTCTCGTCCAGCAGCACGCTCCCCTCGGGGTCCAGGAAGACGAGGTGCCCCTCGGCCTCGATGAGGGCGCAGAGGGACGCCGCCGTCTCCCCGATCCGCGAGGGCCTGTCCGCGTACGTCACCCGGATGCCGTCCGACACCGTTTCGACCTGCGCGCCGCTGAACCGGCTCGACGAGAGCCGCGCACGCTTCAGGGGCGGCCAGGCTGTTTCAATTCCCAATTCCCAATTCCCAATTCCCAATTATTTTTTAGCTTCCTTTGCCCAGGAATCCTTGAGGGGAACGGTGCGGTTGAACACGGGGTTGGCTTCGGTGGAGTCCTTGTCCTTGCAGAAGTAGCCCATGCGGAGGAACTGGAACACCGCGCCGACGTCGTGGGCGGCGATCCAGGATTCGCAGAAGCCGCGCTTGACGGTGAGGCTGTTGGGATTTAAGCGGTCCATGAAGTCCACGGGCGCGGCCTCCACGGTGTCGCCGTTCTCATCCACCTCCACGGCGTTGGCCTCGGGCTCGTCCTCGGCGAGGATGGGCTCATAGAGCCGGTATTCGCAGGGCACGGCGTCGGCGGCGCTGACCCAGTGGAGGGTGCCCTTGACCTTGCGGTTGGAGCCCTCGCTGCCGGAGCGGGAGTCCATGTCCACGGTGCAGTGCAGCTCAGTGATGTTGCCGTTTTCGTCCTTGACGTAGTCCTCGCACTTGACGATGTACGCGCCCTTCAGCCGAACCTCCTTGCCGGGGGCCATGCGGAAGAACTTCTTGACGGGCTCCTCCATGAAGTCCTCGCGCTCGATGTAGAGCTCGCGGCCGAACTTCACCTCGCGGGCGCCCATCTCGGGATGATCGGGGTGGTTTTCGATGGTCAGCACGTCGAGCTTGTCCTCGGGCCAGTTGGTCAGCACCACCTTCACGGGGTCGATGACGGCCATGGCGCGGGGAGCGGTGTCCGCCAGCGCCTCGCGCACGCACTGATCCAGCAGCGCGCCCTGAACCATGGAATCGGCCTTGGCCACGCCCACGCGGCCCATGAAGTCGTGGATGGCGGCGGCGGGATAGCCGCGGCGGCGCATGGCCACCAGAGTGGGCATGCGGGGATCGTCCCAGCCGGACACGGCGTGCTCCTCCACCAGGCGGCGCAGCAGGCGCTTGGACATGACCGTGCGCTCGATGTTCAGGCGGGCAAACTCGATCTGGCGCGGGGGCTGGTCGGTGACCCCGGCGTGGTTGACGAACCAGTCGTACAGCGGGCGGTGGATCTCATATTCCAGGGAGCACAGCGAGTGGGTGATGCCCTCGATGGCGTCCTGAATGGGATGCTGGAAGTCGTACATCGGATAGATGCACCACTTGTCGCCGGTGCGGTGATGGCTGTGGCGGTTGATGCGGTACATGGTGGGGTCGCGCAGCAGCACGTTGGGGTTGGCCATGTCGATCTTTGCGCGCAGCACCCGGGCGCCCTCCTCGAACTCGCCGTTCTTCATCCGCTCGAACAGGTCCAGGTTCTCCTCCACCGAGCGCTCCCGATAGGGGCTGTTCACGCCGGGCTGAGTCAGCGTGCCGCGGTTTTTGCGCATCTCCTCGGGGGTCTGGTCGTCCACGTAGGCCACGCCCCGGCGGATCATGTCCTTGGCGATCTCATACAGCCTGTCGAAGAAATCGGAGGCGAAGTAGAGCTTGTCCCACTTGTAGCCCAGCCACTCGATGTCCCGCTGGATGCCCTCCACGAAGGCGGTCTCCTCCTTGGTGGGATTGGTGTCGTCGAAGCGCAGGTTGCAGCTGCCGCCGAACTTCTCCGCGATGCCGAAGTCAACGCACAGCGCCTTGCAGTGGCCGATGTGCAGATAGCCGTTGGGCTCCGGCGGGAAGCGGGTGTGCACGTGGTCGAACCGTCCGCTGGCCAGGTCCTGGGCCACGAATTCCTCAATAAAATTCGCGGGGCGCCTCTCGGTGTTGTTTTCCATAATATCGTCCTCCCCCGCCGATCACGTTGAACCGGCTTTCATCTCATGATGTCTGTTCCGATGCGCCGGGATGTGTCCCGGCCCCGAACAGCTGCGTATCAAAAGGAATACAGCGATATTATACCACGTTTTTCCGGGCGTGAACAGGGGGTTATGGTAAATGATTTGCAGTCGATGGAACAGGAAAACCGGGCCCTCAATTGCCAAAGTAAACGCAGAGGGAAGGATAAGAGGGGCTGCATTTAAACTGGCAAAGATGGGGGCTGCATTCAGCCTGGCAAACGGGAGCCCA
>CADCAS010000052.1 GCA_902799465.1 uncultured Eubacteriales bacterium
TTTTGTCAAACGCAAAGACCGCATATTGGCTCACTTCATGACCTGCTTCATTGCACTGATTGTTTACCGCTACCTCGAAAAGCGCCTTGGCAACCAATATACCATTAGCCAAATCATCCCTGCTTTGCAGGAGATGGACTTTATGAAATATGAAGGTAAAGGTTACCAGCCCGTCTATACCAGGACCGCGTTGACCGACGCTTTGCATGATGCCTTCGGCTTCTGCACCTCCAAGCAGATCGTCCCTGTTAAAGTAATGAGAAATATCTGCTCTGTGACGAAAAACCCTTGATGTAACGTGTATCCGGTAAATTTTTAAAAGCCTCAAAATGCCCTATTTGCAGGCATTTTGAGGCTTTTTTCTCGTTTTTGCTGTCAAGAACCGGATTATCACTATAATACATCCCTGGGGGAGTGGGGTCAAGTTAAGTTTTGATGAGCAATGTCACAGGAAGATCCCCGCCGCGTCGGCCTGATCGGCGATTGGTTCTTCCCCACGCAGAACTGGCAGGGCAGGTAGCTGTAGTCACAGGTGTAGGTCATGCTCCGCCCTCATTCCTTCCAGTCGTTCAGCGCCCGCTTCAGATACTGCCCGGTGAAGCTGGCCTCCACCCCGGCGACCTCCTCGGGCGTGCCGGTGGTGACCACGGTGCCGCCGCCGTCGCCGCCCTCGGGACCGAGGTCGATGACGTAGTCGGCGGTCTTGATGACGTCCAGGTTGTGCTCGATGACCACCAGGGAGTTGCCGGCCTCGGCCAGGCGGGAGAGGACCTGTATCAGCTTTTCCACGTCGGCGATGTGCAGGCCGGTGGTGGGCTCGTCCAGCACGTAAATGGTGCGGCCAGTGGCCTGCCGGGACAGCTCGGTGGCCAGCTTGATGCGCTGGGCCTCGCCGCCGGAGAGCGTGGTGGAGGGCTGGCCCAGCTTGACGTAGCCCAGGCCCACGTCCCGCATGGTCTCCAGCTTGCGGCGGATCTTGAGGATGGGGTGGAAGAACTCCAGGGCCTCGTCCACGGTCATCTCCAGCACCTCGTAGATGTTCTTGCCCTTGTAGCGCACCTCGAGGGTCTCCCGGTTGTAGCGGTGGCCCTTGCAGACCTCGCAGGGCACGTAGACGTCGGAGAGGAAGTGCATCTCGATCTTGATGATGCCGTCCCCGGAGCAGGCCTCGCAGCGCCCGCCCTTGACGTTGAAGGAAAACCGGTTGGGCTTGTAGCCCCGGGCCTTGGCGTCGGGGGTCTGGGCGAACACATCGCGGATCATGTCGAACAGCCCGGTGTAGGTGGCGGGGTTGGACCGGGGCGTCCGCCCGATGGGGGACTGGTCGATGGCGATGATCTTGTCCAGCTGCTCCAAGCCGTCGATGCCGTCGTGCGCCCCGGCCTTGATGCGGGCGCGGTTCAGGGTGTGGGCCAGGGACTTGTAGAGGATCTCGTTGACCAGCGACGACTTGCCGCTGCCCGACACGCCTGTGACGCAGGTGACCACGCCCAGCGGGAATCTGACGTCGATGCCCTTCAAGTTGTGAGCGCGGGCTCCGCGCACGGTGAGCCAGCCGGTGGGCCGGCGGCGCTGCGCGGGGGCGGCGATGACCTTCCGGCCCGACAGGTACGCGCCGGTGATGGAGCACTCGTTGGCCATGATCTCCGCGGGGGTGCCGGTGGCGATGATCTCGCCGCCGTTGAGGCCCGCGCCGGGGCCCACGTCCACGATGTAGTCCGCGTCCAGCATGGTCTCCGCGTCGTGCTCCACCACGATCAGGGTGTTGCCCAGGTCCCGCAGTCCCTTGAGGCTGTTCAGCAGCCGTCGGTTGTCCCGCTGATGCAGGCCGATGCTCGGCTCGTCCAGGATGTAGAGCACGCCCACCAGCCCCGAGCCGATCTGCGTGGCCAGCCGTATGCGCTGGGCCTCGCCGCCGGAGAGGGTGCCCGCCGAGCGGGACAGGGTCAGGTAGCCCAGGCCCACATCGTTCAAGAAGCCCAGCCGCGCGTGGATCTCCTTGAGGATCTGGGCGGCGATCATGGACTCCTTTTCTGTGAGCGTCAGAGCCTTGAAGAACTCCCGCGCGTCCCGGACGGACAGGTCGGTGACCTGGGAGATGTTATAATCCTGTATGGTCACCGCCAGCGCCTCCCGCTTTAATCGCCTGCCGCCGCAGTCCGGGCACGGGACCTGGGCCATGTAGCCCTCATAGACGGCCTTCATGGCCTCGGAATTGGTCTCCCGGTAGCGGCGCTCCATGTTGGCGATGATGCCCTCGAAGGGAGCGGAGAAGGTGCCCTCGCCGTCGGTGCGGGCGTAGTGGACCCTGATCTTCTCGCCGCGGGTGCCGTAGAGGAGAATTTCGAGGATGTCGTCGGGCAGCTCCTCCACCGGGGTGTCCAGCGAGAAGCTGTAGTGCTCCGCCAGTGCCTGGAGGTACATGTGGGCCATGGAGTCGGGCTCGGCGCTGTTCCAGCCGCTGACCTGGAGCGCGCCCTCGTTCAGCGACCGGGTGCGGTCCGGCAGCACGATGGCGGGGTCCATCTTCATCAGCACGCCCAGGCCTGTGCAGGTGGGACACGCGCCGTAGGGGTTGTTGAAGGAGAACATGCGGGGCGCCAGCTCGCCGATGGAGATGCCGCAGTCCGGGCAGGCGTAGTTCTGCGAAAACAGCATGTCCTGGTCCGCTTCGCCCTCGCGGCCCACGATAGAGGCGATCACCAGACCGCCCGCCAGCTGCATGGCGGTCTCCAGCGAGTCGGTCAGGCGCTGCTGGATGTCCGGGCGCACCACCAGCCGGTCCACCACGACCTCCACGGTGTGCTTCTTGGTCTTGGCCAGCTTCGGAAGCTCGGCCATCTCGTACAGCTCGCCGTCGATGCGCACGCGCACGTAGCCCTGCTTGGAGAGGTCCTCCAGCAGCTTCACGAACTCGCCCTTGCGACCCCGCACCACCGGAGCCAGGATCATCAGCCGCGTGCGCTCGGGCAGGGCCAGGATCTGGTCCACGATCTGGTCAACCGTCTGCTGGGTGATGGGCTTGCCGCACTTGGGGCAGTGGGGCGTGCCGATGCGGGCGTACATCAGGCGCAGATAATCGTAGATCTCCGTCACCGTGCCCACCGTGGAACGGGGGTTCTTGCTGGTGGTCTTCTGGTCGATGGAGATGGCGGGGGAGAGGCCCTCGATGTAGTCCACGTCCGGCTTCTCCATCTGGCCCAAAAACTGCCGCGCGTAGCTGGACAGCGACTCCACATAGCGCCGCTGTCCCTCCGCGTAGATGGTGTCGAAGGCCAGCGAGGACTTGCCCGAGCCCGACAGCCCCGTCATGACGATCAGCTTGTTCCGCGGGATCACCAGGTTCACATTCTTAAGATTGTGCTCTCGAGCGCCCTTGATGACGATTTCGTTGATATTCAAAATGATGTACCTCTTGGTTGTGGATGAAGGAGTTGGAAGGAGAGTGTTCGTTTCTAAGGATAGATGGAAATAAAGGGAACAGGCAACAGGGAACAGGCAACAGGAATAGCTTGGTTACGCAGGGGCGGCAATGCGATGTCCGCAATTGAATACGTATTGTTTCATACAGGGTGGATAGAGCTTGGCAGCCCCATACAGAGTACGCGGCAGCAGCTATTCCTGTTGCCTGTTGCCTGTTGCCTGTTCCCTGTTGTTGCCTGTTCCCTTTCCCTCGTCCCGACAGATCAGTCAGACACATCCACGTCCGGGGCGATGGTGATGCGGTAGTCGGGATAGGCGGCCTGGATCTCCTCGAAGAGGATCTTAAGGCCCTCCCGGGGCTGGATGTCGAAGCTCATGACGGCGTCGAAGGTCATCTCGCGGGTCTCCATGTCCAGGTAGAAGCCGTGGAGCTGGAGCACCCAGTCGTGGGCCATGACGCGGGTGCGCACGTCGTTTTCGATGTCGGCGGCCTCGCCGGGGACGGTGTTGTAGGAATAGACGCTGACGCCGGTGAGTATGACGCCGGTCTCCTTGTACACCCGTGCCTCGGCCTTGCGGGTGAGCCGGTCCACCTCGCGCACGGTCATGGTGTCGGGCAGGGCGAGGTGGACGGAGCCGTAGTTGCGGTCCGGGCCGTAGTTGTACAGCACCAGGTCATACGCGCCCCTGACCGGGTCTTCCTCGTTGAGGATCTGCCTGATCCTGCCGGTGAGCGCGCCGTCCGCGCGGCCGCCGAGGATCTCGTCCAAGGTATCCATCATCATCTCTATGCCGGACTTGATGATGAACCCGGAGATCACCGCGCCCACCCAGGCCTCCAGAGACAGGCCCGTCAGCGTGAAGATCACGGCGCACACCAGTACGGAGCCGGAGAGTATCGCGTCGGACAGGGCGTCGGAGCCGGAGGCCACCAGCGAGCCGGAGTTGACCTTCTCGCCCTGGGCCTTGACGTAGCGCCCCAGCACCACCTTCGCCAGCACTGCCACTGCGATGATGACCAGCGAGACGACGGTGTAATCGGGCTTCTCGGGGTGGATGATCTTTTTCACGGACTCCACCGCCGAGGTGATGCCGGCGTAGAGCACGATGCCGGACACGATCATGGCGCTGAGATACTCGATGCGTCCATAGCCCAGCGGGTGCTTCTTGTCCGGCAGCCGGCCCGCCAGCTTCGTGCCCACGATGGTGATGATGGAGGACAGGGCGTCGGAGAGGTTGTTCACCGCGTCCAGCGTCACGGCGATGGAGTGGGACACGATGCCCACGAACGCCTTGAACGCGGCCAGAAATACGTTGGTCAGTATGCCGATGACGCTGGTGCGGATGATGACCCGGTCCCGGCTTGCGAAGGATGCCTTCATATTGTTGCTGTTTTCCATGGTATTGCGCTCCCTTTCTGTCAGCCCGGATTCCGGTGCGTCGTCTTCTCCCGCCGCTTGCGCCGCTGGCGGGACTGTTCCTGGGTGGCCATGACCTTTTCGCCCTTGAGGGCCAGCATCTGGTCGCGGTACTTGGCGGCCTTCTCGAAGTCGAGGTTGTTGGCGGCCTGGAGCATCAGCTCCTCGATGTTGTCGATGGCCATCTGCCGCTCCTCGTCGCTCATGGCGTTGTCGGCTTGGTCGTCGGCGGCGCGGGTAACCTCCATCAGCTCCCGGATGGCGCTGCGCACGGTCTTGGGGGTGATGTGGTGCGCTTCGTTGTAGGCCTGCTGCAGCTTGCGGCGGCGGTTGGTCTCGGTGATGGCCTTGAGCATGGATTCGGTCATGGCGTCAGCGTACATGATGACCCTGCCGTCCACGTTGCGGGCGGCGCGGCCGACGGTCTGGATGAGGCTGGTCTCCGAGCGGAGGAAGCCCTCCTTGTCGGCGTCCAGTATGCACACCAGGCTGACCTCAGGCATGTCCAGGCCCTCTCGGAGCAGGTTGATGCCCACCAGTACGTCGAATTCTCCGGTGCGCAGGCCGCGGATCAGCTTGATGCGGTCCAGCGTCTCGATGTCGGAATGGAGGTATTCCACCCGCACGTCCAGCTCCCGCAGATACTGGGTCAGGCTCTCGGCCATGCGCTTGGTCAGCGTGGTGACCAGCACCCGGCCCCCCTCGGCGGTGACCTTGTTGATCTCGCCCAGCAGATCGTCCACCTGCCCGGTGGCGGGGCGCACCACGATCTCCGGGTCGATCAGCCCCGTGGGGCGAATGATCTGCTCCACCACCTGTCCGGCGTGGGCCAACTCGTAGTCCCCCGGCGTGGCGGAGACGTAGATGACCTGATTCAGCCGGGACTCGAACTCGTGGAATTTCAGCGGCCGGTTGTCGTAGGCCGCGGGCAGGCGGAAGCCGTAGTCCACCAGCGCGCGCTTGCGGGCGTAGTCGCCGTTGTACATGCCCCGGATCTGAGGCACGGTAACGTGGCTCTCGTCGATGAACACCAGGAAGTCCTTTGGAAAGTAATCCATCAATGTAAAGGGAGCCTCGCCGGACTGACGCCCGTCGAAGTACCGGGAGTAGTTCTCGATGCCGCTGCAATAGCCCAGCTCCCGCATCATCTCGATGTCGTAGTGGACCCGCTGCTCCAGCCGCTGGGCCTCCAGCAGCCGGTCATTGGCACGGAAGTCCTGAAGGCGCAGCTCCAGGTCCTCCTCGATCTGGGCGATGCAGCGGTCCAGCTTGCCCTTGGAGGTGGCGTAGTGGGAGGCGGGGAAGATCATCACGTGGTTCATGTAGCGCAGCGCCTTGCCCGTGACCATGTCGATCTCGGAGATGCGCTCGATCTCGTCGCCGAAAAACTCCACCCGCACGCCCTTCTTCTCGGACGCCGCGGGCACGATCTCCACCACCTCGCCCCGCACCCGGAAGGTGCCGCGCTCGGGCTCGAAGTCGTTGCGGGTGAACTGGATGTCCACCAGCTGCCGCAGCAGGTCGTCCCGGTCGATCTCCATGCCCTCCCGCAGCGATACCGACAGGTCCTCGTACTCCTCGGGATTGCCCAGACCGTAGATGCAGCTGACCGAGGCCACGATCACCACGTCCCGCCGCTCCGAGAGCCACGCGGTGGCCGAGTGGCGCATGCGGTCGATCTCGTCGTTGATGGAGGAATCCTTCTCGATGAAGGTGTCCGTGGAGGGGATGTAGGCCTCGGGCTGGTAGTAGTCGTAGTACGAGACGAAGTAGCCCACCGCGTTCTCCGGAAAGAACTCCCGGAACTCCGCTGCCAGCTGGGCTGCCAGCGTCTTGTTGTGGGCGATCACCAGCGCGGGACGGTTGGCGTTTTTGATGATATTGGCCATGGTGAAGGTCTTGCCCGAGCCCGTCACGCCCAGCAGCACCTGGTGCTTGTGGCCCTTCTCAAGCCCCTCCGTCAGCGCCGCGATGGCCTGGGGCTGGTCCCCCGTGGGCGCGTACTCCGAGTGCAGCTGAAACATGGCCGCCACCTCCCGCTTCATATTCTATACCATTATAACACCAACATTATATAATGAAAACGGGGTGACAAAAACTTAAACGTGTGTTCGAGAAGTGCGAAGCGGAGAATTGAACAGCGGGCTGTCACAGCCAAGATCGAGTAATGTCAGATTTCACCATATTCTATTATCACCCCATCAGCGCCTCCAGATCCTCCTCTGAAACCTCGGGCTGGAGGGCGCGGTTGAGGGCGTTGGCGATGAGGGCGACGGCGTCCTGTATGAGGGCGTCGATTTCACGGGGAGTGACGATCATGTCGCCGCAGTCGGCGTTGAGCAGGGCGCGCTCCATGTCGTCCAGGGCGGCCTCGTCGGCTTCGCCGTTTTGCCGGTTCAGCCAGTCGAAGGCGTTGCGGGCCAGGGTGGCAGCATGGATGACGGTGGGCATGCCGATGGCGATGACCGGCGCGCCCACGCTCTCCCGGGTCAGGGCGCGGCGATGGTTGCCCACCCCGGCCCCGGGCTGTATGCCGGTGTCGGTGAGCTGGAGGGTGGTCCCCACGCGGGCGGCGTCCCGGGCGGCGAGGCTGTCGACGCAGATCACGGCGGCGGGCTTGACGAGGCCCGCGAGGCGCTCCACCACGTCCATCGTCTCCATGCCCGTGACGCCCATCACCCCCGGCGCGATGGCGCTGACAGGCCGTAGGCCGGGCACAAGACGAAGCTGGTCGGACAGGTGCCGCGTCACCAGGGTGCGGTCCACCACCGCGGGCCCCAGCGCGTCCGGCGTGATGCCGCGGTTGCCAAGGCCCACCACCAGGGCGCAGGCGTCGGGCTTCCGATCGGGCAGCATGCGCCCAAGCTCCTCCGCCAGCAGGCTCTCCATCGCCGCGCGCGCCTCCGGCAACCGGCGCCGCAGTAGCCCGCACTCCAGCGTCAGATACCGCCCCACGGGCTTGCCCAGCAGCCTCTCGGCCTCCGCGTCGGTGATCAGCACCTCCGTCAGAAACACCCCGCCCGCCTCCCAGCGGTTCACCTCCACCCCCGGCAGAGTCCCCTTGCCCTGCCCGTCAAAGGCCTCCATGGCCAGGTCGGTACGGTATGATAGCATATGATTTCACTCCTGTCACTGGTGATGAAGTTGAGGGAACAGGGAACAGGCAACAGGGAACAGGAATGGCCTGGTCACGGTGGAATGGCATCATTCCTTACGAATGAATAGTCTAATCCTGTCGACATTGAACGAGATTTGCAAACAGGCGGCAGCCGCTATTCCTGTTGCCTGTTGCCTGTTGCCTGTTGCCTGTTCACTGTTCCCTGCTGCCTGTTCCCTCATTAAGTCCATATGATGTTGAATCATGCGATCCGGTCACCCCAATAGTTTACCCAAGTTTTTCATCAAAATGTGCGGAAACTATTGCATTTTGAGGGGAATCGTGATAAAATAAGGCTTGCTAAATTGCGTAGGGAGGTGAAAACATTGCCGAATATCAAATCTGCCATCAAGCGCGTTAAGGTGACTGAAAAGAAGAACCTGCGCAACCGTATGATCAAGTCTGCCATGAAGACTCAGGTCAAAAAGTTTGAAACCGCCGTTTCCGCTGGCGATGCCGATGCCAAGCTGCTCAGCGCGACGCAGGGCGCGGTAGATAAGGCCGCCGCTAAGGGCGTTATCCATAAGAACGCTGCGAACCGCAAAAAGGCTCGCCTGGCCAAGCGCCTCGCCAAGACCGCGGGCTGATCAAACAGGTGTGGATTCAGAAGGGGAACGCTCAAGAAGGCGTTCTCTTTTTGTATGTCCATGACCGGAGGGAGGTCCCATGCAAGACCTGTTTTCCTATGCCGCCCAATCCATGGCACCGCTGGCGGATCGCATGCGCCCGCGGACGCTGGATGAGTTCATCGGGCAGGCGCACATCGTGGGTCCGGGGCGGCTGCTGCGCCGGGCCATCGAGGCGGACCGGCTGACCAGCTCCATCTTCTGGGGTCCGCCGGGGTGCGGCAAGACCACGCTGGCCTCCATCATCGCCGAGACCACCCGGGCGGCGTTTGTGAAGCTCAACGCCGTCACCAGCGGGGTGGGGGACGTGCGGGAGGTGCTGAAGGCGGCGGAGGACCGGCTGAAGCTGTACGGCCAGCCCACCTATCTGCTGCTGGACGAGTGCCACCGCTGGTCCAAGGCCCAGTCCGATTCCATACTCCCGGCCATCGAGCGCGGCGTGATCCGCTTCATCGGCTCCACCACCGAAAACCCCACCATCGTCATGACCCCGGCCATCGTCAGCCGCTGTCGGCTGTTTCAGTTTGAACGGCTGACCGAAGCGGACGTGATCGCGGCCATCCGACGGGCCATGGCCGATCCCGAGCGCGGCTACGGGACCCAGGACGTGACCCTGGACGACGACGCGCTTCACCACATCGCCCGGCTGGCGGGCGGCGACGCGCGCAGCGCGCTGAACGCCCTGGAGCTGGCGGTGCTGACCACCCCCATGGAGGCGGACGGCTCCACCCACGTAACCCTGGCAGTGGCGGAGGAGTCCATACAGGCCCGCGCCATTCCCATGGACGAGTCCCTGTTCTACGACATGCTCTCGGCCTTCTGCAAGTCCCTCCGGGGCTCCGACAGCGACGCGGCGCTGGCCTGGTTCGCGCGGATGAGCACCGCGGGGGTGGACCCCAGGATCATCGTGCGGCGGATCATCGTCCACGCCAGCGAGGATGTGGGCATGGCCAATCCAAACGCCATGCTGATGGCCGCCGCGGCCATGCGGGCGCTGGAGACCGTGGGCATGCCCGAGGCGCGGCTGCCCATCGCCGAGGCCATCATCGCCGTTTGCGAGAGTCCCAAGTCCAACAGCGTGGCGGTGGCCGTGGACGCGGCCTTCGCCAACGCGACCACGGGCCAGGACGCCGTGCCCGTCCACCTGCGGGATACCCACTACAAGGGCGCGGCGCAGCTGGGCTTCGGCGCGGGCTACAAGTATCCCCACGACTACCCCGGCCACTACGTCCGGCAGGCCTACGCCCCCGTGGGCGTGGAGGGGCTGCCCTACTACGTGCCCTCGGACCAGGGCTTTGAAAAGGAGATCGAGCGGCGGAGGCGCGAGAGGCAGGGGGATTAGTTGAATGGGGAATGGGGAATGGGGAATGGCGGCGCAAATCCCTGCGGGATTTGTTTTGGCTTAAGCCCGAAAGTAGCGGAATGACAGCGCTGCGTTCTTTTAATCAAAGAAATCCGCAGGATTTCCACATTCATTCCCCATTTTCTCAACGAATCTGGCGGCAAACTGCATTGTTCACGAAAAGTTGAACGCTTTGCCCTTGCGGGAAACAATTCCAGCGGGCATAATGGTATGGTGAGCGCCCGCGGGCGGATAATACCCGCAGGGACAAACCGAACGCGGATCAAGGAAAACCGTATATGGCGGACAATAAGAAGAAAAAAAAGAGGTCCTCTCCCGTGGACGAGATGTTCCTCGAGGAGTGGGACGTGAAGCCGAAGAAGCGGAAAAATAAGAAGAAGGCCGGAGGCGGCGAGAAGGCGCTGGCGGTCAATCTGCTGCTGTTATGCGGCATACTGGCCATGACGGCGCTGGGCGGCATGCTGATTCACCGGCACAACAGCTTCGCGGAGATGGTGCGCGTGGTGGAGGCGCAGACCTTCTACGACGGCACCTCCGTGGAGGGCATCGACCTGGCCGGGAAGACGCTGAAGGCGGCCATGGAGCACTGGCAGAGCCGCATCGAGCCCAAATACGCCGACCGCACGGTTACCGTGGAGGGCGTGGGCGATGTGACCGCCCGGGATCTGGGCTATCAGAGCGACTACCAGTCGGTGCTCTACGACGCCTGGAGCGCGGGCCGACGCGGCTCGCTGGAGGAGCGCTACCGCGCCGCGGTGAGCCGGCAGTACCATCCCATGCAGCTCAAGGTGACCCGCTCGGGCTATGACGCCGAGACGCTCGACGGCTACGTGCGGGCTCTGGCGGAGCAGGTGGACGTGCCCGCCCAGGACGCGGCCATCGAGTCCTTCGACCCGGTGAACTACGCCTTTGTGCTCACAGAGAGCCGCGCTGGCCAGCGCCTGGACGGCGACCGGCTCAAGCGGGACATTCTTGAGGCCCTCAAGAATGGCGGCGGCAGCGTCACACCGGTGGTGGAGTCCGTGGCCCCGCAGGTGACCCGGGAGAACGTCAACGCCGAGTACGGCATGATCTGCTCTGCGGTGACCAACGCCTCCTCCTCCAGCTCCAACCGCTTAAAGAATATCCAGACCGCCGTGGGGATGATCAACGGCTACTGCCTCAGGGACGGCGAGACCTTCTCCTTCAACGACGTGGTGGGGGAGCGCACCACCGCCCGCGGCTTCAAGCGGGCCCCGGCCTATTCCGGCGGTGAGGTCACCGAGGAGGTGGGCGGCGGCATCTGCCAGGTGTCCACGACGCTGTTCAACGCGGCGGTGAAGGCGGACATGCAGATCGACGAGCGCCACAACCACTCCCTGACCGTGTCCTACGTGGACAAGGGCAAAGACGCCGCCGTCAACTGGCGCAGCCAGGACCTCAAGTTCACCAACCGCTCCGGGGGCGACGTGTACATCTGCTGCTTCGTCTCCGAGGACAAGCGGGTGCGGTTTGCATTCTTTGGGCGCCTCCTGCCCAACGGCGAGACCATCACCCTGGAGGGCCGCACCACCGAGACCGTGGACTACGAGACCGAATACGTCCCCTCCGCCTTCCTGCCCAAGGGCCAGAGCCAGGTGGTCAACGAGGGCAAGAAGGGCTACAAGGCCGAGGCCTACAAGATCCGCTGGGACGCCCAGGGCAACGAGCTCAGCAAGGAGCTGCTGTGCAAGAGCGTCTACAAGACCCGCAACGAGCTGATCGAGGTGGGCGTTTAGAATTTGCAATTATCGACGGTTCGTGCTATAATGTCTGCAACGGAAAGGCGGTGTTCCCATGGCGAGGATCTATACGCGGCGGGAGGTCAGGCGTCGCAAGACGAATTACCTCATCTTCGCGGGCATCTATGACTTCATCGGCGCGATGGCGGGCATCGCGGTGATCATCGCCTGTGTGGTGCTGCTGATCGCGCTGTTCAACTGGGTGGCCCGCGACGGCCAGGCGTCCTTCGCCTCGCTGGTCAAGATCGTCGAAGACGCGCTGATCGTGCCGCAATGATCTACGCGCCCCGCGTGTGTCCGCGCGGGGCGCGCTTGCGTCAGATTAATTAAGAATTGTGGTATCTATTCAGTTCTGCTGTGATAAGTGGAGATTATCCGAGGCAACGGGGAACGACCTCTCAGTCACCGACTTCGTCGGCGACAGCTCCCCTGAAAGGGGAGCCAAGAGGAAGACAGAGCGTCAGCCTTGGGGGCTGTAAAAAAAGTCCCACGGAAAAGCAGCCAAGCTAGAGACAGCGAGGCTGCTTTGTGGTAGAATGAAGGTGATGAAACAACAAACTACCAAG
>CADCAS010000053.1 GCA_902799465.1 uncultured Eubacteriales bacterium
ATACTTGAATCCATGTTACGATGTAGCGCCGTATACCTGACCGGTATGTACGGTGCAACGGGAGGGGCGAGGGCTATGGCACTCCCTCTACCCTATTTAAACGTCGCTCATTTCCCGCCATCGTTTCTTAATCATAATGTAAACTTCCTTGACACCGTCGCACAATGCGATTATAATAAGAATCACATCTGCACAGTGCTAATGTGCAGTAATGAATAAGGAGGAACGAACATGAAGAAGCTGCTTAGCGTTCTGCTGGCCGCGCTGATGGTCCTGTCCATGGCCGTCGTCGCGTCCGCGGAGACCGAGTCCCTGGATTTCCACGTGGGCATCGTCACCGGTACCGTCTCTCAGTCTGAGGACGACCGCCGCGGCGCCGAGGCCTTCCAGGCCAAGTACGGCGAGGAGAACGTCATCCTGGCCACCTATCCCGACAACTTCCCGGATGAGAAGGAGACCGTTATCCAGACCATCGTGAACATGGCCGACGATCCCGACATGAAGGCCGTCATCGTCAACCAGGGCGTGCCCGGCACCGCCGAGGCCTTCCGTCAGATCAAGGAACGCCGCCCCGACATCATCTGCATCTCCGGTGAGTCCCAGGAGGACCTGCCCGTGATCGCCGAGGCCGCCGACCTGGTGGTCGTCAACGACTTCGTGTCCCGCGGCTATCTGATCATCAAGACCGCCGCCGATCTGGGCTGCAAGACCTTCGTGCACATCTCCTTCCCCCGCCATCTGGGCATCGAGTCCCTCAGCCGTCGTCTGGCGGTCATGAAGGAAGCGGGCAAGGAGCTGGGCGTTGAGATCGTCGAGGAGACCGCTCCCGACCCGACCTCTGACGTTGGCGTTGCCGGCGCGCAGCAGTACATCCTTGAGAAGACCCCCGAATGGGTCGACAAGTATGGCACCGATTCCGCCTACTTCTGCACCAACGACGCGCACACCGAGCCCCTGATCAAGCAGCTGCTGGCCTGCGGCGGCTACTTCATCGAGGCCGACCTGCCCTCTCCCCTGATGGGCTATCCGGGCGCTCTGGGCGTGGACCTGTCCGACGCCGCCGGCGATTTCCAGAAGATCCTCGAGACCGTTGAGAACGCCGTGATCGAAAAGGGCGGCGCGGGCCGCTTCGGCACCTGGGCCTACTCCTACGGCTATGCCTCCTCTTACGCTCTGGCTGAGCACGCCGTGAACGTCGTCAAGGGCGACGCCGAGCTGTGCGAGCTGGACGACATCGCCGACGCTTACGGCGAGGTCTCCGGCGTTGACTGGTCCGGCGCCAACTACACCGACGCCACCACCGGCGTCAAGACCGAGAACCTGTTCCTGGTCTATCAGGATACCTACATCATGGGCCGCGAGGGCGACAAGTTCATGCACACCCCCGATGTGGAGATCCCCGAGAAGTACTACACCGTGAAGTAATTCACGCGCCGTCAGAGGGGGGAGGAATGCTCCTCCCCCCTTTCCGTTATACGCGGAAGCGGCGATGCGCCGCCGGCTGCATCGGCGGGCGGCGCATCGGCGTTTCCGGGTTAACCTGGAATCCATCCCAAAAGAGAAAAGGTAGATCATCATGAGCAATCAGGCACCCTTACTTGAACTGAAGAACATCAAGAAGGACTTCTACGGCAACCAGGTGCTGACGGACATCAACCTCACCGTGCGGGAGGGCGAGGTCGTGGGTCTGGTGGGCGAAAACGGCGCTGGCAAGTCCACGCTGATGAAGATCCTGTTCGGCATGACGGAGATCCGGGAGACCGGCGGCTACGGCGGCGACGTGCTGATCGACGGCCAGAAGGTCAGCTTCAATTCCCCCTTCGACGCCCTGGCCGCGGGCATCGGCATGGTGCACCAGGAGTTCTCGCTGATCCCCGGCTTCACCGTCACCGAGAACATCCTCCTGAACCGCGAGCCTCAGAAGAAGTCCGTGGTCTCCGAGGTGTTCGGCGAGCGGCTGAACACCCTGGACCGCAAGGCCATGAAGCAGAAGTCCGAGGCGGCCATCGAAAAGATGGGCGTGCACATCGACGAGAACATGGTCATCTCCGAGATGCCCGTGGGCCACAAGCAGTTCACGGAGATCGCGCGCGAGCTGTCCAAGGACCAGCTCAAGCTGCTGATCCTGGACGAGCCCACCGCCGTGCTGACGGAGCAGGAGGCCCAGGCGCTGCTGAAATCCATCCACACCATGTCCGAAAACGGCATCGCGGTGATCTTCATCACCCACCGCCTGCAGGAGATTCTGAACGTCTGCGACACCGTGGTGGTCATGCGCGACGGCGTGCTGGTGCAGAACGTGCCGGCCAAGGAGACCAACGTCATGGAGATCACCCGCTGGATGGTGGGCCGCTCCGTGGCCGAGGGCGCGATCAGCCGCCGGGAGCCGCCCGAGACCCGCACCATCATGTCCATCCGCAAGCTGTGGGTGGATATGCCCGGCGAGACCGTGCGCAACGTCAACCTGGACGTGCGCGAGGGCGAGATCCTGGGCATCGGCGGCCTGGCGGGCCAGGGCAAGCTGGGCATCCCCAACGGCATCATGGGGCTTTATCAGGCGGGCGGCACCGTCACCTTCGACGGGCAGGACATCCCCCTGAACCAGCCCCGCAGGTGCCTGGACAGCCAGCTGGCCTTCGTGTCCGAGGACCGGCGCGGCGTGGGTCTGCTGCTGGACGAGTCGCTGGAGTGGAACATCGCCTTCCCCGCCATGCAGATCCACGACAAGTTCTTAAAGCCCCTGCTGGGCGGCCTCATCAAGTGGCGCGACGAAAAGGCCATCAACGCCGTGACCAGGGAGTACATCGACGATCTGAAGATCAAGTGCACCTCCTCCAAGCAGAAGGCCAAGCAGCTCTCCGGCGGCAACCAGCAGAAGGTGTGCCTGGCCAAGGCCTTCGCCCTGGAGCCCCGCTTCCTGTTCGTCTCCGAGCCCACCCGCGGCATCGACGTCGGCGCGAAGGCGCTGGTGCTGGAGGCGCTTAAAAAGTTCAACCGCGAAAACGGCATCACCATCGTGATGATCTCCTCGGAGCTCGAGGAGCTTCGACAGGTGTGCGACCGCATCGCCATCGTATCCGGCGGCAGGATCGCCGGCATACTGCCCGCCAGCCAGCCCAGCGAGGAATTCGGCGCGCTGATGGTCAGCTCGGTCATTTAAGGAGGTAGAGAGAAGCATGAGTGAATTGACCCACAACCCGACGCCCCTGGAGCGCATCCAGAGCGCGTTCAAGAGCTTCGGCCTGCCCCGCATGATCATTGCCGGCATGCTGGTGGTGCTGCTGGTGGCCGCGCCCTTCGTCGGCGCGAACTTCTGGATGCAGATCACCAACGTCATCAACCGCTTCACCTGGAACGGCGTGCTGGTGCTGGCCATGGTGCCCATGGTCCACTCCGGCTGCGGCCTGAACTTCGGCCTGCCGCTGGGCATCATCTCCGGCCTGCTGGGGGCCACCCTCTCGCTGGAGCTGGGCTTCACCGGCCCGATGAGCTTCGTCATGGCCATCATACTGTCCACGCCCTTCGCCATCCTGCTGGGCGCGGGCTACGGCTGGCTGCTGAACAAGATCAAGGGCGGCGAGATGATGATCGCCACCTACGTCGGCTTCAGCTCCGTGTCCTTCATGTGCATGATGTGGCTGCTGCTGCCCTACCACAAGCCCGACATGGTCTGGGGCTACGCGGGCACCGGCCTGAGGACCACCATCTCCCTGGAGGGCTACTACGACCAGGTGCTGGCCAACTTCCTGCAAATCAAGATCGGCGACCTGGTGATCCCCACCGGCTCGATCCTGTTCTTCGCGCTGCTGGCCTTTTTGATGTGGGCCTTCCTGCACACCAAGACCGGCACCGCCATGACCGCCGTGGGCTCCAACCCCACCTTCGCCAAGGCCGCGGGCATCAATGTGGACCGCATCCGCCTGCTGTCCGTGGTGATGAGCACCTGGCTGGGAGCCATCGGCATCCTGATGTACCAGCAGGGCTTCGGCTTCATCCAGCTGTACATGGCGCCCTTCAACATGGCGCTGCCCGCCGTTTCCGCCATCCTCATCGGCGGCGCGAGCGTGAACAAGGCCTCCATCACCAACGTGGTCATCGGCACCATACTGTTCCAGGGCATCGTCACCATGACCCCCACGGTCATGAACAACATGATCCACATGGACATCTCCGAGGTGCTGCGCATGGTGGTCTCCAACGGCATGATCCTCTATGCCCTGACCCGCAAGACGGAGGTGAACCGGTAATGAAGAAAAGCAACGCCTCCTCCGGAAAGAAGCTGTTGAGCTTCCTGGGCGCCAACAGCGTGACGATCATGTTCGTCATCATCGTCGCCATCTGCATCCCCCTGTCGGGCTTCTCGCCGGTGTTCCTCATCAACGAGATCATCACCCGCATGGGCCGCAACATCTTCCTGATTCTGAGCCTGCTCATCCCCATCATGGCGGGCATGGGCCTGAACTTCGGCATGACCCTGGGGGCCATGGCCGGCGAGATCGCGCTGATACTGGTCTCCGACTGGCAGATCTGGGGCATCCCCGGCGTGGTGCTGGCCTGCATACTCTCCATCCCCATCTCCGCGCTGATGGGCCTGATGTGCGGCAAGATCCTCAACGCCTCCAAGGGCCGCGAGATGATCACCAGCTACATCATCTCCTTCTTCACCAACGGCCTGTACCAGCTGGTGGTGCTGTACATGATGGGCCCCATCATCCCCATCATCCACAATTCCATCAAGCTGCCCCGCGGCTACGGCATCCGCCAGACCGTGGGCCTGCTGACCATGCGCCAGAGTCTGGACAACGCCCTGGCCCTGCGCGTGGGCGGCGTCAAGATACCCATTCTTACCTTCATCATCATCGCGCTGATGTGCTTTGCCATCGTGTGGTTCCGGCGCACCAAGCTGGGCCAGGACATGCGCGCCGTGGGACAGGATATGGACGTGGCCCGTGACGCCGGCATCAACGTCGAGCGCACCCGCATACTCTCCATCATCATCTCCACCGTGCTGGCGGGCTTCGGCATGATCATCTATCTGCAAAACATGGGCGACATGGCCACCTACTCCGCGCACTCCCAGATCGGCATGTTCTGCATCGCGGCGCTGCTGGTCGGCGGCGCCAGCGTGGACAAGGCCTCCATCGGCAACGTGTTCCTGGGCGTGGTGCTGTTCCACCTGATGTTCATCCTCGCCCCCAAGGCCGGCGGCGTCATCACCGGCGACGAGATGATCGGCGAGTACTTCCGCGTGTTCGTGTCCTACGGCGTCATCACCGTGGCGCTGGTGATGTATGAGACCAAGAAGCGCCGCGCCAAGGCCAGCATGGGCGAACAGCTGGAGGCCGAGCAACGGGAGGAGGATGCCCGATGAATAGACGCAGATTGTTCTTTGGCATAGCCACCGTCGCGGTGCTGATCGCCATCGCCGCCTGCATGATGGTCATCGGCCGCGGCCACACCATGTACTTCGACAACAAGAAGCTGGAATACGAGGGGCAGACCGTGGACACCATCCGCCGCATCAACGTCTTCGTGGGCGACGAGCAGGTGGCCAAGCTCTCCGCCAAGGACCGCGGCATGGCCACCTTCACCGGCCAGACCCTCAAATTCCGCCTGGAGGTCATCCGCGAAAAGGGCCGCGATTCCGAGTTCTTCGACTACACCGTCAAGGTCCCCTACGGCCAGGACGGCACCGTGCTCAACCTGCCCGCCATGATCGAGGGGCTGCCCGCGGAGGCCTACACCTCCGAGTTCGTGCCCATCGTCACCGAGGAAGAGGTCGATGAGGAGATCATCACCGACGACTTCGGACTCAGCGAGGACATGGACATGGACGTCGGCGCGGAGGGATAACGCGCGAAAGGGATGGCGATACGCCATCCCTTTTTGATGGAAAGGAATCATATGCTTCAATTTCACTGGCGCGTCGAGAACGGCGGCGCGGTCCTCATCGGGTGCGACGATCCCGCCGGGCACGTGGCGGTGCCGGAGGAGGCGATGGGCCTGCCCGTGATCGCCGTCGGGGACCGGGCCTTCCTGGGCGCGGACCGCATGACCGGGATCGACCTGCCGCCCACGCTGACCCGCATCGGGCAAAACGCCTTTCTGGGGTGCGCGGCGCTTCGGTCCGTCGCCCTGCCCGACGGGGTAACGGCGCTGGGCACGGGGGCGTTTGAGGGCTGCGCGTCCCTGGAGGACGCCCTCCTCTCCCCCGCCCTGACCGAGATCCCGCCCCGGGCCTTCTACCTGTGCCGGTCCTTGCAGGCCATTCGCGTGCCCGACCACGTGACCGCCATCGGCCAGAGCGCCTTTTCCGGATGCGCGGCGCTGACCGGCGTGTCCCTCCCCGAGGGGCTGCACACCGTCGGGCCCGAGGCCTTCGCCGGGTGCGCGGCGCTGCGGAGCGTGCGCATCCCCCGCAGCGTGACCCGCATCGACGCCACCTCCCTGCCTGTACAGCTGCACACCCGCGGCGGGCTGTATCTGCCGGGGTCGGGGCTGCTGATCCGGGCCGCGGCCAGCCTGCGCTGGGCCGCGCCCGAGGGGACGCGCATACTCGCCGACGGGGCGCTGGCGGGCAACCACGACCTGACCGAGGTCGCCCTGCCCGACACCGTGACCGCCATCGGGGACCGGGCCTTCGCCGACTGCCGCTGCCTGCACCACATCGGCCTCCCGGAGAGGCTGGAACGGCTGGGGCGGGAGGCGTTCAGGGACTGCCGCAGGCTGACCGGGGTGGTCCTTCCCCGCCGCCTCAACGTTCTGTCGGACGGGCTGTTCGAGGGCAGCGGATTGATGTCCGCTACGCTGCCCGAAGGCGTGGCGCGGCTGGGGGACCGGGCCTTCGCCGGGTGCGCCGATCTGCGGCAGGTGACGCTCAACCCCGGCCTCGAGCGCATCGGTGCCAGCGCCTTTGCCCGCTGTACGTCCCTCAAGGCCATCGCCTTGCCGCAGGGGCTTCTGTCCATCGGCCCCCACGCCTTCCTGGACTGCCGGGCGCTGGAGACGGTCACCCTGCCCGCCGAAGCCCTCCCAGAGGGGCTGGCCGACGCCCTCACCGACCTGCGGCGGGTGCACGTCGTGGCCCCCGCCCTGCCCCCGGAGGCCTTTCCCCCGCTGTGGCGCAAGCGGGTGTGCCTGGGCTTCGCCCACGCGGCGCAGGCGGGCGTCCCCTACCGACCGGAGGTGCGCGAGGCCTGCCTCAGCTGGCTCGCCGCCCACGCCGCCGCCCTGACGGGCGAGGCCGCCAATGACCCCGCCCTGCTCCGCCTGCTGCTGGACCACCGCCTCCTCTCCCCCGCCGACGCCCGCCGCCTCGTGGACCGCTTCAGCCGCCAGGACGAGACCGAGACCGTGCTGGAGCTGCTGCACTACGCCCGCACGGCGCAGGAGGACGAGGGAGAGGCGCTGTGGTGATGGAGCAGGCGGTTTGTAGGGGACAGCAGATGAAACAGACATTTGTTTAGAATTGGAAATAGGAAATAGATGTGGAAATCTTACGGGTTGCTTCTTATCGGAAAGACATATCCGTTCAATTGCGCAGCAGATTGCGTATGATCGGGATGAAAAGGGAACGACCTCTCAGTCACCGACTTTGTCGGTGCCAGCTCCCCTGAAAGGGGAGCCAGGAGGAAGGGCGGACAGTGCGTCAGCCTTGGCTCCCCTTCCAGGGGAGCTGGCAGCCGGCAGACTGAGAGGTCGTTCTCCTCCATTCCCCATTCCCCATTCCCCATTCCCCATTCCCCATTCCCCATTCCCCATTCCACTATACCCACCCCAAAAAACAGCCGCGGCAGCGTGATCGTCACGCTGCCGCGGTTTTTGTTTGGATCAGCCGATCCCCATCTGGTTGGCGTAGATCTGCTCCTGGACGGCGGAGATGTCGGTATCCTGCGCGTTGTCGAGGGTGGGCTGCTGGGTGGCGGCTGGGGGCGCGAAGGTGTTTTCGGGCTCCAGATCCTCGGGCTCAGAGGTGTCAAAGCCGGTGTCGATGGTGCCGGCCTCGGTGAGCGTCCCCACGTTGCTGGCGGGGATAAAGGTGGGCGCGGCGGCGGCATCGGCGCCCGCCGTCAGCGGGGCCGCCTCCGTCTGGACCGCGGCGGTGTCATCCCCCGCCACCTTCACCGGCTCGACCACCTGTCCGGCCAGCACGGTGAAGCTCACGTCGCTGGGGAAGGGATAGTAGAGGTAGCTGGTCTTGCGGTGACCCTGGCGCTTGTAGCCGATGACCAGGCCCAGCTCGTAGATGTCCTCGGTGTAGAGCTGGCTGACGTCGAAGGCGACCTCGAAGTCGGCGTTGCCCGCGTTCTTGCACAGCGCACCGTCGTGGGTCTCCCCGGAGATGCCCGCGCGCATGGCCATCTGATAGGCGATCAACTGGTTGGTCTTGGACTGGCGCACCACCAGGAAGGACTGGGCCTGGGCCCCGTCGAAGGTGTTGTCGTTGAGATAGCCGTAGCCCGCCAGGTACATGACCTTGTTCTCATCGCCCACGGAGACGACGCAGCGGGTGATGCCGGCCTTGATGTCCCCCTTGGAGGCGGCGGGCAGCGAGAAGCCCGAGGTGCGCGGCTGAGCCAGCATGGTGGCGGGCAGCGGCGTGGGGCTGGGGGTCGGCTCCGGCGTGGGGCTGGGCGTGGGCGTCGGGGTGGCGGTGGGCTTGGGCGTGTCGGTGGGCACCGTCAGATCCACGTCCAGCGCGGAATCCCCATCCCCCTCCAGCCCGTCGTCCGCCAGCTCAAAGGCCGCCGGGTCCGGGGTCATTTCCACATAGGAGCGCATGGTGGCGTCCGGGTCCTTGATCCGATCCGACCAGTCCAGCTCCACCAGCGCAAAGTAGATCACCGCCAGGATGATCAGCAGTATCAGCATGCCGATTATAAAATAGACGACGGCAAGGCCCTTCGCCTCGCGCTTGCGCCCCTTTTTGAACATAGCGTATACCTCCGAATTGCTTTTGTGTGCGTAGATATGCCTTTGTATCCTATCTTAAATCACACAAAGCCTCCTGTCAATGCGGGTGGAAAAAATGTAAAAATAAAGACGATAAGCGGTCACAAATACGGGTCCATCCCCCTTTATTGATAAGTTTTAACCTTGGGAGAGCGGACATCTATACAATGTCCGTGTACAATATTACATTATTCAGCGCTGTATCGCGCTGCCACGGTACATCTTCCACTCTCCAAAGAAGGGGTGCAGGCCATGTCGGCACGGGAAAAGCTCATCATACTGGACTTTGGCGGGCAGTACAACCAGCTCATCGCGCGGCGGGTGCGCGAGGCGGGGGTCTACTGCGAGATACTGAACTACGCGACGCCCATGGAGCGCTGGCGGGACGACGGCCTGAAGGGGGTGATCCTGACCGGCGGTCCCAACAGCGTCTATGCCGAGGGCGCGCCGCGGCTGGGGCAGGAGATCCTGGAGCTGGGCGTGCCGGTGCTGGGCATCTGCTACGGCATGCAGCTGATCAACTACCTCTGCGGCGGCGAGGTAGCCTCGGCGGAGGTGGGCGAATACGGCCATACCCTGCTCGCCACCGAGCCCCGCGGGCTGTTCAAAAACGTCGGCCGCGAGACCGTGGTTTTCATGAACCACCGCGACCGCGTCAGCGCGCCGCCCGAGGGCTTCTCGGTGGACGCATGGACCGAGCACTGTCCCGTGGCGGCCTTCTCCTGCCCGGCGCGGGGGCTGTACGGCGTGCAGTTCCACCCGGAGGTCAGGCACAGCGTGGAGGGCACGGCCATGCTCCGCGCCTTCGCCTACGACATCTGCGGCTGCGCGGGCGGCTACCGGGCCGAGGACATGATCGACCGCATGGTGCAGGACATCCGCGACCAGGTGGGCACCGGGCGCGTGGTGGCCGGACTGTCCGGCGGCGTGGACTCCTCCGTGGCCTGCGCGCTGGCGGGACGGGCGCTGTCCCGCGACCAGCTCACCTGCGTGTTCGTGGACCACGGCATGCTGCGGCTTCACGAGGCCGAGGACGTGCTCCAGACCTACCGCGACCACCTGGGCCTGAATGTGGTACACGTGGACGCCTCCGAGCGCTTCCTGGAGGCGCTGAAGGGCGTCACCGAGCCCGAGCGCAAGCGCAAGATCATCGGCGAGCTGTTCGTGCGCGTGTTTGAGGAGGAGGCCCGCAAGACCGGCGCGGACTTCCTGCTCCAGGGCACCATCTACCCCGACCGCATCGAGAGCGGCATGGGCGGGTCCGCCACCATCAAGAGCCACCACAACGTGGGCGGCCTGCCCAAGGACAGCCTGTTCAGGCAGGACCACATCGTGGAGCCGCTGGCCAGCCTCTTCAAGGACGAGGTCCGCGCCGTGGGCGAGGGCCTGGGCATCCCCCACGACATGGTCTGGCGCCAGCCCTTCCCCGGCCCCGGCCTGGCCGTGCGCGTCATCGGCGACATCACCCGCGAAAAGCTGGACGCCCTGCGCGCCTGCGACGCCATCTACTTAGAGGAGCTGAAAAACGCCGGCCTGTCCGAGCAGATCTGGCAGTCCTTCGCCGTGCTCACCGGCGTGCGCACCGTGGGCTGCATGGGCGACGACCGCACCTACGGCTGGTGCGTCGCCCTCCGCGCCGTCACCTCCGACGACGCCATGACCGTCGAGGCCGCCGAGCTCCCCTACCCCGTCCTCAAAAAGACCACCTCCCGCATCATCGGCGAGGTCCCCGGCGTCAACCGCGTCGTCTACGACGTCACCGGCAAACCACCGGGAACCATCGAGTGGGAATAGCAGTCAGAACGGCTGGAGGCCCTGAAAACACGGGGTTTTCAAGGCCTCCGGGATCGCCGTGACAACGTTTTGACAACACTTTTCGAGATTCGCATTACTCACTGAATGATCGAGAGATTATTCCGATTATCGGAATGGCTCGCAGATCATTCGGACAAATCCAGAGCTAACTGATTCTTGTTGAAGTCAGTTAGCTCTTTTTGTTTGCCATTGATCACGATTAGCGAACGGGCCGCAAAGCGGTCGTTGCGCGGGTCGGCGGCATCCGCAGATGACGCCGACAATCGGCCAAGGAGGATTTGTGAGTATGCGGTTTATTATATCACAACTTGTCTTTGAACGCCTCGACAAGCGCGTCACTCAAAGCTTGCGAGGGAACCTTGACGTAATTCTGCGTCTCGTCATGCGCGGGGTAGCTGTACCGCCAGGTGTCGTAATCGTCCCGGCTCATGTCACCGTTGCGATACTTCGCGGAGACGTCTGCCCAGGCTGTAACCATATCCGCGATCCGCGCTGCGTCCTTGCCCTTTCGGGGGTCGAAGCGGAATGTGACGGTTCCTTCCTTGTTCTCAATCGTCAGGCCGTACAGATCTTCCAGCGCGAACAGCGTGTGCATCAGGCCGAGATAGCTGTCGATGTCCGGCACGCGCAGCGCCAGCGGCGAAACGTCCAGCGCGTCCGCCAGGGATTTCGTCAGCTCAGCCTTCGGAGTTCGCGTGCCGGATTCGTATTGCGCCATGCGGATGTCTGCGGTCTTTTCGGGGAAGCCAACCAGCGTCCCCAGGTACTTTTGCGTCATCCCCCGTAGGTTTCGGATAAACCGTATCCTCTCGCCAATCGCCATTGTCAATGACCTCGCTTTCGTACTACTGAG
>CADCAS010000054.1 GCA_902799465.1 uncultured Eubacteriales bacterium
TCCAGGGGAGCTGTCAGCCGTTAGGCTGACTGAGAGGTCGTCCCCCGCAGCCTGCCAAATCTCTGTTTGTCACAGGACTGAACAGTTACCTCCATTCTCCATTTTCCATTCTCAATTATCCCATCCCACGTACTCCCTCTATCATACCGCCCCCGCGCGTTTTGTCAAGCGGGGGCGGGTTTAAGAATTGCGGACGGATGCGACTGAGCGGTTAAGTTATTTCAAATTATTGACAGATATGACGTAAGGTGATATAATAAGATATGTATAGGTAGGCAAAAATACGATCCATCAATTGGGAGTGTTAGATATGAAGCGTGGGTTCAGTCTGTGGATGGCGCTGGTACTGGCGATCATGACCATCCTGCCGGGTTACGCGGAGGAATCGGGCATTGAGGCGCCGGTGGAGCTGGCGACGGACGCCGGGGACACCGGTCTGATCGTGCTGCCGGAGGGCGAGATCCCCGAGCCCGTGGAGGCGGACCCCGCAGAGGCCATCGTCGTGGAGGACATCGAGGAAGCCCCCGTTGAGACGGCGGGCGACGACTCGGGCCTGTACTATGCGCGCGTCACGGGCACCGACGCCGCGATCCCCGCGGGGAGCGTGGTGCTGGTAATCGGCGCGGCGGACGGCATGCTCAGAGCCGTCTGGCGCGGCGACGACGGCGTGTCCGAGGGTGTGTTTGAGCAGAGCGCGTTGGAGCGCCTGACTCCCGATGCGGTGGAAGCCTATATGGACGACATCACCCGCCAGGTGGACGTGCCGCTGTACAACGGCCTGCTGGACTATCCGCTGGCCGCGCCCTTCCGCGCCGCCGAGACCGCGGAGGCCGAGGCCGCGTCCGACGAGGCCGGGGAAGCCGCGGACGCCTCTGTGGCCGATGTCGCCGACGTGGTAATCGACGCCGAAAACCTGATTCTGGGCGTCAGGGAGAAGTACACCCTGAACGCCTGGGCCGTGGACGCCGAAGGCAGGCGGCTGTCCGGCGTGACGGTGAAGTGGGCCAGCGCCGACAGCAAGACCGCCAAGGTCACCAGCAAGGGCGCGGTCACCGCCGTGAAGGTGGGCGAGACCCGGCTGGCCGCCTCCGTGGGCGATATCGCCGCCACCGTCACGGTGAAGGTCATGAAGAAGCCCGCCAGGGTCATCCTGGAGGAGACGGCGCTGTCCATCGCCGCCGGGAGCACCTATCGCCTGGCCCCCCAGGCAGACGAGGGCGCGTGGTCTGCGGTATACAGGTATTCCAGCAGCAAGACCGGCGTGGCGACGGTGAGCGCCGAGGGCGTGATCACCGCCGTGAGCAAGGGCAGCGCCACCATCACTGTCAAGAGCTACAACAGCAAGAAGGCCACCGTCAAGGTGACCGTCACCAATCCCCCCGTGCGCATGGAGGGCGGGGAGCTGGCGGTGTGCGAAAACATGACCGCCGCCCTGCCTGTGCGGCTGTATGACATCAACGGCGCGCTGACCCACGATGCGATGACCGCCGCCATCGCCGCGGAGAGCGCGGACCCCGGCTGCATTGCGCTGGACGCGGAGAAGGGCACCGTCACCGGCGTGCGCAAGGGCGAGGCCGTGGTGGACGTCGCCTGCGGGGAGCTGACCGCGAAGGTCCGGGTCACCGTGGCCGCGGGTCCCGCCGACATGACGCTGGACCGCGACGCGCTGGCCATCGGCGTCAAGGAGACGGCTGCCGTCGGCTACACCCTGATCCCCAAGGCGGGGGAGACCGCCTGCGCCGCCGAGGTTAAGTGGAGCTCCTCCAACGCCAAGGTGGCCAAGGTGGACGCCGCCACCGGCGAGATCACCGCCGTCAAGGCGGGCCGCGCCGTCGTCAGCGCCTCGACCCAGAACGGCATCGTTCGTACCGTGGCCGTGACCGTGGGCAAGGCCCCCACCAAGCTGACCGTCAAGCCGTCCCCGATGAAGCTCACCGAGGACATGACCCTGCCCATCGAGGTGACCGTCAACTCCGGCGCGGTCTGCTCGACCTACACTTACGAGAGCAGCAATGAGACTGTCGCCACCGTGGACGCCAGCGGCAATGTCACCGGCCACGGCACCGGCACGGCCACCATCACCGTCCGCAGCTACAACAAGAAGAAGGCCACCGTCAAGGTGCAGGTGCTGGGCCTGCCCCGCGCGCTGACCCTGGATCAGACTGAGGTGGACCTGGCCGCCGCCCAGACCCACGCCATCGCGGCGAAGGTCACCGATGGCACCGGCGCGCGCACCGAGACGAACTACACCTACACCGTCACGAGCGGCGCGGAGTACGTCGCCGTCTCCGACCAGGGTGTGGTCACGGCGCTGAAGAAGGGCACCGCCCAGGTGGAGGTTCGCACCCACAACGGCATCACCGCGACGCTGACCGTCAACGTGGCCGACGCCCCCGCCGACATCCTGGTCAACGAATCCGCCCTGTCCCTGGGCGTCAAGGAGACCTGGGATGGCCTGCGCTACACCCTGGTGCCGCCCGAGGGCGAGGCCCACTGCGCCGCTGTGGTGCGCTGGTCCTCCTCCAACGCCAAGATTGTCAAGGTGGACGAGACCACCGGCGCGCTGACCGCCCTCAAGAAGGGCAGCGCCATCGTCACCGCCACCGCCCACAACGGTCTGACCGCCCGGGTGGCCGTGACCGTGGAGAAGGCCCCCACCAAGCTGACCCTCACCCCCGCCAAGCCCGAGCTGTCCGTGGAGACCACGCTCCAGCTCATCGCCGTCCCCAACAGCGGCGCGGCATCCCACTCCGTCACCTTTGAGAGCGCAGACCCCTCCGTGGCGACCGTGGACGCCAACGGCCTGGTCACCGGCGTTCGCCGGGGCACCGCCGTCATCACCGCCACGACCTTCAACAAGAAGAAGGCAAAGGTCACCGTCACCGTCAATTCCAAGCCCGAGCGGGTGGAGCTGGAGGGCAAGTCCCTGCTGAACAAGACCTCCGTCACCCTGTCTGCAAAGGCGCTGGACGCCCAGGGCATGACCGTCCCCGCCAGCTTCACCTATTCCGTGGACGCCTCCAGCGCCGATCCCGGCTGCGTCAGCGTCACCGCCGCGGGCCGGGTCACCGGCGTGCGCCCCGGCAGGGCCGTGGTGCGCGCGACGCTGAATGAAAAGCTGTACGCGCTGTGCGACGTCACCGTGCTGCCCGCGCCCTCCGCCGTGTCGCTGGACGAGACCAGCGTGGTGCTGGGCGTGAAGGAGACCTGGGAGGGCCCCGAGGTCCACATGACCTTCGACGCGGGTGTGGAGGCCGTGGCCACCGGCTACACCTGGTCCAGCTCCAATCCCAGGATCGCCAGCGTGGACCCGGAGACCGGCGTGGTCACCGGCGTCAAGAAGGGCAAGGCCACCATCACCGTCACCGTGGAGAACGGCCTGAGCGACAGCTATGAGGTCCAGGTGCTCACCGCGCCCAAGTCCATCACCGTCAAGCCCGCCACGCTGAGCCTGTCTCAGGGCATGACCTACGACGCGCTGACCGTGAGCATGTCCAGCATCTACGGCTGCCGGACGCTGAGCTATGTCTCTGACAATCCCGCCGCCGTGACCGTGGATCAGGACGGCAGGCTGACCGCCGTCGCGCCCGGCAAGGCCGTGATCACCGTCTCCGCCTTCAACGGCGTGAAGGACACCGTGAGCGTCACCGTCACCGGCGCGCCCACCCAGGTGTTCAGCACCGAGGCGCTGAGTCTCAGCGTGGGCGACAGCTACACCCTCGAGTCCTACGCCGCCGACAGCGCGGGCAACCGGGTCGAGAGCAGCTTCACCTACGCCGTCCTCACCGGCGCGGACGTGGTGTCCGTATCCGACAAGGGCGTGGTCAAGGCCCTCAAGAAGGGCGAGGCCACCATCCGCGTCAGCACCCAGAACGGCGTGCACACCCACGTGGAGCTGGAGGGCGCGGCCCCGGTGGACACCGTCTGCCGCGTGACCGTGGTGGACGCCCCCAAGACCGTCACGCTGTCCCCGACGACCCTCACCCTGGAGGCGGGCGAGCGCTACACCCTCAAGCCCGTGGTGAAGGACGCCCAGAAGAACGTGATGACCGACGTCTCCCTGACCTATACCTCCTCCAACGGGAAGGTGGCCACGGTGAGCGACGAGGGCGTCGTCTCCGCGCTGTCCGGGGGCAAGGCGGTCATCACCGTCAGCACCCTCAACGGCGTCACCGCCAAGTGCACCGTCACCGTCAGCGCCCGGGAGCGCTACCGCTTTTTCGGGGTGTACAATTTCTTCGAGAAGGGCGACGGCGCGCTGCACTTCCCGAAGAACAACGCCTACAGCGTGGAGGACGTGATGTCCGCTGCTGACATCAACGGCGCGCGCTACGAGCTGCTGGGCGTGATGGGCAATCCCACCAAGGCCAACTGGCTGGCCGCGCTGGACGACGCCTTCTCCGACAGCGAGGATTCCGACATCAACGTGATCTACTTCTGCTCCCACGGCTATGACAGGGTGGACGGCACCTCCGGCCACTACGGCATGCAGCTGCCGGGCTATAACAAGAACAATTCCAACACCTACATCACCTCCGGCGAGTTCTACAGCCACCTCTCCAGAATCAACGGCAAGATCGTGCTGATCCTGGATTCCTGCTACAGCGGCGTGTTCATCGACAACCTGCGCAGCAAGCTGAACGCCGAGGGTGGGCGCATCGCCGTGATGACCGCGGCCGACGACACCACGGCCACCTACAACACCACGACCGACACCAACCGCGCCCACGACTACTTCACACTGTACCTGCTTGAGGGCGCGGGCTACAGCATGACCAGCCACAGGTTCTCCGGCGGCATGCCCGCGGACAGCAACGGCGACGGCCAGCTGACCTTCTACGAGATGTTCCACTACGCCCGCGACGAGGTGCTTGGCAACATGAGCAAGAACTCCCGCAGCAGCTTCCACGGCAGCACCGCCCAGGACCCCCAGTGCTACGCGGGAAGCCTGGGAAATCTGGTACTGTTTGGATGAAAAATACATAACGACACCGCCGGGTCGGCATTGCCGACCCGGCGGTGTCGTTTCGATTGTAAGGGCTTGAAATAATAGCCTGATGCCTGAATATGTCGGGCAAAGCCCGATAAAGTCACTTCACCAGCAGCTCCGCGATCTGAATGGCGTTGGTGGCAGCGCCCTTGCGGACCTGGTCGCCGCAGCACCAGAGGGAGATGCCGTCGTCGCAGGTCAGATCCTCGCGGATGCGGCCCACGAACACGATGTCCTGGTCGCTGGTGTCCAGAGGCATGGGATAGACCTTGTTCTCGAGGTCGTCCACCAGGCGGCAGCCGGGCGCGGCGGCCACGGCGGCGCGGACCTCGTCCACGGTGAGCTTGCGCTGGGTGCGCAGGGTGACGGAGATGGAGTGGCTGCGCATCACGGGCACGCGCACGCAGGTGCAGGTGACCCGGAGCTCGGGCAGGTGCATGATCTTCCGCCCCTCGTTCTGCATCTTCATCTCCTCGGTGGTGTAGCCGTTGCCGGTGTCGGAGCCGATCTGGGGGATGAGGTTGAAGGCGATCTGGTGGGGGAATACCCTGGCCTCGATGGGCTGCTTATCCACATAGGCCCGGGCCTGCTCCTCCAGCTCGATCAGGCCGTTCGCGCCCGCGCCGGACACGGCCTGGTAGGTGGACGCCACCATTGTCTTGATGGGGGACACCTTATTGATGCCCGCCACGGCCACCAGGGTGATGATGGTGGAGCAGTTGGGGTTGGAGATGATGCCGTGGTGCTTCATGGCGTCCTCGGGGTTGATCTCCGGGACCACCAGCGGCACGTCGTCCTGCATGCGGAAGGCCGAGGAGTTGTCCACGAACACCGCGCCCGCCTTGACGATGGCCGGGGCGAAGCGCTTCGCCATTTCGTTGCTGGCCGCGCCCAGTACGATGTCCATGCCCTCAAAGGAGGCGTCCGTGGCTTCCTCCACGATGACCTCGTCGCCCCGGAAGGGCAGCGCCTTGCCCGCGCTGCGGCTGCTGGCCAGCGCCTTCAGGGTGTTGATGGGGAAGCTGCGCTCCTCCAGTACCTTCAGCATTTCACGCCCCACAGCGCCCGTCGCGCCGAGGATGGCAACATTGACCTTTTTCATATGGATGACCTGCTTTCTATGGATTATAGTCATTGAACGCCTGAAGCCGCGCTTTGTGCGGCGGGGTGTTATTCCCGTATTCCCGCGAAGAACGTATTTTCGTCGGCCTCACGCAGCGCCTTTGCCAGCGCGTGCATGGCGCTGACGCTCATGGGCGCGGTGATGTAGACGTCCTGGCTGACCTTCTCGGCGGGGACGTTCACCGGCGCGGCGGTGCGGAGATAGTACCGGTGCCCGGCCTTCTCGTTGTACACCCGGGCATAGCCCTCGGGGATGGGGTTCATCCGGGGCTTGACGCCGTCCAGGATGTCCCGAAGTCCAAGCTCTACGGCGAAGGCGGTGGGGTCCTTGCCCGCGCCCTGGCCCTGGAAGGTGTGCACGCCGAAGTATTCGCCGGTGACGGAGATGGTGTTGTTGTTGAGCTTCACGGCGGCTTCGGTGCTGTTGGCGGCCACCAGCGTGGGCTCCACGCAGGCGGTGATCACGCCCTGGCCCACCACCTCGGAGTGGACGATCAGCCGGCACACCCAGCCGCGCTCCCTGAAATGTATGATGTCCCGCCCGGTGATGTGACGGATGCCCTCGGTGGCAATGTCCTCGGGGCGTACATACTTCTGGTATGCCACGGCGCTGGCGATGGCAAGCTTGCACTGGGCGTCGACGCCGTCGATGTCGCTGGCGGGGTTGGCCTCGGCGTAGCCCTCGGCCTGGGCCTGCTTCAGCACGTCGTCAAAGTCCCGGCCGTCGGTCTGCATGATGTCCAGGATCAGGTTGGTGGTGCCGTTGACGATGCCGGAGAGGGCGGTCAGCGTGTCCGCCGTGCGGTGCCGCGCCAGGTTGTACAGGAAGGGGATGCTGCCGCCGACGGAGGCGTCGTAGCGGTACTGCACGCCCATCTCCTTTGCCAGCGTCAGCAGCTCCTCCATGTGGTGGGAGAGCATCAGCTTGTTGGCGGTGACCACGTTCTTGCCCGCCTTCAGGGCCTGCACCGTGAAGCTGTGGGCCGGCTCCATGCCGCCGATCAGCTCCACCACGGTGTCGATCTCGGGATCGTTCAGTATCTCGCCGTAGTCGCTGGTCTCCAGCGCCTCGAAGCCCGGGTGGCGCTTGAGCTCCAGTATCTTTTTGACCCGGATGTCGCCCCGTTTATTCAAATGTTCATAGATGCCGGACCCGATCGTGCCCAGCCCCAACAGTCCTATAACCACGCAAACACGCTCCTTTGTGTCTTTCCTGCAAATACACATGTATTTGTATCGAAAACACTATAGCACATATGCGCCGGTTTGTCAAAGCGCAGGCGGGGGTTTAGCGTGGTTTTAACGTGGGAAGGGTGTAGGTCAGCTTTCGCCCTGCCGCGGGATGGGGTTTATTGAATTGGGAATTGGGAATTGGGAATTGGGAATTATAAATGGCTTGGCTGCCCCTACAGTGTACGCGGCAGCCGCTATTCAATTCCTAATTCCAAATTCCTAATTCCTAATTCCCGATTGACACGTATAATCCCTGTTTCTCGTCAGGCACATCTCAGCGGTGAATGATCTCGGAAATGGCGTCCATGATCTTGTCATGACAGCCGCCGCAGCCGGTGGAACAGTGGGTCAGGGCCTGGACTTCGGCGAAGGTCTTTTCCAGGTCGCCGAAGGACTCGGCCTTGTGCAGCGCGTCCTCCACATCAAAGTAGGACACGGACTTGCAGTTGCAGATCGTGTAGTTCTCCATAGTTTGCCCTCCCATATCAGAATTCAAAGGTCTCGGGGGCCTCGGTGAAGGAGCTGAAGGTGGCCGTGGCGTTTTTGAAGTACAGCATCTGCATGTTGCCGTCGTCGGGATCGTACATGGCCTTGAGGCTGGGCATCTTCTCCAGCATCGCCACCTTCACGGCCCGGTCCGCGTCGTCGATCAGCTCGCCCGCCACGCGCAGCCACTTGCCGCCGTTGAAGGCGCAGATCTCGGCCTTGGGATTGGCGGCCAGCTGCTTCGACACGTTCTTCACCTTGCCCGTCTCGATGTAGAGCCTGCCGTTGTACAAGAGGATCGTGCCGAAGGGCCGCACCCGGGGCTGGTCGCCCTCCACCGTGGCCAGATAGTAGGTCTGCGCCGCGTCCAGAAATTCACATACCCGTTCGATTCCGCTCATGAGGATACCTCCGTTTCAAAATATTGTCGCTGTCATTATAGCATAGCAGAGCAGTCGGGTCAACCGCTGCCATAGTTGCACACAAGGCCATCGCATGAATGACAAGACGGATTGGAATCTTACAGAAAGGTTAAGATCGTACCTGTTTCAATCACATGTACCGGCAATGCCTAAGCATGTGGATTCCCACAAAGAAATCGCTTGCGATTTCGACTGGGAATCGGTACCTGCCAGTCAGGAAATTCGTGACGTCAGGCGCGCATTTCCGCGTCCCTTCCTCCCTCGCGTATAAACGCGGCGGCTTCGGTCCATACTGTTTGCAGGAGGTGAGAAGCCATGAGTCCCAAGGAATTGCAGTATATCGAGGACGCGCTGGGGCACGAGCAGTTTTTGACCACCCAGTGCCAGCAGGCCGCCCAGCAGCTGACCGACCCGGAGCTGAAGAGCTGCGTCAACCAGCTGCTGACCAAGCACCGGGAGCTGTTCAACCGCTTCTTCCAGCTGGTGTAACCACAATCCATCAACGTGCAGGGGAGTGAGAGCAATGAATGACCAGATGATCATGGAGAACATCCTGCTGACCACCAAGGGCGCGTGCGACCTGTATATGCATGGCACCATCGAGTCCGCCACCCAGAACGTCCAGCAGGCCTTCGATTCCGCGCTGAACGACAGCCTGTGCATGCAGGGCGACATCTATCAGAAGATGGCCGCCAAGGGCTGGTACCCCGCCCAGCAGGCCCAGCAGCAGCAGATCGACCAGGTTCGGCAGAAGTACGCCGGGATGTAATGGAACACAGCGGAGTGGGCGAAAGCCCACTCCGTTTTTTGACCAGGTCGGGGAAATATGAATGGAGAATGGCGGTTGAAAGCCTCTGTTTGGTTCTGCTGTGATAAATGGGGATTTGTCGGGATGACGGGGGACCTCATCCGTCACGGCTACGCCGTGCCACCTTCCCCAGAGGGGAAGGCTTTTGGGTTCCGCGTCAGCCAGTTTTTAGCCTTCCCCTCTGGGGAAGGTGGCCGGAGCGAAGCGGAGGTCGGATGAGGTCTCTGCTGACATTCCATATACCAGGCTTATCATGGCCGGACTGAACAGATGCAATCAAACAAATCCGAAGGATTTGCACCATCATTTTCCCTTATCCATTCTCCATTTTCAATTCGCGTGTCCCCCGCTGTCCTTTCAATCCTTCACCTTGATGCGGCATACCGCCTTGACCTTGTCGGAGGCGCGGACGGTGACCTTGGCGCTGCCGGGGCCCACGGCGGTGACGTTGCCGGAGTCGTCCACCCAAATCACGTCGTCGTCGCTGGAGGACCATTCCAGCTCGCTCAGGTCGTACTCGGAGGGCTGCACCTTGGCGGTGAGGCCGTAGGTGTCGCCCACAGAGAGGGTGAGCTTGCTCTTGGACAGCTTGACGGACTTGGGCTTTGCGCCGTAGACCTCCACCTCGCAGGCGGCCTCCACGCCGTTGGAGAGTCGGGCGATGATCTGGGCGACGCCCCTGGCTTGGGCGACGACCTGGCCGTCGTCCACGGTGGCCACGGCGGGGTCGGAGCTGATCCACTCGCCGGTGACGCCCTCGACGTTGGAGGGGGTGACGCTGGCCTTGAGTCGCTCCTTTTCGCCGATGGCCATGCGCAGGGTGTCCTTGTCCAGCGAGACCAGGGCGGTGTAGACCCGCACCTCCGCGCTGTCGGAGACGCCGTTGATGGCCGCGGCGGTGATGGTGGCCGTGCCGGGCCCAACGCCCAGCACTACGCCGTTGTGGACGATGGCCACGGATTCATCCGAGCTGTTCCAGCCCAGCTGGTGGTCGGGGGAGCGGAGCTTGTCGGACACCGCGTGGGCGCTCAGCTCCTGCTTCTGGCCCACCGCCATTGGGGCAGGGGCGTCCACCGTGACCGACTGGGCGCTGTAGCCGCAGCGCACCTCCCAGCGCGCGCCGTCGGTCACCAGGCCCACGTTGCCCTGATTGTCCGAGCCCGTCAGCAGCATCCGCGCGCCGATGTCGGAGAGTATGCTGCGGTATTCTTGCTTGGGATAGTAGCCGTTGTCGGTGCAGAATACCACCAGCTTCGGATGGATCAGCTCGATCACGTCCTTACCGTGCGCGCCGTGGTGATGGGGGTTCTTCAGCACCTCCGCCGCGAGACAGCCGGGGTTGTTGTAGTCCGCCGCCCGCAGCGTCTCGTCGCTGGCGTCTCCTGTGAACAGCAGGCTGCGCTCGCCGTAGTCGAACCGGGTGATCAGCGAGTTCTCGTTCTCGTCGCTTGAGCTCAGCGAGGAATTGCGCACCCGCACCGGCCCCACGCAGGTCATGGTGCCACGTCCCAGCGTGAAGCTGTCGCCGGGGACCATGTACAGCCGCTCGGTCTGCTCCACCACCTGCCGCTGGCTGTCGTTGCAGCACTCCAGGATGCCCTTATAGGCGCCCTCGTGGGAGAGGTAGATGCGTTTGGGACGGAACTCCACGATCATCTCCGGCGCGCCTTCGATGTGGTCAGCGTGGCCGTGGGTGCCCACATAGCAGTCCAACTGGTCGATGCCGAGGCCGTGCAGATACTGTATGGCGACCTTGGTGTCGCGCTTGAAGCCCACGTCGATGAAGCAGGTCTCCCCGTCGGCCCGCAGCAGTATGCCGTCCACACGGCCCAGGTCCAGAAAGTAGACCTCCAGCCCCGGAGCCGCCCCGACGGCAGTCTCGACAGTCTCCTCGACGACCGCCTCCTCCGCGCTGCCGGACACAACCAGCCCCAGCAGCAGGGACAATACCACGATAAAAAGAGCTAATCTCTTCATAACGCAATCATATCATAATAGCCGCGCAGTTTCAAGGGAAAGTTTGATGAAGTGAACTTTTTAGGGAGTAGGGAGTAGGCAGTAGGGAGTAGGGGAGAACGGCAGATGAACGGCGTTCTAAAGGAATGAAGAACGTCAAGCATCGCCGGAACCTTCCGAAAATGTGATGTTTTCGCAACTATTCAGTCGCCCAGGGATGACTCCCTCAGTCAGCCTGCGGCTGACAGCTCCCTCAACTCCCTCAGTCAGCCTGCGGCTGACAGCTCCCTCGGAGAGGGAACAGGAGTCCAAAAGCCTCCCTCTTTGAGGGAGGTGGCCCGCGAAGCGGGTCGGAAGGAGTCAACGACTGAACAGGTACATGCTTTCAATAGAAGCCGGAGGTTGTGCCGTAACTCTCCCTACTCCCTACTGCCTACTCCCTACTCCCTGAATTTGTCGGGCTATTGCCCGACAAATTCTCGCTTAAGCGCTTCGTACATGACTTCCTTCGGCGCCTTTTCACCGGTCCAGAGGGTGTAGTTGATGCAGCCCTGATTGACCAGCATGCCGAGGCCGTCCACGCAGATCGCGCCCCGGGCGGCGGCGTTTTTCAGGAAGGGGGTGTCCACGGGGTTGAACACCACGTCGCAGACCACCGTGCCGGGGGCGACGGTGTCGAAGTCGATGTCGGGGCAGGCGTCCACGTCGGGGAACAGGCCGACGCAGGTGGCGTTGATGAGTATGTCGGTGCCCTCGGGGACGCGCACGGTTCCCTGCCAGGGGAGGTATTCGGCGTCAGCTTTGGTGTGGGCGCTGATGGTGTCCGCCAGGGCCCTGCCGCGCGCCTCGCTTCGGTTGACGACGGTCACCCTGCGAGCGCCCGCCATGGCGCACTCCACGCCGATGGAACGGGCCGCGCCGCCCGCGCCCAGCAGGGTCACGGCCTTGCCCTCAAGGGAGATGTCCCGGTCCGTCAGGGACTGGACAAAGCCCTTGCCGTCGGTGTTTTCGCCGAACAGCGTGCCATCGGGGCGGCACACCACCGTGTTCACCGCGCCGATGACCCGCGCCGCGTCGGACAGCTCGTCGATGTGCTTGAGCACGTCGATCTTGTGGGGCATGGTCAGGTTCACGCCCCGCATGTTGAAGGCCTTCACCCCCGCCATGGCGTCGTCCAGCGCCCCCGGCGCCACCTTCACGGTGATATAGCGCCAGTTCAGTCCCGCGTGGGCAAAGCCCGCCTCCTCCATCGCGCCCGTGGGATTGCCCTCCACCGGGTCGCCCAAAACGCCGACCAGCTCGGCGCGGTAATTCTTGGACATAGGAACGCTCCTCTCTATGGTCGTCTACAGCAGCTCGCCGATGGCGTCGATCAGGCTCTCCACGTCCTCCCCGCGGGTGGCCCAGCTGGTGCAGAAGCGCACTGCGGTGTGGGTGGGGTCGATGCGCTGGATGGTGGCGTAGCTGAAGCGGTGCCGCAGGTCCTCCAGCAGGCTGTCGGGCAGTATGGGGAATTGCTGGTTGGTGGGGCTGTCGATCATGAAGGAGACGCCCAGGTCGTTAAGGCCCTCCTTCAGGCGCATGGCCAGGTCGATGGCGTGGCGGGACATCTCCATGTACAGATCCCCCTCCAGCGCGGCCTCGAACTGCACCCCCAGCAGCCGGCCCTTGGCCAGCATGCCGCCCTTCTGCTTGATGATGTAGCGGAAGTCGGGCTGCAGATCCTCCCGGGTGATGACCAGCGCCTCGCCGAACAGCAGGCCCTGTTTGGTGCCGCCGATGTAGAAGGCGTCGGTGGTCCGGGCGATGAAGGGCAGGTCCAGGTCGTTCTCCGGCGACGCCAGGCCGTAGCCCAGCCGCGCCCCGTCCAAAAACAGCGTCAGCCCCCAGCGATCGCAGACCTCCCGCAGCGCCGAGAGCTCCTCCCGGTTGTACAGCGTGCCCACCTCGGTGGGGTTGGAGATGTACACCGCGCCGGGCATCACCATGTGCTCGTGGGACTCGTCGGCAAAGTGGAGGTCGCAGTAGTCGTCCACCATCGTCGCGTCCAGCTTGCCGTTGATGGCGGGCAGGGCGATGACCTTGTGGCCGGTGGCCTCCACCGCGCCGGTCTCGTGCACGGCGATGTGGCCGCTGTCGGCGCTGATGACCCCCTGCCAGGGCTTGAGCACGGCCGCCAGGAAGGTGAAGTTCGTCTGGGTGCCGCCCACCAGGAAGTGCACGTCCGCGTCCGGGGCCGCGCACAGGCGGCGGATGACGGCCCGGGCGTTCTCGCAGTGGGCGTCCTCGCCGTAGCCCGGGGTCTGCTCCAGGTTGGTCTCCAGCAGGTGCGCCATGATGACGGGGTGCGCGCCCTCGAGGTAGTCGGAATTGAAACGGATCATACTCGCTCGCCCTCCAGCATGTGGATCAAATCGTCGATGTGGTCTTCGTCGTATACCCGGACGCCCATGTCCTTAAGCCGCTGCGCCGTCACCCCGTCGCCGGGGACGCGGACGCCCGTGAAGCTGCCGTCGTAGATCTCCCCGGACCCGCAGGACGGGCTGCGGGCCTTCAAAAGCGCGAACCGCGCGCCAAATATGTCGGCCAGACGACACGCCTGCTCGGCCCCGCGTTCAAAGGCCGCGGTCACGTCCGCGCCGTCCCGTGTCACCACCCGGCCGTTCAGCCGCTCCGAAGGCGTCCGCGGCGTGGGCAGGCCGCCCAGCTGCTCGGGACACACCGGGATCAGCCGGCACAGCGCCCCGAGCCTGCCGGGATCAATGGCGTTGCACCCGCCGTCGTACCGGCATTCGATCCCCATCAGGCACAGGCTTATCAGGACAGCGGGGCGCATGGGCGCGGCCTCCTTGCGTGAACATACTACAGCTATATTAGCACGATTCTACGGCAATGTCCATACAAAATTTACTATGCAACGCCGGTTTCGGGTGGTATAATGGAATACAGCGGAAAACAAAGGAGGAGCTGACCATGAAAACGGCGATCATGTACGGCGCGGGCAACATTGGCCGGGGCTTTATCGGCAAGGTGTTCGCGGATTCCGGGTATGAAGTGTGCTTTTTGGACATCATGCAGGAGATCATCGACGAAATGAACGCGCGGGGGGAATACACCGTGCGCATCGTCTCCAACGACGGGGAAAAGGACACCACCGTCAAGCCGGTGCGGGCGGTCAATTCGCTGACGGACCAGGCCATCGACGAGATCGTGAACTGTGAGATCATGGCCACGGCGGTGGGCGTGAACGTGCTGCCGAGGATCGCGCCGGTGATCGCCAGGGGCATGGTGGCGCGCATGGAGCGCACGGGCAAGCCGCTGGACGTGATCCTGTGCGAAAACCAGCTGGGCGCGGACGAGCTGATGCGGGGCTGGATCTACGAGCAGCTCACCGACGCGCAGCGGGCGTGGGCGGATGAAAACCTGGGGCTGGTGGAGGCGTCCATCGGCCGGATGGTGCCGCCGCTGACCCCCGAGATGCGGGCGGTGGACAAGCTGCTGATCTGCGTGGAGCCCTACGCCGAGCTGCCCGTGGACCGGGACGCCTTCAGGGGCGATATCCCCGACCTGGTGGGCCTGATCCCCTACACGCCCTTCGAGTTCTACATCAAGCGCAAGCTGTTTCTGCACAACGGCGGCCACGCGCTGTGCGCCTATCTGGGGTATCAGAAGGGCTACGAGTACATCTGGCAGGCCATCGCCGATCCGGAGATCTACGCCGCGGCGAAGGCCAGCATGATGACCAGCGCCGAGGCCCTGGTGAAGAAGTTCGGCGAGGGGGTGCGCGAGAACGTGGAGAGCAACGTCACCGATCTGCTGTTCCGCTTCCAGAACAAGGCCCTCAAGGACACCGTGGCCCGCGTGGGCGCGGACCCGGTGCGCAAGCTGCGGCGCAATGACCGCATCGTCGGCGCGGCGCTGTTCGCCATCGAGCAGGGGGTGGACCCCACGCCCATCGTCAACGGCATCGCCGCCGCGCTGCGGTTCGACCGCGCCGAGGACGCCACCGCGCCGGAGATCCAGAAGGCGCTGCGGGAGCAGGGCGTGGACTACGTGCTGGAGCACTACATGGGCCTGGAGCCGGACGAGGAGCTCTACGGCAGGATCAGGGATGTGTTGAAGTAAACGGGACCGACACACCTGTATAGGGAGGGAATGACCATGCGCACCTTTCGCCGCGCGACGCTGGCCGACCTGGACGACGTGATGCGCGTCGTGGCAGAGGCCCAGGCCTTCATGCGGACGCTGAACATCGACCAGTGGCAGGACGGCTATCCCGAGCGGGAGATCCTGGAGCGGGACGTGGAGATTGGCCAGCTCTACGTGGTGGAGGACGATGGCGCAATCGCCGCCTTTGCCGCGCTGTCCCTGGAGCCGGAGCCCATCTACGATGCAATCGAGGGCGCGTGGACCCTCCCCGGACCCTACCTGACCGTCCACCGCATGGCATTGGACGACGCCCACCGGGGCGGCGGCATCGCCCGGGAGATCATCGCCCGCGCCTTCGACATCGCCCGCCGGAATGGCCGAGCCGTCGTCCGCGCCGACACCCACCCCGGCAACCGCGCCATGCGCCGGTTCCTGGAAAAGCAGGGCTTCACGCAATGCGGCACCGTCCGCTATCCCGTTACGGGGGGCGATCCGTTGAGGGTGGCGTATGAAGCCGCGGTTCTTGATTAGGAATTAGGAATCGAATGGCTTGGACACCCTTGCAGAGTACGCCGCAGCCGCTTTTTAACTCTCCACTTTTCGTAACTGTTCAGTTCTTCGGCGAATCGGGATTTGTCGAATGAGAAATTAGGAATGAGGAATGAGGAATGAGGAATTATCAATGGCTTGGCTGCGTAGATGGCGGCGATTGGCCGCACCTACAGCGTGCGCGGCAGCCGCTATTCATTCCTAATTAAATCCCTATAGATCACGGCAGAACTGAACAGATACCACTTTTCTATCATTGAATGACAACAGGGGCGCCGTTTTCGGCGCCCCTGTTGTCATTCGTCGTCCGGCTCGTCGGCGGGCTGCTGGGCCCAGATGTATTGCTCCAATTCGGTGACGCCGTCCTCCTGGGGGAGGAGGGCCTTGGAGAACTGAGTCTCGTAGAGCTCGCGGTACACGCCGTCGCGGGTGACCAGGTCCTTGTGCTGCCCGCGCTCCACGATCTGCCCGTCCTTCACCACCAGGATCTCGTCCGCGGCCAGTATGGTGGACAGCCGGTGGGCGATGAGTATGCTGGTGCGGCTCTGGATGATGGGGTCGATGGCCTCCTGTATCTTCTGCTCGGAGATGGAATCCAGCGCGGAGGTGGCCTCGTCGAATATGAATATGGTCGGGTCCTTGAGCAGTACCCGGGCGATGGACAGCCGCTGCTTCTCGCCGCCCGACAGCTTGAGGCCCCGGTTGCCCACCATGGCGTCCATGCCCCCGGGCTGGTTCTGCACGAATTCCCAGATGTTGGCCTTCTTCAGCGCGGCCTCCATCTCGGCCTCGGTGGCGTCGGGCTTGGCGTAGAGCAGGTTCTCCCTTATGGAGCCGTTGAACAGGTAGGTCTCCTGGCTGACCACGCCCACCTGGGCGCGCAGGAAGCCCAGGTCCAGCCGCCGCACGTCCACGCCGTCGTAGCTGACGCTGCCCGCGTTGACGTCGTACAGCCGGGGGATCAGGTTGATGATGGTGCTCTTGCCCGACCCGGAGGGCCCCACGATGGCGATGCTGTGGCCCGCCTTCAGCTCGAAGCTCACGTCCTTGAGCACCGTGCGCTCGGGCTCGTAGCCGAACACCACGTGGTCGAAGGTCACGTTGCCCTCGGCGCGGTCGGGGGTGATGGCGTCGGGCGCGTTCTCGATCTCCACGGGGATGTCGAAGTAGTCGAATATCCGGGTGAAGAGCGCCATGGAGCGCATCCAGTCCACCTGGATGTTCAGCAGGCTGTTGACGGGCATGTACATCCTGCCCAGCAGCGCCACCAGCACGGTGATGTCGCCGATGGTCAGCGATGCGCCGTGGCGGATCATCAGTATGCCGCCCACCAGGTAGATCAGCATGGGCCCCACGCTGGTGAAGGTGGACAGCACGACCCGGAACCACCGGCCCGCCAGGGATTCGCGGATGTTCAGCCTGATCATCCGCTCGTTGGCCTCGACATACCGCCCGTACTCGTAGGCCTCCTTGCCGAAGAGCTTGCTCAGAAGCTGCCCGGACACGGAGAGGGTCTCGTTGAGTATGCCGTTGATCTCGTCGTTGCAGGCCTGGGATTCGTTGGCGTACTTCCACCGGGTGTGCCCGGCGCGGCGGGTGGGGATGGTGAAAAGCGGCACGATGACGATGCCGATCAGCGCCAGCAGCCAGTTCTTCTGAAACATGGCGATCATGGCGATCACCAGGGTGAGGCTGTTGGAGAGGATGCTGGAAAAGGTGCTGGTGATCACCCGCTGCACGCCGTCGATGTCCGAGGTCATGCGGGTGATGATGTCGCCCTGGTTGTTGGAGGTGAAGAACCGCTGGGACATCCGCTGGAGATGGGCGTACATCTGGTTGCGCATGTCGAAGGTGATGTGCTGGGCGATCCAGGTGTTGACGTAGTTCTCCGCCACGCCGATGAGGTTCGCCCCCAGCGTCACCGCCAGCGACAGCGCGATGTACTTGATCAGCGCGCCCAGGTCCCGCTTCATCAGGCCCTCGTCGATGATCTTGCCCGTCAGGATCGAGGGCAGCAGCGTGAAAAATGATGAAAGCCCGATGCACGCCAGCACCAGCAGCAGCCGTCCGCTGTAGGGCTTCAAATACGAAAATATGCGCGTGAGCAGCGCTTTGGTCACCTTCGGCTGGTTCGCCTTCTCCTCCTCCGTCATAAAGCCCCGGGAAAAATGCCCCCGACCCTGAGACATGCGACGGCCTCCTTCTTTGAGAATGGGGAATTGGGAATGGGAAATTTGGGGAACGACCTCTCAGTCAGCCTGGCGGCTGACAGCTCCCCTGAAAGGGGAGCCAAGGCTGACGCAACGTCCATTCTCTTGGCTCCCCTCCCAGGGGAGCTGTCACCGATGTAATCGGTGACTGAGAGGTCGTCCTCGCCCCTGTAAAATGCCTGTATACCGTCGGGAAAGAACAGATGCCTGAAAAGCTGAAAGTGGAGAGCGGGGAGTTCATTACGCTCCACTTTCAATTCTCAACGCTCCGCTGACGGACGATCATGTCTTTCTTATCCCGCCCTACAAGACCGCTCAGTCCAGCTTCAGGATCATCCCCAATATGTGCCTTGCGGCGGTGAGCATCTGGGCGCGGGTGAGGGCGCCCTTTTCCAGGGCCTGCATGAGGCGGTCGGGGAAGCCGCAGCCCATCTTGACGTCGTTGCCGGCGGCGACCTCCTTGTAGTTCTCGCCGTGAGTCCACCAGTCGGTGGTGACCATGCCCTCGTAGCCCCACTCCTCCCGGAGGATGCCGGTGAGCAGGTCGTGGTTCTCGCTGGCGCGGTGGCCGTTGATGATGTTGTAGCTGGTCATGATGGACCAGGGGTCGTAGTCCCGGACGATGATCTCAAAGGCCTTCAGGTAGATCTCGCGGATGGCGCGCTCGGAGGCGCGGGAATCGCACTCCAGGCGGTTGGTCTCCTTGTTGTTCAGGGCGAAGTGCTTGATGGTGGCGGCGACGCCGTTGCTCTGTACGCCACGAACCATGGCCCCCGCCAGCAGGCCGGTGAGCAGCGGGTCCTCGGAGTAATACTCGAAGTTGCGCCCGCACAGGGGGTTGCGGTGGATGTTGATGGCCGGGGCCAGCCACGCGCCGATGTTGTTCTCCCTGACCTCGGCCCCAACCGCGCGGCCCACGGCCTCGCAGACGTCCGGGTCCCAGGTGCAGGCCAGCAGGCAGGCGCAGGGGAAGGCGGTGGTCGCCACGCCCACCTCGGGCAGTATGCGCAGGCCCGCGGGGCCGTCGGCGCTCATGGCGTTGGGCACGCCGAACTGCTCGTTGTTGCCGTAGCCGTAGGTGTTGGCCACGCCGGTGTTGGGCTGGCCGCCCAGCAGCCAGGCCAGGTCCTCGTCGGTGAACTGCTCCAGGAAGGCGTCCAGCGACAGCTTGCCCTCGGACACCTCCAGCAGGGTGTGGTCCTCCCGGGGCTTCGTGCGGTAGCGCACCACGCCCTGGTGGAAGCGCACGGAGGGGTTCAGCAGCAGGTCGCGGGCGTCCATCGGCTCGAGCACGTTGGCGTTGAAGTCGTTGGGCTCGCCCTGGGGCAGCGGCTCGTAGCTGCCGTCGGCGAGCATCCGCTTCTCCAGCTGGGTGGGGACCATCCGGGCGGTGAGATGCTTCACCACGGCGTCCTCCTCCAAGGTACAGGTGAACTTGCACTCAGCGGCGCTCTCCACGTCGGTGCCGACGTAGAAGCGGTAGGTGCCCGCCTCCAGCACCCAGGCGGACTTCGCCACCTTGCCCAGGTCGTCGTAGGAAGCCATGCGCTCGATGGGGAAGCGCAGCGTCAGCCGTTGGGTGTCGCCGGGCTGCAGGAGCCGGGTCTTCTGAAACGCGGCCAGCTGGCGGGCGGGTTTGCCCAGCCTGCCCTGAGGCGCGGCGAAGTAGACCTGGGCCACCTCCCTGCCGGGGCGGCTGCCCACGTTGGTCACCGCCGTGCGCACCACGATCTCGTCGCCCTCGATGGCCGCCGTGGCGGTCTCCAGCTCAAATTCGGTGTAGGACAGGCCGAAGCCGAAGGGATAGTTCACCTTCTCCCGCGCGCCGGGGATGGTCTCGAAGTAGCGGTAGCCCACGTAGATGTCGTCGAAGTAGTTGACGTACCAGTCGTTTTCGTAGAAATTGGGGGAGGAGGGGTAGTCCTCCAGGGATGCGGCGAAGGTGTCCGCCAGCTTGCCCGAGGGGTTGTCCAGCCCCAGCAGCAGCTCCGCCTCCGCGAGGCCGCCCTCCAGGCCCGCCTGCCAGCCCAGCAGCACCGCGGAGATGCCGGGATCGTCCCTGAAGAAGGAGGTGTCGAACACGCTGCCGGTGTTGAGCACCACGATCACCGTCTCAAAGGCCGCCTTGACCTGCTCGATCAGCGCCGCCTCCCCGTCGGTCAGCACAAAATCCCCCCTGGGGAACAGCTGCTGGGAGAGGACGTAGCGGGGATCGTCCGTCCACACGCCCACGTGGGATTCCATCTGATCAAACGCGCTCTTGCGGTCCCAGCCCTCGCTGGAGAAGCGGCTGATGGAAACGACCGCCGCGTCCGCAAAGGCTGCCGCGCGGCGCAAAAGCCCTTCCGGCAGCTCCGGCTCGTCCACCAGCCCGGGGGCGCGGCCCGCCTTGTACTGGGCCTCCACATGGTCGCGGTAGAAGGCGTCCAGCTCGCCGAAGGTGGCGCACAGCTCCGGGTACTGCGCGAAGCCCTCGCAGAGGTTGCGCACATAGGGCGCCGTCACGTCGCCGCTGCCGCCGCCGCCCTTGACGTAGTCGAAGGTGCCCTTGCCGAACAGCGCCACCTTCACCCCCGCGCGCAGGGGCAGGGCGTGGGCCTCGTTCTTTAAGAGCACCATGCCCTCCTTCGCCGCCGATTTGCTCAGCGCGATGTGCTCCGGGCTGGCCGTGACCTTCCTGCCGTCCTTCCCCAGGGGCAGGTTCGGCTGGTAGTTGAGTCGATTCCACTTGTTCATGGGGGTTTACCGCCTTTCCAGTTTATAGTGACATTATACCGTAATCTCTCGGGGATGGCAACATAAAATCCATAGAGACGCGCCGCACGGCCTTTGGGCCGCGCGGCGCGTCAAATCATTCCTTCCCGAAGACCTCCCACTCGATGAGGGCGGGGAAGGCGGAGGGGCACAGCCCACGCATGAATGACAAGACGGATTGAAATCTTACAGAAAGGTTACGAATCGTACCTGTTTCAATCGACAGGTTCATCATGCAGTCGATGATGGCGTACCCCACCCGCTCGGGCGCGTTCCAAGCCCGGATGAAGCCCCGGGGGTTGAAGCGGCCCATCAGCAGGCGCGCGGCGTGGAGGGCGTCGGTCTTCGCCTGCGCGTCGCCGGTCAGCTTCCAATCCGCGCCGCAGGATAAGGAGGAACCCGCGGCCACGCCGTCGCACACGTCCCAGTTCAACACGGCAGACAGCCAGGCGTGGTAGCGGATGCCGTAGTTGCTATCTTATAGCCACAAAATGGCAGATTGTCAACAGTTATCGTTAATGATTTCAATCATTTACAGGATATACTGAAATCATCTGAAAACAGATTGAAAATTACAGGCGGGCGTGGTATACTTGGCGCATGCTCGGTTGATTTCGCTGACGGATTGGCATTGGTTGAATTAGGAATTAGGAATGGGCTGGCTGCGCAGGGGCGGCGCGATACGCCCGCCCGCCGGGCAGTACGTATCGTGTCGTGAGATGGCGCGCGGCAACCGCTGTCTCATTCCCCATTCCTGATTCTCCCCGCCAATCCCCTGCATATCGGCCAGACTGACCTTTTCCCCAACGCAACAGGAGGCTGGAGGTATGGAACAGAGACCCGTAACGATCAACGATGTGGCGCGGGCGGCGGAGGTTTCCGTGGCGACGGTGTCGCGGGTGCTCTCCGGAGGCAGCGCCAGCGCCGCCGCGCGGGAGCGGGTGGTGGCCGCGGCCCGGGAGATGGGCTACCGCAGGCAGGTCCCCGAGCGCAAGGGCGAATCCGCCCCGGCCAGGGCGCTGGCGCTGGTGATCTCCGACCTCACGAATCCCTACTATTCCATGCTGTGCGCCGGGGCGGAGCAGGCGGCGCGGGAGGCGGGCAGGCCGCTGATCGTCTACCAGCCCGAGGTGGGACGCCGGGGCGAGGACACCATGGCCGACGCCATACTGGAGCTGAACGCCTGCGGCGCGGTGCTGGTGGGGGTGCCGGTGGAGACCGGGACCGCCGAGGAAATCCGCAGGCGGCTTCTGAAGATCTCCCAGCGCATGCCCATCGTCACCATCGGCCCGCGGGTGGAGGGCGTCAGCTGCGTCAACATCACCTCGGACCTGTCCGTCAGCGTGCGCAAGTCCATCGCCCATCTGGTGGCGCTGGGCCACCGCCGCATCGCCTTTGTGGGCGGCATGGGGGGCATGCGCTCCTCCAGCGCGCGGCGGCGGGCCTACTTCGAGGAGATGGAGCGCCTGGGCCTGCCCATCGACCGGCAGGTCAGCACCGAATCGGCCCACACCCCCCAGGGCGGCGAGCTGTGCGCCAACCGGCTGTTCAGCGAGACCCAGCCCGGCCAGCGCCCCACCGCCGTCATCGCCATCAACGACCTGGTGGCCCTGGGCGCGCTGCGACAGCTCCAGCGCATGGGCATCCGCGTGCCGGAGGACGTGGCCCTCATCGGGTGCGACAACCAGTTCTTCACCCCCTACCTGAACCCCCCGCTGACCACCGTGGACCTGCATCCCTTTGACCACGGCGTCTCCGCCATCGGCGAGCTGATCGGGGCGCTGGACGGGGGCAGTCAGGCCTCCTACTCCCAGATTCGGGAGTGCAGCCTTATCGTCCGGGAGAGCTGCGGCGCGCTGCTGGGGGTGCGGAGCATGCGGGAGGGCGTTTGACATGAACGTCTACGCGCCCGAATACTACCCGAGCTTTCGCTGCATCGCCGGTGCCTGCGGGCACACCTGCTGCGCCGGCTGGGAGATCGACATCGACCCGGAGAGCCTCGCGCGCTACCAACGCATGCCCGGCGACTTCGGCCGGCGGGTGCGCTCGGGCATCAGTCTGGAGGACACGCCCCACTTCATCCTGGGGGCGGGGGAGCGCTGCCCGCTGCTGAACGGGGACAATCTGTGCGACCTCATCCTCCACGCGGGCGAGGACGCCCTGTGCCAGATCTGCCGGGACCATCCCCGCTTTAGAAACTACTTCTCCGGCAGGATCGAGGTGGGCCTGGGCCTGGTGTGCGAGGCGGCGGCCCGCCTGATCCTGTCCTGGCCCAGGCCCCTCCGGCTCGTGCGCCTGGAGGGCGAGGGGGAGGAGGAGCTCACCGAGGACGAGCGCTGGCTCTTCGACCTCCGCGACAGGTGGCTGAGCGCCATCCCCGCGGAAGGCCCCCGCGCCCGCCTCATGGAGACCCTGATCTACCGCCACCTGCCCGACGCCCTCTACGACGGCAGGCTGGACGAGCGGATGGACTTCATCAACCGGGCCTATCACGAGATCGCCGACGGCTGGAACGACGGCGATCTGAACACCCTCGTGGAGCGCGCCAGGGTGTTCTCCGACGCGGTGGAATACGACGATGAAGTATTGGAGCGATGGATCACGGGGGAAGCGGAGCGTTGAGAGCGAAACCACAGAAAAGATTCACTTTCCGCTTTACCGAAAAGGAGGCAACGCGATGTCAAATCAACTGTACGATCTGGAATCCGCCAACATAAAGTGTACCCTCTGCGACGTCGGCGCGTCTGTGGCGCGCCTGGCGGTGCGGGACAGAGACGGGGAATGGACGGACGTGGCCCTTTCGCCGAGGGGGTTCTACACCGGGGAGCTGGACACGTCCAGCATGGGCCGGACCGTCGCGCCCTGCTGCGGGCGGGTGAAGGACGGCGAGGCGGTCATCGACGGGCGGACGTATCCGCTCACCCAAAATGAAGGGCGCAACCACATCCACGGCGGCGTGAACGGCTGCGCCAACCGGCGTTGGACGGTGGGGGAGGCCACCCCGTCCGGGGTATGCTTCTCCATCGCGCTGGAGGACGGTCTGGACGGGTATCCGGGGAACAGGACCCTGACGGCGGCGTACACGCTGACCGGGAATGCGCTGCGGGTGGTCTACACCGCCGTCACCGACAGGATCACCTGGGTGGACATGACGAACCACACCTACTGGGACCTGACCGGGCGCTTCAACGGCTCGGCCGTGGAGCAGCAGCTGGAGATCGCCGCGCGGCGGGTGGTGTTCAACGACGCCGCCCATCTGCCCCGGGAGATACGGGACGTGGACGACGCCTTCGACTTCACCGCGCCCTGTGCGCTGACCGAAAAGCGGCAGAAGTACCCCGACCATCCCCAGCTGATGAACGCCCGCGGCTACAACAACGCCTATATCCTCGACCCCGGCAGGAACTATGCCGCGCGGCTGTACGCCCCGTCCAGCGGCATCCGCATGACGCTGCGCACAGACCAGCCCGCCATCGTGTTCTATTCCGGCGGCTACCTGAAGCCCAGCACCCCGCTCAACGTGGGTCCCGGCCACGCCTGCCCCGACTGCGCCCTCGCGCTTGAGGCCCAGGGCGTGCCCGACCCCTTCCACCTGCCCGGCATCGAACCCGCCCTGCTGCGCCCCGGAGAGGTGTACAGGAAGGAGATCGAGTGGGGGTTTGATACGGCAGCAGATGATTGAAGAATGGGGAATGGGGAATTGGGAATTGGGAATTGGGAATGATGGATCAAATCCTTCGGATTTGTTTGATTAAGAAGGAAACGGGAAACGACCTCTCAGTCACGCTTCGCGTGACAGCTCCCCTGAAAGGGGAGCCAAGGCTGACGAAGTCGGTGACTGAGAGGTCGTCCCCTGCTGCTATCTCAACAACTACCAATTTGCCGTTAGCTGAACAGATACCGCTTTTTAATAAAAAGAAATCCGAAGGATTTCCACATCCATTCCCAATTCCCCATTCCCAATTCCCCATTCCAAATTGAGAGCCACATTTTCATATAAGAGTACCCTGCCGACTGCCAAAAAGAAGGGGGCTGTAAAAAAAGTCCCACGGAAAAGCAGCCAAGCTAGAGACAGCGAGGCTGCTTTGTGGTAGAATGAAGGTGATGAAACAACAAACTACCAAGA
>CADCAS010000055.1:0-7006 GCA_902799465.1 uncultured Eubacteriales bacterium
ATACTTGAATCCATGTTACGATGTAGCGCCGTATACCTGACCGGTATGTACGGTGCAACGGGAGGGGCGAGGGCTATGGCACTCCCTCTACCCTATTGTCTTTACAGCCTGCACTCCAGCTTGCCCAGCGCATCTACCACGTAGTTATACACGAAATCCTCGGCCTCGTCCACGGGCTTGATCTCCTTCATGGACTTATCGCGGCTGGCGATTTCGATGGTGCCGTTCTTGAGGCCCTTGGGGCTGACGACGATGCGGACGGGGACGCCGAAGAGGTCGGCGTCGGAGAACATGACGCCGGCGGAGACGGGGCGGTCATCCCAGAGGACCTCGACGCCGCGGGCGGTGAGGTCGTCGTAGAGCTTCTGGCTCATCTCGGCCACCTCGGGCTGGTCGGCGCGCAGCGAGCAGATCTGGACGTGCCAGGGGGCGATGGAGATGGGCCAGATGGGGCCATAGTTGTCCCGGTGCGCCTCGCAGACGGAGGCGGCGAGGCGGCCGACGCCGATGCCGTAGCAGCCCATGATGGGGTTCTTGAGGCTGCCGTCCTGGTCCACGTAGGTCATGCCCATGGACTCGGTGTACCTGGTGCCCAGCTGGAAGATGTTGCCCACCTCGATGCCGCGGGAGACGTAGATGTGGGGCTTGCCGCACTTGGGGCAGATGCCGCCCTCGAAGGCCTTGGCCACGTCCACGTAGCTGACCTCGCCGACGTCGCGGGCGATGTTGAAGCCGACGTAGTGCTTGTCCTCCTCGCAGGCCCCGGTGGCGAACCACTCGATGCCCTTGAGGCTGTTGTCGTACACCACGGTCACGCCCTCGGGCAGGCCGATGGGGCCGGTGAAGCCGGCGTGGATGCCGCTGTCCCCGGTGACGATGGCGGGGTGCACCTCGGCCTTGAGGAAGTTGCGCAGCTTGGTCTCATTGACGTCCAGGTCGCCGCGGATGAACACGATCACGAAGGAATCGTCGGCGTTGCGCTGATACATGACCGCCTTGCAGGTCTGCTTAGGCTCGATCTTGAGGAATTTGCACAGGTCCTCGATGGTCTTGCAGTCGGGGGTGTCCACCTTCTCGAGGGGCGCGATCTCGCCGGGAGAGTTGGTCAGCAGGCAGGGCGCCGCCTCCATGTTGGCGCGGTAGTCGCAGTCGCGGCAGAGCACGATGGTGTCCTCGCCCACGTCGGTCAGCAGCATGTACTCGTGGGACACCTTGCCGCCCATCATGCCGCTGTCGGAGGCTACCGCCACCACCTCGGGCACGCCGCAGCGGGCGTAGATGCGGTTGTAGGCGTCGTAGCAGCGCATGTAGTACTTCTCCAGATCCTCCTGGGAGGTGTGGAAGGAGTAGGCGTCCTTCATGGTGAACTCGCGCACGCGGATCAGGCCGCCGCGGCAGCGGGGCTCGTCGCGGAACTTGGTCTGGATCTGGTAGATCATGAAGGGATACTGGGTGTAGGAGTCGGCCACGTCGGTCATGAACTGCACGGACGCCTCCTCGTGGGTCATGCCCAGCACCATGTCCGCGCCGGAGCGGTCCTTGAAGCGCAGAAGCTCCGAGCCGATGGCGTCGAAGCGGCCCGACTTGCGCCAGATGTCCGCGGGCATCGTCACCGGGAACAGCACCTCCTGGCCGTCGATGCGGTTCATCTCCTGGCGGATGATCGCCTCGATCTTCGAGGTGATGCGCTTGGTGATGGGGAACAGCGTGAATATGCCGTTGCCCACGGGCTTGATGTAGCCGCCGCGCATCATCAGCGCCTGGGACGCGATGACGCAGTCCGCCGGAGTCTCCTTGAACCGCTTGGAAACGAGATTTCTGACCTTCATGATGACCCTCCTCATCGTAAAAAGAGCTTCGACCCGCGCGGGGCGAAGCCTTGCATGCTGATTGCTATTATAGGAGGGCTGTGTTAATTGTGCAAGAGGGAAAGGAGCGCAGGGAACAGGGAACAGGGAACGGGGAACAGGGAACAGGGAACAGGAATAGCGGGCGCAGGCGCTATGTTTGGTGGAGCGCGCGGCAGCCTTGGCTCCCCTTCCAGGGGAGCTGTCGCCGACGGAGTCGGCGACTGAGAGGTCGTTTTCCCGAAACACTCCAACCTCACATCAGAATGAACGGCAACTTTTTCTGTTCCATTTTGCCTTTCCCTATGTTATAATATTGTGGTAAACACACCGGCGCAGGAAGTGAGAAGCGACCTGCCGGCGGAAACCGCATTGGCCGCCATCTCACTCCACGCTCTCCACGCCCCACTCTTCTTCCCCCGAAAGGAGCGATCCCCATGAGCCTGTGGTCGAAGCTGGCCTTTCCGCTGATACTGTGTCTGCTGCTGGCCGGGTGCGGAGCGCGGGCCCCGGAGGACGGGGAGGGCGGCGCGGTGGTGGTGGGCTTTTCCCAGCTGGGGTCGGAGAGCGCGTGGCGCATCGGAAACACCGCCTCAATGGAGAAGGCGGCGAAGGCCCACGGCTACGGGCTGATGCTGGACAACGCCAACCAGAAGCAGGAAAAGCAGATCTCGGCCATACGCTCTTTCATCGCCTATCAGGTGGACGTGATCGCCTTCTCGCCCATTGTGGAGACGGGCTGGGACAACGTGCTGACGGAGGCGCGCACCGCGGGCATCCCGGTGATCCTCACGGACCGCATGATCGACACCCGGGACGACACCCTCTACACCGCCTACGTGGGCGCGGACTTCCTGGAGGAGGGGCGCAAGGCCGGGGAATACCTGATCCGCAAGGCCGACGCCATCGGCGCGGAGCACCTGAACGTGGCGGAGATCTCGGGCACGCTGGACTCCACCCCCATGCGCGAGCGCCAGCAGGGCTTCATGCAGGCCATCGAGGGCGACCCCCGCTTCACCGTCATCGAGAGCATCTCCGGGGATTTCCTGCGCTCCAAGGGCGAGGAGTGCATGCGCGACCTGCTGGACCGCTACGGCCCGGAGGGCATCGACGTGATCTACTCCCACAACGACGCCATGACCCTGGGCGCGCTGGACGTGCTGGAGGCCGCGGGGGTCAAGCCCGGCGTCGACATGATCCTCATCTCCGTGGACGGCGAGCAGGCCGCGGTGGACGCCCTTCGGGAGGGCCGTGTCAACTGCATCGTGGAGTGCACCCCCGACCTGGGCGAGCACGTCATGACCCTCGTGGAGGCACTCACCCAGGGCAAACCCATCCCCAAGACCACCCACCCCGAGGAGACCGTATTCACCGACTTCGACGATCTCTCAAACCTGGCCCCGAGGGGCTACTGAGGAGAATTGAGAATGGAGAATGGATAATGGAGAATGAAGGTGCAAATCCTTGCGGATTTGTTTGATTCAACGGGGCTGTTCTCGTTGAAAGTGGGAAGCGGGGAGTTAATGGCGGATGACGCTGTTTGCCGGAAACCGCGACAGCCCGCTATTCCTGTTCCCTGTTCCCTGTTCCCTGTTCCCTGCTCCCAGGCTTCGCCCCTCCATTCTCCATTTTCCATTATCCATTTCCCAAAGGACGGTGCTTCATGAAGGACAGGCAGAGGTGGGCCTCGATCATCGGGCGGCTGGGGCGGACGACGCGGCTGGAGGCGCTGCTGTTGCTGCTGCCGGTGCTGTTCAGCCTGACGGCGATGTTCCTGATCACGGCGCGGTATCAGCAGGCCATGTCGCGGATGGCGACGGCGGCGGAGCTGAAGCCGGTGGTGGGGGTGGAGCTGCCGGAGCAGCTGTTTTCGGTGGCAGCGGGGCGCACGCGCTACGAGGACAGCGGCGTGGACGCGCTGCTGGACCGGGTGAACCGCACCCTGGGCAGGCTGCTGGGGGACGCGGGCGGCCCGGGCAAGCTGGAGCTGACGGTGGCGCGACGCACGATGGACACCCTGTCGGGCTATGTGGAGCGGGTGCGCCAGGGCATCGCCGACGGCCTGCCCATCTCCGAGGTGATGCTGGTGGTGGACGAGGTCCGGGATGTGGGCGACCTGATCACCGACATGCTGGACGACTTCATCTCCGTGGAGATCGCCGGCACGGTGGAGACCGGCGCGGCCATCCGCCGCCTGGTGTGGATGACGGCGCTGGGCGAGGTGCTGCTGCTGTCGCTGGCGATGCTTTTGGCCCTGTTCTCGGCCAAGGGGCTGGCGGACGCCATCCGCCGGGCCATCGAGCGGCTGGAGGGCAGCGTGCAGCGGCTCACCGGCGGCGACCTCAAGGCCCGCGTGCCGGCGATGGACGTGGAGGAGCTGAAGGAGCTGGGCCAGCAGATCAACGTCATGGCCAACCGCCTGGAGAGCCTCATCGAGCAGAGCCGCCTGGAGCAGGAGAACCTGGCGAAGTCGGAGCTGCGGCTGTTGCAGGCCCAGATCAACCCCCACTTCCTCTACAACACCCTGGACACCATCATCTGGCAGGCGGAGTCCGGGCAGAGCGAGCAGGTCATCCGCCTCACCCGGTCCCTGAGCGACTTCTTCCGCATCTCGCTGTCCTCCGGCGCGGACTGGATCACCCTGGAGCGCGAGGTCATGCACCTGTCGGGTTATCTGAGCATCCAGAAGACCCGCTACCGCGACATCCTCAACTACGCCATCGACATCCCCCAGGACATGCTGGAGGGCGTCATCGTCAAGCTGCTGCTCCAGCCCCTGGTGGAGAACGCGCTGTACCACGGCATCAAGTCCAAGCGCGGCGGCGGCTTCATCCGCGTCAGCGCCGTGCAGGACGGCGACTTCGCCCTGTTCTCCGTAGAGGACACCGGCAAGGGCATGACCCCGGAGGAGCTCGACCGGGTCGTCGAGGCCATGCGCGCCGAGGGGCCGCCCGTCGCCGCCGACTTGCCCACCGCCTCCTTCGGCCTGCGCAACGTCGATATGCGCATACGCCTCTACTACCGCCAGGATCGCGGCCTCGACATCGAAAGCGGTCCCCAGGGCACAAGGGTCAGCTTCCGCGTCCCCTACCGGGGCAGCGCGATCGACGAGCTGATGAAATAGGTTTTGGTAATGGAGAAGGGAAAATGGAGAAGGGAGAATGAAGGGCGAAACCGGGGATTTCCCGAATTAGGAATTAGGAATTAGGAATGAGGAATTAGGAATTAATAGCGGCTGCCGCGCACTCCGTAGGGGCTGCCACCCGCCCAATTCCGATACTATGCGTATTACCTGGCAGGCGGCGCATCGCCGCCCCTACACAGCCAGGCCATTTCAATTCCTAATTCCTAATTCCTAATTCTCCCGCCGCCATTTTCCATTCTCCATTCTCCATTCTCAATTCCTCTCTCAGGAGGCAAAGCAATGATGAAGGTATTCCTTGTGGACGATGAGATCGCCATTCGGGAGACGCTGCGCAACATCTTTCCCTGGGAGGAGCGCGGGTTTCAGCTGGTGGGCGAGGCCCCGGACGGGGAGATGGCGCTGCCGATGATCCGCGACCTGAACCCGGACATCCTGCTGACGGACATCCGCATGCCCTTCATGGACGGCATGAAGCTGTGCGCGGAGATCAAGCGGCTGATGCCCTGGGTGGGGGTCATCATACTGTCGGGCTACGACGACTTCGCCTACGCCCGCCAGGCCATCTCGCTGGGCGTGAAGGAATACCTGCTCAAGCCCATCACCGCCAGGGAGCTGGGCGAGGTGCTCCAGCGGGTGGCGAACCAGATCGCCGCCGAGCGCCGGGAGCGTGAGAGCGCCGCCAGCCTGCGGATGAAGGTGGCCTCGGGCAACCAGTTTTTGCGCGAGAAGCTGCTGGCGTCGCTGTTCACCGACGAGGGGGATCGGTTCGAGGACCAGCAGCTGCTCCGGCAGATGCGGGACATGGGCGTCAACCTGTCCGCCGGGTGCTACGTGGTCATCGACATCGCCTTCCCCTTAAAGGACGAGGCGCGGGCCGGGGCCAGAGCGGCGCTGTCGGCATTGGCCGAGGCCAGCGGCGGAAGCGTGTTCACCTGCGGCATGCCCCAGGGCACGCGGGCGCTGGTGCTGGGGGACAACGAGCGGGACGCCGAGGAGCGCGCCTACTCCTTCGCCACCTCCGCGGCCCAGCTGCCGGAGCTCAAGGACTGCGAGGGGCTGCTGCTGTCCATCGGCGAGACGGTGACGGACTACTACGACATCCGGCGCTCCATGCGCGCCGCCCGCCACGTACGCCACGCCGCCGCGCACCAGAGCGCCGGGCGGCGCATCATCGGCGTGGGCGAGATCAATGACCGGCCCGCGTCGCTGGAGAACCTGGACCTGAGCCCGCTGAACGAGAAGCTGCAATACGCCGCCGCCTCGGAGGTGGACACCATACTGGCCGAGTACGTGGACTCCCTGGGCCCCGGCGCGGAGGGGCTCTCCCTGGCCATGGGCTACCTGCGGGTGGCCGCGGTCATCGCCGCCCAGCGCATCGTGCAGGAGGCGGGGGCTGACCCCCGGGCGCTGGACCAGGCCCTGGTGGCCGAGGTCATGCGGGCCGAAGGCGCGGCGGGGCTGGAGGCCGTGAAGGCCCTGATCCGCCAGGCCATCGCCTGCCGGGACAAGAGCGGACGCGGGGCCTCCGACACCCCCGTGGGCCGCGCCCGCGTCTATCTCAGCCGCCGCTACAGCGACCCCAACCTGATGCTCCAGGACGTGGCGGGGGAGGTGGGCATGTCCCAGAGCCACTTCTCCACCGTGTTCTCCCAGGAGACCGGCATCACCTTCACCCAGTACCTCACCGCCCTGCGCATCGGCAAGGCCAAGGAGCTCCTCTCCGCCACCGCCATGCGCTCCTCCGAGATCGCCTTCGCCGTGGGCTATAACGACGCCCACTACTTCTCCTACCTCTTCAAGAAGCACACGGGCGTCACGCCGAGCGAGTATCGGAAAGACAATAGGGAGTAGGGAGTAGGGAGTAGGGAGTAGGGGGAGTTACGGCACAGCCTCTGACTTCTATTGAAAACCCCGTGTTTTCGGTAGGCTCTGGGGATGCTTAACGTTTTTCATTTCGTAACTGTTCAGTCCTGTGACAAACAGAGATTTGGCAGGCTGCGGGGGACGACCTCTC
>CADCAS010000055.1:7047-28741 GCA_902799465.1 uncultured Eubacteriales bacterium
GGGAGCTGTCGCCGACGAAGTCGGTGACTGAGAGGTCGTTCCCCGTTGCCTCGGACAATCTCCACTTATCACAGCAGAACTGAATAGATACTTCATTTCTTTAGAACGCCGTTCATCTGCCGTTCTCCCCTACTCCCTACTCCCTACTGCCTACTCCCTAAATCCCCATCTATTAACATACCATGCAAAAAATAATCGACGCCCACTGCCACATCTATCCGGACGCCATTGCGCGGAAGGCGGTGTCGGCGGTGGACAAATTCTACGACGGCCTGCCCGAGGACCACTGCGACGGCACGATCGCGTCGCTGCTCGCCGTGGGAAGCGCCGCGGGCATCCGCCATTACATCGTCCACTCCGTGGCGACGAAGCCGGAGCAGGTCCATTCCATCAACGCCTTCATCGCTGGCAGCGCGGCGGCTTCGGGCGGCGCGTTTACGGGGCTGGGCACGCTGCATCCGGACAGCGCCGACCAGCGGGGCGACTTTGAAGCGCTCCGGGCGCTGGGGCTTCGCGGCGTGAAGCTCCACCCGGACATCCAGCGCTTTCCCGTCGACGATCCCCGGGTCATGGACATCTTCGCGCTGTGCGAGGCGGCGGGCCTGCCGGTCTGCGTGCACACCGGGGACTACCGCTACGATTACTCCAATCCCAACCGGGTGGTCAACGTGCTGCGGGCGTTCCCGAAGCTCAAGTTCATCGGGGCCCACCTGGGCGGGTGGAGCGTGTGGGACGCCGCCGCGCGGCGGCTGCCCGACTTTCCCAACATGTGGGTGGACACGTCCTCGTCCTTTCGCTGGCTGACGCCCCAACAGTCCCTGGATATCCTCCGCGCCTACGGCTCAAAGCGCGTCATGTTCGGCACGGACTATCCCATGTGGACGCCCCGGCCCGACATCGACCGCCTGCTGAGCCTGAACCTGACCGACGACGAGCGCGAGGACATCTTCTGGCGCACCTGCGCGCGGCTCTTTGAAATCGAAATACAATAATCTCGACCCGGACACGGACGATCACGCGGCGCCCTTTCCGCGCGCGTGCGCGTCCGCATCCGGATTGAGATAAGCATAACGGGAGGAAAGCACCATGACGACCCAACCGAAAACCTATGTCACCGTGGACGGCAACGAGGCGGCGGCGTATGTCGCCTATGCCTTTACGGAGGTAGCCGCCATCTATCCCATCACGCCCTCCAGCCCCATGGCGGGCAAGACCGACCTGTGGTCGGCGAAGGGGAAGAAGAACCTATTTGGCCAGACCGTGCGGCTGGTGGAGATGCAGTCCGAGGCGGGCGCGGCGGCGGCGGTGCACGGGGCGCTGCAAACCGGCGCGCTGGCGGCGTCGTTCACGTCGTCCCAGGGGCTGATGCTGATGATCCCGGTGCTGCACCGCATCGCGGGCGAGCGCCTGCCGGGGGTGCTGCACGTGGCGGCCCGCACGGTGGGCACCCACGCGCTGTCCATCTTCGGCGACCACTCCGACGTGATGAGCTGCCGCAACACCGGCTTTGCCCAGCTGTGCACCGGCAGTGTGCAGGAGGTCATGGATCTGGCGGGCGTGGCGCACCTGGCCGCCATCAAGGGCCGCACGCCCTTCATGCACTTCTTCGATGGCTTCCGCACCTCCCACGAGATCGACAAGGTGGAGCAGATTGCCTATGAGGACCTGCGCGCTATGCTGGATACCGAGGCGCTGGACGCCTTCCGCGCCCGGGCGCTGAACCCGGAGCATCCCATGATCCGCGCCACGGTGCAGAACCCGGACATCTTCTTCCAGGTCCGCGAGGCCTCCAACGCCGACTACGCCGCCCTGCCCGACATCGTGGAGGACTACATGGCCCGCATCAGGGCCGTCACCGGGCGGGAATACCACTGCTTCAACTACTACGGCGCGCCCGACGCCGAGCGCGTGGTGGTGGCCATGGGCTCCGTCTCCGGCTGCGTGGAGGAGGTCGTGGACGCCCTGAACGCGAAGGGCGATAAGGTGGGCTTCGTGCAGGTGCACCTGTTCAGGCCCTTCGACATCAAGCGCTTCATCGCCGCCCTGCCGCAGACCGTGAAGGCCGTGGCGGTGCTGGACCGCACCAAGGAGCCGGGATCGGCGGGCGAGCCGCTCTATCAGGACGTGTGCACCGCGCTGCGGGGACGCGCCGACGTGACCGTGGTGGGCGGGCGCTACGGCCTGTCCTCCAAGGACACCACCCCCGCCCAGATCGCCGCCGCCTTTGAGAACCTGAAGGCCGAGCGCCCCGTCAACAGCTTCACCATCGGCATCGTGGACGACGTCACCCGCCTGTCCCTGCCCGAGCGGCCCTTCGACAGCGCGGACGACGGGGTCAGCTGCAAGTTCTGGGGCCTGGGCGGCGACGGCACCGTGGGCGCGAACAAGAACACCGTGGAGATCATCAACAGCCACACCCCCAAGTTCGCCCAGGCGTACTTCGAGTACGACGCCAAGAAGAGCTTCGGCGTCACCAAGAGCCACCTGCGCTTCGGGGACAGGCCCATCCGCGCCTCCTACTACGTCAAGTCCGCGGACTTCGTGGCCTGCCACAATCCCACCTATATCGAGAGCTACGACATCGCCGGGGAGGTCAAGCCGGGCGGCACGCTGCTTTTGAACTGTCCCTGGGACGCCGCGGCGCTGGAGAAGCATCTCCCCGCGAAGGCCAAGCGGGACATCGCCCGGAAGGGCCACAGCCTCTACGTCATCGACGCCGCCGCCATCGCCGAGCGCCTGGGCCTGGGCAGCCACTCCAACACGGTGCTGCAATCCGCGTTCTTCCACCTGATGCCCGTCATCCCAGTGGCGGAGGCCGTGGGCTACATGAAGGACGCCGCCCGCAAGACCTACTTCGCCAAGGGCGAGGACGTGGTGAACAAGAACCTGGCCGCCATCGACGCGGGCAGCGAGGGCCTGGTCAAGGTCGACGTGCCCGATGCCTGGAAGGACGCGGTGGACGCCCCCGCCGCCCAGCGGGACGTGCCCGAGGTGGTGACCCGGCTGCTGGACCCCATCAACCTGCAAAAGGGCGACGACCTGCCCGTCAGCGCCTTCAAGGGCTACGAGGACGGCGTGATGGACATGGGCCTCACCGCCTACGAGAAGCGGGGCATCGCCACGCGCGTGCCCGTGTGGGACGCTCAGAAGTGCATCCAGTGCAACAAGTGCGCCTACGTCTGCCCCCACGCGGTCATCCGCCCCTATCTGCTCGATGACGCGGAGGCCGCCAACGCTCCCGCAAACGTCGACGCCGTGCCCGCCAGGGGCAAGCAGGCCGCGGGGCTGAAGTTCGCCATGCTGGTGAGCAACCTGGACTGCACCGGCTGCGGTTCCTGCGCCAACGTGTGCCCCGCCGGGGCGCTGACCATGACCCCCGTCGCCGAGGCCGCGGACAACGCCGAGGCCTGGCAGTACGGGCTCAGGCTGTCCGACAAGGGCGACGTGTTCGATCCCTACACCGTCAAGGGCAGCCAGTTCCGCCAGCCGCTGCTGGAGTTCTCCGCCGCCTGCGCGGGCTGCGGCGAGACGCCCTACGCCAAGCTGCTGACCCAGCTCTACGGCGACCGGGTATACTGGGCCAACGCCACCGGCTGCTCCCAGGCCTGGGGTTCCGCCATGCCCGGCATCCCCTACACCGTCAATCGCTGCGGCCACGGCCCCGCCTGGTCCAACTCGCTGTTTGAGAACAACGCCGAGTTCAGCCTGGGGATGGTGCTCTCCGTCCAGCAGCAGCGCGAGGCCCAGAAGCAGAGGATACTGGCCTATCGAGAGCGCTGCGACGCGCCCGCCATCGACCGATGGCTGGAGACCTACGACGACATCGACCGAAACGCCGAGGCCAGCCGCGCGCTCATCACCTTCCTGGAGGGGCAGGACGACGACCAGGCAAAGACCATCTTAAAGTACAAGGACCAGCTCGCCAAGAAGACCTTCTGGATGTACGGCGGCGACGGCTGGGCCTACGACATCGGCTTCGGCGGCCTGGACCACGTGGTCGCCAGCGGCGAGAACGTGAACGTGCTGGTGGTGGACACCGAGGTGTATTCCAACACCGGCGGACAGTCCTCCAAGGCCACCCCCGTGGGCGCGGTGGCGCAGTTCGCCGCCGCGGGCAAGAAGCGGCCCAAGAAGGACCTGGGCGGCATGCTGATGACCTACGGCAACGTCTACGTGGCCTCCGTCGCCATGGGCGCGGACAACGCCCAGCTGGTCAAGGCCCTGCGCGAGGCCGAGGCCTTCAACGGGCCCAGCGTCGTCATCGCCTACGCCCCCTGCCAGAGCCACGGCCTCAAGTGCGGCATGGCCAAGGTCCAGGACGAGATGAAGCGCGCCGTGGAGTCCGGCTACTGGAACCTCTATCGCTACAACCCCGAGGCCACCCCCCGCTTCACGCTCGACTCCAAGGCCCCCACGCTGCCCTACGAGCAGTTCCTCGACGGCGAGGTCCGCTACGCCTCCCTCCGCCGCACCTTCCCCGAAAACGCCGAGACCCTCTTCGCCGAGGGCGCAAGGCTGGCGAAGGAGCGCTACGAGCGGCTGGAGGAGCAGGGGAAGCGATGATTGTTATGAGAGATTAAAGGGAACAGGCAACAGGGAACAGGCAACAGGCAACAGGAATAGCCTGGGTACGGCGGAATGGTATTACGCCAAAGACTGCGCAGTACAGATCGTTTCGATCAGAGTACGCGCGGCAGCAGCTATTCCTTTTCCCTGTTGCCTGTTGCCTTTTCCCTTTCCCTATATATTTCAATTGTATTTTCCACTTCATCCCTTCCCAGGCGCTCCGCCACAAAAATGTATACATTCTATGTATATTCAATCAGCGGGCGCGGTGGAAATCCACATTTTCCACACGGTTATCCACAGGATTTGGGGGCAAAAGGCCGTTGAAATGGGGATTTATCGGAGTTATCCACAGGGTGGCAAAATATGCATAAAAGTTATACACAGACTTTGGTCTGTTATGGTCGATATTCCTCCCATCTTTCCGCAACATTGTGACAAAACGCCGCAGGGACTGTCATTTTTTAGTCTAAGTCCCGCGGCGCAATCTGTTTTGAACCGGGTGTTTACAGGCATTTTATGTCAATTAACGGAAGCGTATATTACGGAAATATATCTAAATATTACTAAAGTATTGCATTTACGTGATATTTACGACATTATACATCTACCGCCGGCCCGCAACTATGGCGCATATGGCGTTGATGAGCAGGGCGGTGAACAGGGCGTAGGTGAAGCTGGGGACCGCGAAGCCCTCCACAAAGGAGGCGCTCAGGTAGATCAGCGCCAGGTCGATCACCAGCCCGAACAGCCCCAGCGTGAGGCATCCCACCGGCGCGAACAGCAGCCGCAGCACCGGCCGCAGCACCACGTGGGCCACGCCCAGCAGCGCCCCGGTGACGAAGGCGGGGCGCAGGGCCATGAAGTCCAGCCCGTCGGGATAGTAGCCCAGCAGCTCGCCCACCGTGGGCACCGCCAGGATGCAGCACAGCATCACCAGCACCCAGGGGGAGCCCCGGCGATTGTCGCGTTCCTTACGCATGGCTTCGCTCCTCGATGACATCCTTGAATTTCGGCCAGACGCCGATCATGGGCGGGGGACAGGCGAAGGTCATGGGCTCGCGCCGCACCGGGTGCTCAAAGCCCAGCGACGCCGCCCACAGCGCGATCTGCTGCCCCGGCTTGCCGCCGCCGTAGCGGGCGTCCCCCCACAGGGGCAGCCCCGCGTGGGCATGCTGGACCCGGATCTGGTGGCTGCGGCCCGTGAACAGCCTGACCTCGCAGAGGGTCAGCCCCTCCCGATGGCACAGCGGCGCCGTCTCCAGCCGCGCGAGCTTCGCGCCGCCGGCCCCGGCGGGCGTCACGCGCACCATGCCGTCCGGGTCCTTGCGCAGCCAGTCCTCCAGCGTCCGCGGCCCGTCGAGCATCCCCCGGACCACCGCCAGATAGCGCTTGTCCTGGGCGTGCTCCGCGAAGGCCCTGGTCAGCCGCGCCGCCGCCTTCGAGGTCCGCGCGAACACCATCACGCCCCCCACCGGGCGGTCCAGGCGGTGCACCAGTCCCAGGTACACCGCCCCCGGCTTCTCATATTTATGCCCGATATACCCCTTCAATATGCTCAGCAGGTCCATGTCCCCCGAGCTGTCTCCCTGCACCGGCAGATTCGGCGGCTTCACCGCCACCAGGAGGTGATTGTCCTCGTAGAGGAGGGGGATGGCGTACTTGTCGAAACGGATCGTCTCTGTCATGGCGGGAGTCCTTTCGGAATCATTCGGGACTTGTCTGTAAAATTCACCCCGGCAGCTCCACGATGAACGTGGCGCTCCTTCCGGGCTCGCTCTCGGCGTGGATGCGGCCGCGGTGGGCGTCCACGATGCCGCGGGCGATGGCGAGACCCAGCCCGTTCCCGGCGATCTCGCCGTTGTGGGACAGGTCCTCGCGGTAGAAGCGGTCGAAGATGCGCTCCAGGTTTTCGGGGGCGATGCCCTGGCCGGTGTTGTAGACGCTGAACTGGCAGCCCCGGCCCCGGGGCGTCAGCGTCAGGCGGATGGCGCCGCCCGCGTTGGAGTATTTCAGCGCGTTGGACAGCAGGATTACCGCCAGCTGCTGGAGCATCTCCTGATCCCCCCGGGCGAACATCCCGTCGGGCACGTCGATCTCCAGGGTGCGGCCCGCCTCAAAGACAGTGCTCTCGAAGGGCAGCGCCACGCCCAGCAGCGCCTTGGACAGGTCGAAGCGCTCCATCCGGGCGGTGACGGTGCCCTTGTCCATCCGTGCGAGGGTCAGCAGGCTCTGCACCAGCCTGTCCGTGCGGCGCACCTCGGACTGGATGTAACCCAGCACCTCGTTCTCGCCGATCTCCCCGGCCAGCACCTCGGCGTTGGCGGAGATCACGGCCAGGGGGGTCTTCAGCTCGTGGGAGGCGTCCCATACGAACTGCTTCTGCCGCTCGAAGGCGTCCTCCACGGGCTTCACCATCCGGGCGATGAGCAGCCACGCCCCCGCCGACAGCAGCGCGCAAGCCAGCCCCGCCACCAGCGCGGTGGTGCGGGTGACCTCCCGGGCGGCCAGATGCTCCAGCCGGGCGTCCAACACGATCAGCCGCCGGGTGTCGTCGGTCTCCGTCAGGCGGAAATACTGATCCCCCTGGACCTTGCCGGTCTCGCGGCCCGTGGCCAGCGCCGCGGCGGCCAGCGCCGCCACCTGTTCGTCGGAATACAGCCCCGAGCGGTCGCTCTCCCAGGCGGTCACCGTCCCGTCGCCGTCCAGGGTGACGGTATAGAAGTTGGACAGATTGGCGGCGTACTCCTCGGAGCGCCCCTCCCGGGGGGCGGGCGGCGCGTCGTCCTCGTCGGTGCGCAGCGCGCCCCGGTCGAAGCCCCGCCCCGGCAGCCCGGGACGGTTCCCGCGGTTCGTGGCCAGCACCCGCAGCGCGGCATAGGCCCGCTGGTCGATGGCCCGGTAGTTGGCCAGGCTGATGGACAGTATGATGCCGCCGGTCACCGCCAGCAGCACCCCGATGACCAGCGCCGTCAGCCGCCAGCGCAGCCGGGCGATCACGGCTCCGCCTCCAGGGAGTACCCCAGCCCCCGGGTGGCCTTCAGCTTCACCCCCGCGCCCACGAAGGACAGCTTCTTGCGCAGGAAGGAGATGTAGACCTCCAGGTTGTTGTACTCGGCGTCGTTGTCATAGCCCCAGACCCGCTCGATCAGCGTCTCCTTGGGCAGGATCTGGCCGGGATTGCGCAGGAACAGCTCCATCAGCTGGTATTCCTTGGCCCCCAGCTTCACCGACTGGCAGGTGGCGTCGCAGCTCAGCCGGGCGTCCTTCTCGGAAAGCGACACCCCGCCGTAGCTCAGCACCATCACCGGCGCGCCGTCTCCCCGGCGGGTGATGGCCCGCAGGCAGGCGATCAGCTCCTCCATCTGGAAGGGCTTGGGCAGGTAGTAGTCCGCCCCCGCCTGTAAGCCCCGCACCCGGTCCTGGAGGTCGCCCCGGGCCGTCAGCATCATCACCGGGGTCCGTACCCCCTCGGCGCGGATGCGCTCCAGGATCTGGAAGCCGTCCATGCCCGGCAGCATCACGTCCAGTATGATGGCGTCGTAGCCCCCGGACAGGGCGTTATCCAGCCCCTCCGGGCCTGTGTACACCGCGTCCGCCACGATCCGCTCCCGGCTCAGCAGCCGGCATATCGCGCTGGATAAGTTCTTCTCGTCTTCAACCAACAGTACGCGCATGAGGGCGCTCCTTTCCGGAAAATATTCTCTGCCCTTCAGTATACCACATTTTTCCCGCCGGGAAAAGGGCAAAACTCTCTCCTTGCCTAATCCCCCGCATCCTGCTATAATGGTAGGTGGGACTTTGTGGAGGCATATTCAGGGAGTAGGGAGTAGGCAGTAGGGAGTAGGGGGAGCTGCGGCACAGCCTCCGACTTCTGTTGAAACCATCGCGTTCTTGAAGGGCTCCGGCGATGCTTGACGTTCTTCTTTCCACTGGAACGCCGTTCATTTGCCGTTCTTCCCTACTCCCTACTGCCTACTCCCTACTCCCTGGATTTGCCGGGCAAAGCCCGACAAATCCCAATTTGTCTGTCAGCACGATCATTCGCCTCCAAACTAATACAGTCCCCTCACAACAGCACCAGAAAGGGTGGCACGCGGCATGAACGACGGATTTGTCCGGGCGGCGGGAGAGATCGCCCGGGAGGCAGGACAGTTTTTAAAGCATTTTTCGGACCATCACAGGCTGAACGTGGAGCACAAGGGCAGCGCCTACGACTTCGTGACCAACGCGGACCGGGAGAGCCAGCGCCTGGTGGCGGAGCGCCTGAAGGCGGCGTTCCCGGAGCACCGCTTTGTGGGCGAGGAGGACGGTCTGGACGACGCGGCGGTGGCGGAGATCCTGAACGGCGACGGATACTGCTGGGTCTGCGATCCCCTGGACGGCACGGTGAACTACATCCACCACCTGGGCCTGTACGCGGTCTCGGTGGGGTTGGCGCGCGGGGGAGAGTCGCTGGCGGGGGCCATCTACCTGCCGGAGTGGGACGAGCTGTACACGGCGGGCAGGGGCCTCGGGGCCTTCTGCAACGGCAAGCCCATCGCCCCCTCCGACGCGAACGAGCTGGCCTCGGCCTTCATCACCGCCGACATCGCGGCCTCCAGCCCTCTGCTCAAGACCCCGAATCTCGAGCGCTTCCACCGGGTGGCCCTGGCCGCCGGCAGCGCGCGGATCGAGGGCTCGGCCTGCGTGTGTATCGCCCAGACCGCCTGCGGGCGTCAGGACGCCTACTGGAACATGGGCCTGCACGCCTGGGACGTGGCGGCGGGCATCGTCATCCTGGAGGAGGCGGGCTGCGCGGTCTCGGACATCTACTCCGACCCCTTCCGCTTCGACATGCAGGGCGGCTTCCTCTGCACGGCCCCGGGCCTGAAGGGCGCGTTCCGGGCGGTCATTCCTCACCCGTGAGCGCGCGTCGTCCCGACCCCGCCTATGCCGCCGCCGGGGACCTGATGCGGGTGCTGTGCGTGGCCTTCATCGGCGCCTACCACATCTGGCAGCAGTCCTGGCTGTCGCCGGTGCTGACCCTGGGCGGCTTTCGGCTGGACCTGACCCCCTGGGTGCGCACGGGCTACATGTTCGTGGACCTGATGCTGGTGCTGTCCGGGTTTCTCACCTACCTGCCCTATGCCTGCGGGAGGGAGCGCGCGCCCCGGCAGTTCTATCTGCGGCGGGCGCTGCGAATCCTGCCCAGCTACTGGCTGTGCCTGCTGGTGATGCTCATACTGGCGGTGACCGACCCCGGCTTCAACGATCCGTCCCGGCTGGCGCGGGATCTGCTGGCCCACCTGTTCTTCGTCCACGACCTGTGGGGCTTCTCCTACAACGCCTCGCTGCTGAACGTGGTGCTGTGGACGCTGGCGGTGGAGGTGCAGTTCTACCTGATCCTGCCCGCGCTGGCCCCGGCGTTCCGGCGCAAGCCCCTGCTGACCTACGGGGTCATGACCGGGGCGGGGCTGAGCTTCATGTTCCTGTGGACGCTGCCCCTCCAGGACACCACGCTGTTTGTCAACCGCCTGCCCAACATGCTGGTCGTCTACGCCAACGGCATGCTGGCCGCGCACCTCTACGCGCGCCTGGCGCAGGTGAAGCGGCGTCGCGGGCTGATCGCCGCCGCGGGGAGTGTGGTCGCCGTGGCCGCGGCGTGGGGCGTCATCGCCATACTGAGAAAGCAGAGCGGCGTCTCCGGCTACGACGCCATCCGGGCGGGTCAGCTTCGGTGGCGCTGGTCCCTGTCCGCCTGCGGCGCGGCCTTCCTGCTGGGCGGGAGCCTGACCTTCCGGCCGGTGCGGCGGTGCATGGAAAATCCCGTGCTGCGCTTTTTGTCCGGGATCAGCTTCAACTTCTACATCTGGCACCAGTTTATGGCCGTCCGGCTGAAGCAGTGGCGCATACCGCCCTACCTCTCCCCGGAAAACCCCAACATGGCCGGGGAAATGCCCTGGCAGCTCCACTACACCCTGACCTGCTTCGCCGTGGCCCTGCTCGTCGCCACCCTCGCCACCTACCTCGTCGAAAAGCCCTGCGCGCGATTCGGGAGGCGATGGCTGGAGAATTGAAAATGGAGAATGGATAATGGAAAATGGTGGTGCAAATCCTGCGGATTTGTCGGATTATACAGTATAATCAGCGTTGTGCCGCCAATCTGCCGTCCATTAAAAGAAATCCGGTATCTATTCAGTTCTGCTGTGATAAGTGGAGATTGTCCGAGGCAACGGGGAACGACCTCTCAGTCACCGACTTCGTCGGCGACAGCAGGGGAGCTGTCAGCCGTTAGGCTGACTGAGAGGTCGTCCCCCGCAGCCTGCCAAATCTCTGTTTGTCACAGGACTGAACAGTTACGAAATCCGCAAGGATTTCTGCCTGAATTCTCCATTTTCCATTCTCAATTCGGCAAATTCCTCCTCATCGACCAAACCGCACCCTGTTCCATTCCCGACTATACACGAAAGGATGATCCCCATGTCCAAATCCCGCGAGGAACTGCTTCAACTTCTGAACGCTGAAAACGGCCTGGAGAACCTGAAGGCCCTGATGGAGACGGAGCCGCTGCCGCCGGTGGGCCGCGACGTGAACAACCACATCCACACCACCTACTCCTTCTCGCCCTATTCTCCCACGGCGGCGGTGTGGTTTGCCCGTGCGGCGGGGCTTTGCACCTGCGGCCTGATGGACCACGACTCCATCGCCGGCGCGGAGGAATTCCTGGCCGCGGCGAAGGCCGCCCACATGGGCGCGACCATCGGCCTGGAGTGCCGGGTCAGCTTCAGGGACACCCCCTTCGGCGACAAAAAGCTCAACAACCCCGACCAGAAGGGCATCGTCTACATGACCCTCCACGGCGTACCCCACGACAGGGCCGCCGGGCTGAACGCCTTCTTCGCCCCCTATCGGGAGAAGCGCAACGACCGCAACCGCCGCATGGTCGCCGCCATCAACGAGATGATGGGCCGCTACGGCATCGAAATCGACTTTGAGCGCGACGTGCTGCCCCTGTCCAACTACGCCAGGGGCGGCTCCGTCACCGAGCGCCACCTGTCCAGCGCCCTGGCTTACAGGATGATCGACGTCATCGGCAAGGGACAGAAGCTGGTGGACTTCATCAAGAACGAGCTTCAGCTGCCCATCTCCCGGAAGATCGAGGGCTATCTGCTGGACGAGGCCAATCCCCACATGATGTACGACCTGCTGGGCTGGATCAAGAGCCAGCTCATCAGCCGCTTCTACATCGACGCCGACGAGGAGTGCCCGGACGTGCGTGACATCCTGAAGCTGGCCGACGAGATCGGCGCGATCCCCGCCTACGCTTACCTGGGCGACGTGGGGGACAGCGTCACCGGCGACAAGCGGGCCCAAAAGTTCGAGGACGACTTCCTGGACGAGCTGGTGGAGTACGTGGCGAAGCTGGGCTACAAGGCCATCACCTACATGCCCAGCCGCAACACCCGCGCACAGCTCCGCCGTCTCCGCGCCCTGTGCGAGCGGTACAACCTGTTCCAGATCAGCGGCGAGGACATCAACCAGCCGCGCCAGTCCTTCGTCTGCGAGGCCCAGCGCGATCCCGAGTTCGCCAACCTCTACGAGGCCACCTGGGCCCTCATCGCCCACGAGTGGCGCGCCACCGCGAACCCCGAGGACGGCCTGTTCACGGAAAAGTCCGCCGAAAAGTGGCCCGACCTCAACGCCCGCGTCAAGGCCTTCGCAGCGTACGGCGAGGCGATGGAGCGGTAAACCTGCTGGCATACAGCCTATGAGACAAATGGGGATTTGTCGAATGAAAAATGAGGAATTAGGAATGAGGAATTAGGAATTATAAATGGCCAGGCTGCGCAGGGGCGGCGATGCGCAGCCCGCCAGGTAGTCTGTATTGTATCGGTATATGGCGGGCGGCCATTGGCCGCCCCTACAACGCGCGGCAGCTGCTATTCATTCCTAATTCCTAATTCCTCATTCCTAATTCTCCCCGCCAAATCCCAATTTACAAATAGAGTGAAGGGCGAATGGTAACGCGACATGGAGGGATGGGGAATAGGGATCAGAAGCAGTCGCAGCCGCGCATGGAACGCCATGCTTTCAAGAGAACGCAAAGGCCGCGCCGTAACTCCCCCTACTCCCTACTGCCTACTCCCTACTCCCTAATCATATGAAAGCAAAACTCCAGATCATCACCGCCATGTGTCTCTACGGGACCATATCGGTGTTTGTCCGCAATATTCCGCTGTCCTCGGCGGCGGTGGCGCTGTGCAGGGCGGGAATCGCGCTGGCGGCGCTGCTGGCGCTGCAGGGGGCGCGGGGCCGCCTGCCGGACCTCAGGGCCATGGGGCGCGAGCTGCCGCTGCTGCTGCTGTCGGGGGCGGCGATGGGCTTCAACTGGATATTCCTGTTCGAGGCCTACAAGTACACCACCGTGTCGGTGGCGACGCTGAGCTACTACTTCGCGCCGGTGATCGTGATGCTGGCGTGTCCGGTGCTGTTCAGGGAGCGGCTCACCCTGCGGCAGGTGGTCTGCTTTGTCGGCTCCACGCTGGGGCTGGTGCTGGTCATCAACGTGGGCGCGCTGTCAGCGGGCCAGCACCTCAAGGGCGTGGCCTTCGGGCTGGCGGCGGCGGCGCTGTACGCCACGGTGGTGCTGATGAACAAGTTCCTCAAGCGGGTCTCCGGGCTGGACCGCACCGTGCTCCAGTTCGCCGGGGCCGCGGCGGTGCTGCTGCCCTACGTGCTGCTGACGGAGGGCCTGTCCTTCGCGCCCATGACGGGGCCGGGCTGGGCCTGCCTGCTGTGCGTGGGCCTGGTCCACACCGCGCTGGCCTACGTGCTGTACTTCTCCGCCCTCCGGACCCTCCCCGGCCAGGAGGCCGCCATACTCAGCTACATCGACCCCCTCGTGGCCGTCATACTCTCCCTCACGCTGCTGCGCGAGCCCGTCACCCCCCTCCAGCTGGTGGGCGGGGCGATGATCCTGGCGTTCACGCTGGCGAATGAATTGGGAGGCGAGAGGGAACGGCAGGAGCCATGACACAACAGCGCAGGGACGCCATTCGGCGTCCCTGCGCTGTTGTGTCATATCATAGTCCTCTGGCGATCCAGGAGAGGGTCTCCACATCCACCACGGCGTCGGGGTCGTAGGGATCGAGGACGGGGAGCCCGGCGTCGTACTGCTCGTTGGCGCGGGACTGGAACTCGGCCACGGCCTCGAGGGTCACTTCGTCGAGCACGCCCTCCTCGGGCTCGCCGGCCATCACGCCCAGGCGGTACAGCTGCATCTGGAGCCTCTGTATGGCCCCGGGGTCCGCATCCGCACGGATGGGGGTGACGTTATCGTCTCCCCCATCCTCCTGCGGCGCGTCGTCCTCAACGGGTGCTTCGTCGTCGGGCTCGTCGGGTTCCTCCGGCGCTTCGACGACGGGCTTATCCTCGGGCGCTTCAGGCTCGGGGCTGCCGATGCCGAACCGGGCCACGCCCCACTGGGCGTCCTCCTGGGTGCCGAAGCTCGGTATCGCCCCCACGTACACGGTGTAGATGCCCGAGGGCAGGTTCGCGGTGGAGACGGTGCGGCTGGTGTCGGTGGTGGCGCCCAGGTTCTGGCGCTCGCCGTCCTGGTTCTCCACGTAGACGATATAGCTGTCCACGCTGCCCTCCGCGCCCCAGCTCAGTATGATCTTGGAGTCGGTCATGTACTGCACGCCGTCCTGCTGGTAGCCGGAGCCGCCCACGGTGACGGTGGGGCGTCCCACCTCGGCGGGGGTGGGCACGGGGGTGGGTGCGTCGGTGGGCACCGGCGTGACGGGCACAGGCGTCGCCGCCGGGGCGGGCAGGGCAAAGCGGGTCCTGCTCCACGCCACATCGTCGCCGCTGCCGTTGGTGGGGATCGCGCCCACGGCGATGGTGTAGACCATGCCGGGCCGCATCTGGCTGGCCTTCACGGTCAGCTCGGTCTGGGCGATGCCGGCCTGGTTGGCGATGAGCTCGCCGTTGCCGTCGGTGATCTGTACGTTGTAGCTCTGCACGTCGCCCTCGGCGTGCCAGCGGATGCGGAAGCTGCTGCCCTCCACCTCGATCACGCCGTCCTCGTTCTCCGCGCCCTGCACGTCGATCTCGGGGGTCTCCACGTGGCCCACGCCGGGCAGCGGCGCGGGGGTGGGGGTGATCAGCTCGGGCGCGGGCTGCTCGGCCGGCGTCTCGGGCTTGATGAACGTGGCGGTCTGCCAGACGATGTCGTCGGCGTCGCCGCCCTCGGGGCGCGCGCCCACGCGCAGGGTGTAGGGCTCGTTCGGCCGCATGCGGGCCGCGTCCACCTTGAAGCTGGTGGCGTCGATGTCCTCGGCGGCCACCACGGCGTTGCCCTCGCTGTCGGCCACGTAGACGTAGTAGCCGTCCACCGCGCCCTCCACGGTCCAGCGGACGGTGAAGCTGGCGTCCTCGATCTCCACGGTCTCGCCCTCGAAGCGGGTGCCGCCGATGTCGATGTCGATGCCCTCGAGGACCGCCGCCTGGGGCGTCGGCTCAGGGGTGTTTGTCGGCGCGGCGGTGGGCGTCGGGGTGGGCACGGCGGTAGGCGTAGCGGTGGGCACGGCGGTGGGTTCGACCGTGGGCGCGGCGGTCGGCTCGGCGGTGGGCGTCGCGGTCGGCGCGGGCGTCGGGGTCTCCTCCTCGTCGTGGACGGTCATGCCGTTCTCCGCGTAGTACTCCAGGGTGGCCAGGGTGGCCTGATCCACCACGCCGCTGACCTCCAGCTCGCCGCCGTGGGCGTTGACATAGCTCTGGAAGGCCTTCACCGCCTCCACGGTGCCGCGGCCGTACACGCCGTCGATGCCCCGGCGGGACAGCAGCCCCGCGTCGGCCAGCAGCTGCTGCACCATGCGGATGTCGGAGCGGGCCGCGCTCTGATCGATGACCGCGTCCTCCGGGTCCGGCGCGATGGTAGGCACCGGGGTGGGCGTCGGGGTGGGCGTGGCGGTGGGCTCGACGGTGGCGTTGGGGCGCATGCCGTTCTGGCGGCAGTAGCGCACATAGGACCGGGTCAGGGGGTCCGCCTCGCCGCTGACGGTCAGGGTCTGCTCGTTGCGGCGGTCGTTGACCCACTGCTGGAACTGCCGCACCGCCTGGGCGGTGGACGCGCCGTAGATGCCGTCGTCGGCCCCCTCGGGCAGCATGCCGATGGCGATCAGCGACTCCTGCAGCGCCCGCACCGCATCCTTGGAGGAGCTGGCGTTGACGGTGGAGGGGTCCTTCTCGGACTCATACTGGGTGGGCGCGGCGGTGGGCGTCAGGGTGGGGGTGGCGGTGACCTTCGGGGACGGGGTGGCGGTGGCGGTCTGGATGGCGCGCCACTCGTCCACGTAGTAGTCCAGGAAGGCCATGCTCAGGGCGTCCATCTTGCCGGAGACCTCCAGCACCTCGTAGCCCTGGAGCTGGTTGACCCGGTTCTGGAACCGCTTTACCGCCGAGCGGGTGGCGGCGTCGAATTTGCCGGAGTCCGCGCCGTCGGGCAGCACGCCCAGCAGGATCAGCTCCCGCTGCATGGCCCGGATCTTCTTGGCGCTGGAATTGGAATCCACCACGGCGTCCTCGTCGGGCACCGGGGCCACCTGGGGCTTGGGCGTGGCCGTGGGCCTGGGGGTGGCGGTGGGACGGGTGGCGTTAGTCTCGTAGAGCCACTGCTGGGTCTTGGGACCGGCGATGCCGTCCACGGCCAGCCGGGAGGACGGCGCGTAGTTGGCGTTGATGTAGCGCTGGAAGCTCCGCACGGCCTCGCGGGTGGTCTCGTCGTACTGGCTGGTGATCTCGGTGTAGTGCATCCAGCCCAGCGTGACCAGCTTCTGCTGGAGCCGCTTGATCTCCGCGCGGGAGGAATTGCCGCTGACGGTGCTGTAGCCCGAGGCGTTCCCCGACAGGGTGGGCGCGGCGGTGGGCTTCGGCGTGGCGGTGGGCACGGCGGTGGCGCGGGTGGTGTTCCCGGAGGTCCTGCCGGTGTTGGGCGTGCTCACGGGCGCGGCGCTGGCGTCCTCAAAGGTGTAATCCATCCAGGACAGGTCCGGGTCCACCAGCGCGGCAAAGGTGGGGGAGGCGTAGGGGGTCACCGTGGGGGACTCCGCGGGCACCCAGACCTCGTTAGGGTTCAGGGTGGGGGTCTCGGTGACGTCCTTGGCGTTGTTCAGCGAGCCGTTGAACACGAAGATCAGCCCCGCGGCGGCGGCCACCACGGCCAGCGCGGCCACGATGGCGATGATCACGGCGCGCCCGCGGCGGGGCTCCTCCTCGTCGTCGCGGCGATGGCGCCGGGTCTCCTCGGCGGGCTGTGCCGGGGCGGTCTTGCGCTGCACGATGTAGGCCGTGCCGTTTTCCTCGAAGAAAAAGTGGCGCTTGCGGGGCTCCTGCTCCTCCTCCACGCTGGCGCGCAGCTTGCGGATGCCGGCGTCGTACTGGTCCTCCTTGCCGGCCAGGGGCACCACCGAGCCGTCGTTGAGGCGCTCGGCGTACTCCCGGGGCAGGTACTCCCGGATGCGCAGCTTGTTCTCCTTCTTGGTGTCGAAGGCGGCGTAGACGATGCCCGAGGAATCCTGGCCCAGCGCCCGCCCAATCAGGAAGCGGTCGTGGTACACCAGCGTCCCCGGCAGCATCTGGATCTGCGGCACCGCGGCATGGGAATCCCTGCCGCAATGGGGGCAGGTGCTGTGCCCGCCCAGATCCTCAAAGCAGTACATGCACAGATTATCGTATGCCATTGATCACACCTCTTATAAGAATGGGGAATTGGGAATTATGGTTTGCCGCCGCGCCTGGCGCGGGCGGCTTATTTTGCCTTGATCCCCTATTGGACGCATGAAACCCCGTTCAGGTTCACGCTTTTGATCCGGTTTTTGGAAATTGTATGCCCAGCGGGGGACGACCTCTCAGTCAGCCTGCCGGCTGACAGCTCCCCTGAAAGGGGAGCCAAGGCTGACGCATTGCCCGTCCTCTCTCCTGGCTCCCCTTTCAGGGGAGCTGGCGCCGACGAAGTCGGTGACTGAGAGGTCGTTCCCGCGTCACTCGGGAAACCCTGCTGATATCGTTTCAGCTTCCCGGTCAGCCTTCGCCCAGCATCCACTTTGCCATGGCCGCCACGTCGTCGAACACCACGTCGGCGCCGGCCTGCCGGAGCTCTCCGGGCGGGGCGTAGCCGTAGTTCGCGCCCACGGCGGTAATGCCCAGGTCGCGTGCGGCCTCGATGTCGAAGCGGCGGTCGCCAGCCATGCAGGCGCGGCGTCGGTCCGCGCCGTCGGGCAGCGCCCTGAGCAGCAGATCCCGCTTGTCGGCGCTGTGCCGGTCCAGGCCCGTGCCGGAGATGACGTTCAGGTACGGCGCGATGCCGAAGCGCTCCGACAGCCGCTCCACCATCATCTGGGGCTTGGCTGACGCCAGGCCCACCCAGGCCCCGTCGTCGTGCAGCGCCTTAAGCAGCTCGGCGATGCCGGGGTACAGCCAGGACTCGTACAAGCCGATGTCCAGGTAGCGCTCCCGGTAGACCTGAATGGCGCGCTCGGCCTGTTCGTCGGTCATGCTGCACAGCGCCATATAGGAGTCGTGCAGCGGCGGCCCGATGAACCGGTCCAGCACCGCCTTCTCCGGCACTTCGTACCCCAGCCGCTCCAGGCTGTAGGCCACGCTGCGGCGGATGCCCTCGCCCGTGTCGGCGATGGTGCCGTCAAAGTCAAACAGATAAACGTCGTATCTCACCGAAATCCATCCCATTTGGAGAAAATTATTACAATTCTATGGTGTATTGTATCACAATATTGTGACTTTTGCGGTTAAATTTGGTGAAGAATAGGAGATTAGGGAAAAGGGGAACGGGGGACGGGGAACGGCTGCCGCGTAAAAAGCAGGGGCGGCATGTCGCCGCCCCTGCTGTCTTACGCTGTTCCTTTTCCCTTTTGCCTGTTCCCTTTTCCCTCACCTGGTCGATATCGCCGTCAGCGTCCAGGCGCTTCCGGTGTCCCGGAAGCTGTAGCGGTCGTGGACGGCGGTGCCGTTGGCCTGTATGCGCAGGTCGATGTTGAACACCTCGGCGGTGACGCCGGGGCCGACCTCCAGGGCGGTCATGGGGAAGTCCCGCCGGAGGGTCTCCTCCAGCGCGCTGCGGTCGTCGGCGTCCATGCAGTCCAGGCGGCCCTGCACGCTGTCGATCAGCGTGCGCGCGGCATTGCCCAGCAGCCGGGCATCTCCGGAGGTGGCCTCCGCCACGGCGTCCCGGAAGCCCAGGAAGCACTGGGCCACCAGCAGCTGCTCCCGCAGAGGCAGGCGCGCCAGGCGGGCCAGCTCGTCGTCGTCCAGCAGGCGGTCCAGGTGCTCGATCTCCACCCGCACGCTGCCGGCGTCCACCCCGGGCTGCAGGGCGTCGCCCACCCGGGCGCAGGCGTCCACGATGTTCAGTCCGTCCGCCGCGGCCACGCCGTTGAGCACGGCCTCCGCGGGCAGGGCGGCGTAGGCGTCCGGGGAGATCGCGGCGCTGCCGTCCTCGGCGCAGCCGCATTCCGCGCAGACGCCGCCTTCAAAGCGATGGGGCCGCAGGGTCTCGCCCAGGACCTCCACCTCCTCGAAGAGGGTGTAGCCGCAGGCCATGCAGATGGTCTCGGTGACCCGCTCCAGGCGGACCGTGTGCTCGGCGGCGCTGCAGGGCTCGCAGACCTCCTGCTCCACCGGCAGCAGCTTCACGATCTGGTCGGTGGGATGATCGCAGGCGTAGCCGCAGATGCGGCACACGCCGTCCCGCAGGCTGTGGGGCTGCAGGGGGCCGCGCTCCTTGCTGACGGTGTGGTTCTTCACGTACTCGCCGCACAGCGCGCAGGTGCCGGTGGCCACGGTGGGCAGGGTCAGGTAGTGGCCCTCCGCGCCGTCGTACTCGTAGAAGGCGCTGCCTTCGAGGCGGTTGCCGTCCACCTGACTGTGGGGGCAGCGATAGCCGCACCCGGCGGTGACGCAGTAGCCCTTGCGGAAGTGATGGGGCTCGGAGACCACGATGGTCCGGGCCTCGCCGCTGAGGTCCTCCCGGTGGCCGCACAGGGCGCACACCCAGCTGGCGTCGTACTCCACCCGCAGCACGTGGCCGTGCTCGTCGCTCTGCCCGGCGTCCACCGCGTAGCGGCAGGAGCGCTTGAGCGCGTCGATGTCCGAGGCGTCCAGGCCGATGCGGTACTCCTGCGGATGGGCGCAGGTGTCGGGGTCGGCCTGGGCCTTATAGCCGCAGTCCGCGCAGACGCCGTCGCGGTCGAAGCGATGGGGCAGCACCACGGTGCCGTCGCCGGGGGCGTGCTGGCGCAGGCCGTTGCGGACGAAGCCGCAGTCCGGGCAGCGCTCGCCGGTGACCCGCACGCCGTCGCCGTAGGCCCGGTGATACAGGGCGTCCACGGGGGCATACACAGTGGCGTCGGGGTCATAGGAATAGGTATAGATCAGGTCCGGGTGGTCGCAGACGTTGACGTAGCCGCAGTCCGCGCAGGTGCCGTCCACGAAGCGGTGGGGCTGGTCCTCGGTCACCCGGGTCACCGAGGCGTTGTCCAGCGGCTCGCCGCACAGGGCGCAGCAGCGCTGGGCGTAGCGCACGGCGGAATAGGCGTGGACGGAGGCGTTGACGAAGGTGCAGCGCTCGTCCTCGGTCCAGGTGTTCTCAAACACCGCGCCGTCGTGGGCGCAGCTGCGCACGTAGCCGCACACCCGGCAGCGGCCATCGGCGTTCCAGCTGTGGTATTCCCGCGCGTCCACGGTCTCCCCGGTCACGTCCTGGGGGGTCTCGTAGGCGTCGCAGCGGGCGCACTTGCGGGCTTGGGTCTTCTGATATTTGCAGATGTGGTACAGCTCCGGCTGATCCTGGGCGGGCGACGCCTGGAGCAGGTCGCCCGTGAAGGTGTGGTACGCGCCGGTGAACTCGTGGATGTGCCGCCCGTCGTCGCCGCGCACGTGGCCGCAGTAGCGGCAGGCCGCGCCGTTCTCGTCGGACTCCGCGTAGGCGCACTTCTCCACGTACTCGTCCCGGCGGCTGACCACCATGCCGCAGTCCGCGCACACCATGGCCAGGACGCCCTTGCCGGCGACCCGGTGGCTGCCGTCGTGCAGATCCTCGTAGTGGACGCCCGCGACGTCGCGGTCCAGCACTGCCACCGTCACGGGGTGCTGGCAGTCCCTGGGGTCCACCGCCTCGGCGTTCTCCGGGGTCAGGACCGGGACCTCGGTGGCCTCCGGAGTCAGGACCTGGGCCGTCTCGGGCTCCGGCGTCTGGGCCGGGTCGGGCTCCGGTGTGGGCTCAGGTTCGGGCTCGGCGTCGCCGGTCTCCTCCGGCTCCAGCGCCGCCCCGGAGACCTCCTCCGCGGGCAGCTCCGGGGCCTCCTCGACCATCGGGATCTCCTCGACTGCCGGGACCTCGTATTCCGCTTCAGGCGCGGGCGCGGCCTCCACCGCGGCGGGAATCTCCTCCGCCGCGCCGTCCTCCGCCAGCGCCGCGACCCCGCCAAGCGCCGCGCACATCAGCGCCAGCGCCAGCAGGACCGCCATGATCCTTCTCTTCATCTCTATCCTCCGCCCGGCCTTTGGAGGCCGCGGCCATGCTTCACAGACTTCACGGGCACATTTCCCGAATGTTAGCATAGTATATCACATTGTTGTCACATTTTCAAGGGTATCGGTGGAGCGCCTGTGTGAAGATTGTTGGGCGATCATGGCAGTAAACAGAGGGTATTCGTCATTTCCCCGTCACATGGACAAACGGGGCGGAGTCTGGTACAATGATGGAAACGAACGCTTCGGGAATCTATCGGAAAGAATTAGGAATTGGGAATTGGGAATTGGGAATTATAAACGGCCTGGCTGCGCTGAAGCGGCAATGTAGCGCATGCTGAGACGTACATATGGCATCAATATCGGGCAGGCTTATTGACCGCCCTTGTTACAGAGTGCGCGGCAGCCACTATCTCAATTCCCAATTCCCAATTCCCAATTCCTAATTCCTAATTCCTAATTCAACAAATACCACTTTTCCAGAGTGAGTGTATTGCTATTATTACTCCGGCAATTAAATATTGCCATTTTCGATGGTGTCCTCATCCAGTTCCCGATACGGAGCCAGCGTGGGGTGATCGAAATATGATTTGACGTG
>CADCAS010000056.1:0-24867 GCA_902799465.1 uncultured Eubacteriales bacterium
CTGGCGTTGCCACCAGCAGCTTGCGGTTCGCTACGCTTGGCGGTAAATACCCGCGACCGGACTTCCACCGGTTAGATGTGTGCCATGCCCGGCACACGATAAAAACACACTGGAGCGCAGTCGCTGCGCTCCAGTGGTTTTTTTAATGGAGAAGGGAGAATGGAAAATGGAGAATGATGGTGGAAATCCTTCGGATTTCATTGATTCAATGGAATCGTTTCGGTCGCACGGTATCCACCAAACAGATTCGATAACCATTCACTCCTGTAGCAGACTGGTATTTTCGGGAATCGTCCCCTGTCCCAACCAATCACTGTTTATCACAGCAGAACTGAACAGATACATTTAATCAAACAAATCCGGAAACTATTCAGTCGCCCAGGTGTGACTCCCTCAGTCAGCCTGCGGCTGACAGCTCCCTCAACTCCCTCAGTCAGCCTGCGGCTGACAGCTCCCTCGGAGAGGGAGCCTGGACGGGAGCCTGGGTGGGCCGCGAAGCGGGTCGGAAGGAGTCCGCGACTGAACAGTTACCAAATCCGCAGGATTTGCACCGCCATTCTCCATTCTCCATTTTCCATTCTCAATTCTCCACCCTACATCCCCCTCGTCGCCCACATGGCGCAAACGGCGAGGGCCGCGGCGGCGAGGGCGATGAGCAGGCGCTTTCTCCGCTTTCGCTCGGCCTCCCGTTCCCGGGCATTGCGCTCCTCTCTGGAGCGCTGCCATTCGGCCTGGCGCTTGGCCTCCTCCTGGTCGGCGTAGGCCTTCAGCCTGCGGGTCTCGATGAGCAGGCTCGGGCTGTCCCGGTAATCGCCCAGGGCCTCGAGCACGCGGATGGCCTCGCCCAGGCGCAGGTGATCCACCAGCCGGGACGCCAGCTGGTACTGGGCCTCCTTCGAGGCCAGGGGAAGGTCATTCCCCGCGGCGGTGTACTGGGTCATGTCCTTCCCTCCCGTCGTTATGTTATGTTTATATTATATCACGTTGCCGCGGGGTTTTCAATAGCCGCCGCGGCTCTGATTTTCACGATCTTCACAAAACACTGGACAATTCAACGCTGACATAGTATAATGTTTATAGTGGTATTATGCGTAATTATCGGTTTTCGGAAGTAGTGCCGGGATAAGGGATGAAGGTCATGATAGACTACCGCATCGCGTTCTTCACCGCGGACTGGAATTATGAGCTGGTGGAGAAGACGCTCCAGGGCCTCAGGCAGTTCGTGGACGAGCACGACAACGTGTCCATCCGCGTCTTTGACTGCTTCGGCAAGGACCAGGGCAACGCCAACGACCGCAGCGAGTACGCCATATTCGACCTGGCCGACCTGCGCCGCTTCGACGGGCTGCTGATCCAGGGCAGTCAGATCGTGCTGGAGCCGATGCGCCAGGCCATTTCCCGGCGGGTGCTGGCAGCGGGCATCCCGGCGATGAGCATCGACTGCCCCATCGAGGGCTGCGGGCTGGTGAGCATCGACAACCACCGCGCCCAGTACGGCATCACCGAGCACGTCATCCGCGCCCACGGGGCCCGGCGGCTGGTCTACCTGACGGGCATCATGGACAACGGCTGTCCCGAGGGCGCGCAGCGCCGGGACGGATTTCTGCACGCCTGCCGCGACAACGGCATCGCGCCGGAGGACATGGAGATCATCGCGTGTACCTGGCGCACCGCGGACGGCGCGGCGGTGGCGGAGCGCTGGCTTGCCGAGGCGCGGCCCCTGCCCGACGCCTTCGTCTGCGCCAACGACGAGATGGCCCTGGGCCTGATGGAGGTGCTGGGCGACCACGGCTGTGCCATCCCCCGGGACGTGATCGTCACCGGCTTCGACAACGTGTCCAGCGCCGAGCTGTCCAGCCCCCGGCTGTCCACCGTGAACCGCGACTATGAGCGGCTGATGCACGCCGCCATGGAGGCGCTGATCCGGCGCATCGACGGCACCGAGACCAAATCCTTCATCCCCTTCGAGCACCAGCTGGTCTGCTCCGAATCCTGCGGCTGCCGCATCTCCGCCCAGCCGGGGTACATCCGCAACCGCTACTTCCAGCAGACCCGCTTTTTGAAGAACTTCTACATCCTACAGGACGAGATGGCCGAGTCGCTGCTGGAAGCCGACGACCTGCCGGGGCTGATGACCATCGTGGAGCACAACCACCGCATCTTTGGCTGCGACAACAGCTACCTGTGCATCAACGACTACTACCACGACAACTACGAGAAGAAGCACTGGCAGCACGACTCCGAGGCCTTCGGAGACCAGGTGGTGCTGGCCGCCTGCGGCGAGACGGTGCGCAGCGGCGACAGCCGCCACCGCCACGACCGCTTCCCCACCGACCAGCTGCTGCCCGAGGCCATCACCGAGCGGGAGCGGTTCCTGGTGTTCTATCCGCTGCACTACAACACCTATTCCATCGGCTACATCGCCATGAACGGCATCAGCGAGGCGGCCAAGCTGAATCTGCACAAGTCCATATTCAATTTCCTGGCAATCGCCATCGAAAACGTGCGCAAGAAGTGCCTGCTGCGGCAGCTCAACGACGAGCTGGGCAACCTCTACGTCCGCGACAGCCTGACCCAGCTCTACAACCGCTTCGGCTATGAGCGCTACGCCCGGCAGACCTACCAGAGCCTCCTGGATTCCGACGGCAGCGCCCAGGTGCTGTTCATCGACATGGACGACATGAAGACCATCAACGACCGCTACGGTCACGAGATGGGCGACCTTGCCATCAACACCACCGCCGATATCCTCAAGGATACCTGCGCGGCGGGGTCCTTTATCATGCGCTACGGCGGGGACGAGTTCCTGGTGGTCGCCACCGGCCAAGCCCACACCCTGGAGGCCGACATCCAGCGGGCCGTGGAGCAGACCCGCCAGCGGGAGGACATCCCCTTCGAGCTGAGCCTCAGCGTCGGCATCGTCCGCGCGGAAAGCGCCGAGGGACGCACCCTGGATACGTGCGTGCAGGAGGCCGACGCGATGATGTACGAGCGGAAAAACAGAAGAAAGCACAGATAACCAATCAAAAGGGGCGGCAGCTGCCGCCCCTTTTGATGCGTTCAGAAATCCCGAAGCAGGTCCACGGTCAAAGGCTCTCCGGGATAGACCTGACACCCCAGCCGATAGCCCTGGCTGAGCTGCTCCTCTGTAAACCACACGCGGTCCATGGTGTTGATCGCGGCGCTGCCCTTCAGCACCCGCACCGCGCACTTCCCGCAGTTGCCCCTGCCCGCGCAGGCGGTGAGCAGGTGTATCCCCTGCTTGAGGAGATAGTCCTGAAGGCGGGTATTGCCGGGACATTCTATGATCATGCTCTGTGCCCCCTCTTGCGTTGGCGGTAATGACACGGCGACGACCCACACTGGATCGCCGCCATGTTTTATCCCTCCGTGTTCAGCAGGCTGATGATCTCCTCGATGCTCTTCCCGCTGGCGGCGACGGCCTCCAGCAGCTTGGCCTGCTCCGCCTCCGCCTTTTGCTGCGCGGCCAGCCTGTCGGCCTCTGCCTTCGCCTTGTTCAGGTCCTTCAGCTCGGCCTTCTTCGCCTTCAACTGCTCGGTCAGAGACGCGATCTCCGCTTCCGCGGCGGCGATCCGCTCGTCCACGTTCTCGACGACCACGACCGCCTTCTTCTTATTCTTGGAACCCTTCGGCCTCGGCATGATGATCCACCCCTTTTGTATACTGTGTGTAACATTATACAATCTTTGGGCGAGGATGTCAATGATTCACCCGCAGAGGGTTGCGCACAATTATTATTGCGGCTGTCGGCGGGTTCCGGTCAATGGAGAAAAGGTTCAAATTCTATCACAATGAGAATTATCGCATCATTTCTCTCATTTTCGCGTATCTATTCAGTTCTGCTGTAATAAGTGGAGATTGTACGAGGCAACGGGGAACGACCTCTCAGTCACCGACTTCGTCGGCGACAGCTCCCCTGAAAGGCTGACTGAGAGGTCGTCCCCCGCAGCCTACCAAGTCTCTGTTTGTCGCAGAACTGAACAGTTACATTTTCGCTTCGGTATCGGGCCAATTTGCGGCAGATGCCACAATTTCGCCCTAATTTATTATCAATTTCTCTATTTTAATCAGTTTAGCAAAATGCTATAATGAATTGTCGATTGAAACGATCGACAAGGTTTTACCCAACCTTCTTCTTCCCCCCGAGCGCAGAGGAGCCCTTGAGCAAGGCGAATCTGCGCTCAACTTTTTGTAAAAGGCCTTCCCCGGCAAGGTATGGGGGAAGGCCTTTCTTTATCTGTCGGCGATGCGCAGTATGGCTTCGATGTCCTGGACCGTCATGTGGAAGGTGCCGCCGGTGGTGCCGTCGGGGTTGGTCTTCTTGGTCTTGGCGGCCAGGGCGGGGATGTCCTCGGTCCTCGCGCCCAGGGCTTTGAGGGTGATGGGCATGCCGATGTCGGTGAGGAAGCGCTCGTGGGCCTCAATGCCACGAAGCGCGGTGTTTTCGGGATGCATGAAGTCCATGTCGCAGCCGTAGACGCGCACGGCGAACTGGGCAAAGCGCGCCACGTCCCTGTGCATGTGGTAGCGCATCCAGGCGGGGAACACCACCGCCAGGCCAGCGCCGTGGGCCACGTCGTAGAGCGCGGAGAGCTCGTGCTCGATCTGGTGGCTGCCCCAATCCTGCACGCGGCCCACGCCCACGGTGTCGTTGTGGGCGACGGTGCTGGCCCACATCAGCTGGGCCTGGGCATCGTAGTCGTCGGGATGCTTCACGGCCACGCGGGCGGCGTCGATGACCGCCTTCATGGCCCCCTCCCCCATCCTGTCGATGAGGTCCACGGCCTCGGTGGAGGTGAAGTAGCGCTCCATCATGTGGGCCAGTATGTCCGTGGCGCCGCAGGCGATCTGGTAGGGCGGCAGGGTCATGGGCAGCTCGGGGTTCATGAAGGCCAGGCGGCAGCGGTTCAGCTCGGTGCGCAGGCCGCGCTTGGTCTTGGTGGACTCCTGGGTGATGACGCAGCTGTTGGAGGACTCGCTACCCGCGGCGGACATGGTCAGCACCGCGCCGAAGGCCAGCGTGGTCCCGGGCTTGGCCTTGCCGCAGAAGAAGTCCCAGAAATCGCCGTCGTAGCAGGTGCCGTGGGCGATGGCCTTGGAGGAGTCGATGACGGAGCCGCCGCCCACCGCCAGGATGAAGTCCACGCCCTCGCGCCGCGCCAGCTCGATGCCCTTGTACACCAGCGTGTCCCGGGGATTGGGCTGCACGCCGCCCAGCGCCACGTGCGCGATGCCCGCCGCGTCCAGGGACTGCTCCACCCGTCCGATCAGGCCCGAGCGCACCGCCGACCCGCCGCCATAGTGGATCAGCGCCTTCTTCACGCCCAGCTCCCGGAGATACTTTCCGACCTCGTTCTCAGCGCCGCGCCCAAACACAAACTTCGTGGGCACGCAGTGGGTAAAGTTCAGCATGCTGTGACCTCCTGTATCTATAATGTAATGCGACATTCATTTTTCAGGCATTGTTCATCAGTCAGGCTGCGGCAAACCTTTTTTCTTCTGATGGCATGCAATCGGGATGCCATAGCTGTACCGACAAGCTCCAACAGAAAACCCAGGGCCTGCCGTGACCCCGGCTGATGCCTGATGCCTATTGTCTCACCTTTTCCGCCAGCGCCTCCGCCAGCCGCAGATGCCCGTTGGCGGTCATGTGGACGGCGTCGATGCGGGAGACCTCGGCGCAGGGGGTGGCATCGAAGAAGTCCACCCGCAGCAGCTTGCTGACGCGGCGCAGCTCCGGCACCAGGTCCCGGGTGACGGCGATGGCCTGCTCGCCGAAGCACTCGGCGTGGCGGGTCTCCATCAGATTGTCCAGGAATGGCGGCGGCGCGATGATGACGATGTGGGGCGGATTGCCCAGCTCATCCGCGCCGTAGCTCTTGATGGTCCTGACCACCTGGGCCATGCTCTGGCCGATGGTCATGGGGGTCAGGCCAAAGCGGCGCTTGGCGTCGTTGCTGCCCAGCATCACCAGTACCTGATCCAGTGGATTGTGGCTCATCAGGCAGGGCGGCAGGTAGCGGACGGCGCTCTTGAAGCCGCCCTCCACCGGGTCGTCCATCACACAGGTGCGCCCGTGGAAGCCCTCCTCGATGACGGCATAGCCGGGGCCCAGCAGCTCCCCCAGCCGCATGGGCCAGCGGGTGTGCTCGTCATAGCGGCCGCCCGTGGGGATGTAGCCCCAGGTGTTGGAATCGCCGAAGCAGAGTATGCGCTTTTGCAATTGGGACGCCTCCAGCCTGTGTCATTCCTTGTCGCCCGATATGGGCAGATTGTTGACGTTGAAGACCTCGTCCTCGTAGAAATCGGTGACGCCGGGGCGGTTGCCGTCCAGGCCGAAGAGGTCCTTCTGATCGGGGATGGGCACCTCGCTGGCCTTCTGGGGCCGCCGGGTGCGGGCGTCGGGGGCGGCGTCCATGCCGGGCTTGCGGCGGCGCTCACCCCGCTGCATCGAAGCGGAATCCCCGCCGGAAATCGGGCGGCGCTTGCCCGCGCCCTTGTCCCGGGTCCTGCGGCTGACCAGGGTGCTGGCCACCACGTAGTCGCGCTCCGCCCAGTTCTTCTCCAGCAGCTCGTCGTCGTCCGGCTCCAGCTCCTCGCGGATGTCGGACTTGTCGAAGAAGCGCTCGTCGTCCACGATGACGCGCTCCTTGCGGAACCACACCCAGTGCGGACGCCAGCGGATCAGCCACACCAGCACATCCCCCGCCACGCCGATGATCATGAACAAAATCAGCAGCTTCAGCCAGTTCTGCGAGAGCCACAGCAGCGGCGACACGCCCGAGCCGCCCGCCAGATTGAACAGCCGCAGCACCCAGTTCGCCAGCCCCTTCAGCCACCCCAGCATGGTGTCCACGATGGCGCTGGAATAGGCGGTGATGGTCATAGATGAATCCTCCTAAGACAAACAATGGTGAGAAATAATGGATAATGGAGAAGGGAGAATGGAAAATGGCGGTTGAAATCCTTCGGATTTCCTGATTTGTGATTCATGCTCTGCTTTGAGCGACATGAACGCAACGAGGATCAGGGGACGAACGCTCAGTTTACCGAAAGGACCGGCCGGTCACCTCATTCTCCATTCTCCATTTTCAATTCTCCATTCCCTTTTCACTCGGCTCCTATCTCCGTCAGCACCACGGTCATGGTCTCGTGCTCGGGCTTGAACTCCACGTTGGGATAGCGGTCCTGGTCGAACACGGGGACGATCTCGTAGGTGCCGGGGCCGAGCCCGGAGAGGTCGAGACTGACGTAGACGCCCTCCTTTTGGAGGTTCTCTATGTCGCTGCGGGGGCCGGTGACGATGACGCTCATTGGGCTGTACTCCACGCTGAGCCCGGCGGCCTTGCCCGACACCAGCACGGAGATGTCCTTGACCCGGCCCACCACGCTGGCCTCGGAGATGACCACGTTGACGTAGACCTGTTCGCTGGACACGTTCCGAAGGCCCGACAGCTGGGAGATGGCGGCGCGGGCGGTGAAGCTCTGCGTCGCGCCCTCCACGGAAACGGGCTCGATCATCAATTCGGTGAGGCCGTCCAGCAGCTCCGCGTCGGCGGCCACGGTGACCACATCCGGCTGCATGGTCACGGACTGGACCACGTAGCCCTCCCCCGGCTGGCCGGTGACGACCTTGGCCAGGTCGGTGGACACGGGCAGGTCCTTGGTGGGATACACGTCCACGCTGACGGACACCGAGGACGAGGACAGGTTCAGCATGCCCTGGGCGACCTCGGCTCCGGCGGTGTCGAACAGGCCGTAGGGCAGCGCCTGGGTGAAGGGGGCGTCCCTGGAGGTGACGTCCACGTACACGTTGGCGGAGCCGATGCTGCGCACCACCGACGCCGCGCCGGATACCGTCAGGAAGGACGGATTGACGCGGGTGACGTTGTACCAGTAGTCCTCCAGCACGTCCCCGGAGAACACGGTGTTGATGGGCACGGAACGGGAGTCCTGGGCCTCGAAGGTCAGCCGCAGGGCCTCGGGCACGATCTCGGTGACCCTGCCGAAGGTGGAGGTGGCCCGCAGCGGCACCTCCTGGGTCCCCGCGGTGCGCACGCTGGACAGATCCAGCGACACCAGCACGTTGTCGGCGGACACCCGGGAGTAGTAGGTCTGCGGGGCGTCCACGGTGACGGAGATGTTGCTCAGCGCCTCGGTGGGGTCGTCCAGCAGCGCCAGGCGGTTGGCGCTCAGGGTGGTCTGGCCGGTGACATACCCGGTCAGGCCGTTGACGACCTTGGCGCGGGTGATGGAGGTGTTGGTCGAGATGACGTAGTTCCACAGCAGAATCGCCAGCAGCAGCGACAGCAGCTTGAGCCAGACGTTGCGGCTCAGCGCGCCCCACACGCTGCGGCCCAGCCAGGCCATGCGCCCGGCGAAGCGCCCGCGGCGCTCAGTCTGCTCCGGACGGGGCTGTTCAGCTTCAGGCCGCTTATTTTCCATCGTCCGTCGCCTCCCTCCGCAGGGTGCCGATCCAGGAATACATGCTCTGGTCGGGGGTGAACAGCTCGGTCAGCAGTATGGTCAGCGAACGCCCGTCCAGGTGGCGGGTCAGCCGCCCCTCACGGGCCATGGAGATGATGCCCGTCTCCTCGGAGACGATCAGCGACACGGCGTCGGTGGTCTCGGTGATGCCGATGGCGGCGCGATGGCGGGTGCCCAGGTCGCGGCTGATGGTGATGTCCTCGGACAGGGGCAGTATGCACGCCGCCGCCTCGATGCGCCGGTTGCGGATCACCATGGCTCCGTCGTGCAGCGGGGTGTTGGGCTCGAAGATGTTCTCGATCAGCGGCGCGGAGATCTCCGCGTCCACCCGGGTGCCGGACTCGATCACGTCGCCCAGACCCGTGTGGCGCTCCACCACGATCAGCGCGCCGATCTTCTTGCGGCTCATGTTGCTCATGGCCCGCACGATCTCCGCCACCGAGGACTCCACGCGCTCCGGCTCCTGCTTTCCGGGCAGGCCGATCACCCGGCGCATCAGCTTGGAGCGCCCGATCTGCTCGAGGCCCCGGCGAAACTCCGGCTGAAACAGTATGACGATGACGACCAGGCCCATGCTGATGAGCTGCGTCAGCAGCCAGCTCACCGCGCTCAGATGCAGCGCGCTCGCCAGCCACGCGATCACCAGCACCGCCGCGATGCCCTTGAACAGCGAATTGGAGCGGGTGTGCATCACCAGCTTGATGGCGTAATAGATCAGCACCGCCAGGATGGCCACGTCCACCACGTTGTGCCAGTCGGGATGCTCAAACAGATTCGTAAACAATGAGCCGATGGAATTGAGGAACCCCTCAAGCCGCGCCATGTATCCACCTCCGCTCATCCGCGCCCGCGCGGGTCCGTAGCCCTGTCATTCTATTATAATACAAACCATCGAAAAAGGAAATTGTTTTTGGGAGAATCGTGGAAAAAAATGTGGGAGCCGTGGAGCGCGATGCCCCTTCGGACGGACTCCCTCAGTCCGGCCTTCGGCCGGCCAGCTCCCTCAAAGAGGGAGCCTTTTGGAACGCGCATAAGCCCTGCAGGCTTCCTCCTTGAGGGAGCTGTCACGCGCAGCGTGACTGAGGGAGTGCGGTTGACGCTGTTTGATGGAGAATGCGACAGTCCCGACCCTAAATCTCTTCCTCCAGCACATAGCGCCTAATGGCATTTGCAACACCGTCGTGGTCGTTGTCCTCGGTGACGGCGTCGGCCAGGGCGCGCAGCTCGGGGATGGCGTTGCCCATGGCCACCGCAAAGCCCGCGGCGGACATGATCTCCAGATCGTTGCCTCCGTCCCCCACCGCCATGGTCTGGGAGATGGGGATGTCCAGATGCTCGCACAGCAGCTTAAGCCCCGTGCCCTTGTCGATGTGCAGCGGCGAGACCTCCGCGCCCACGCCGATGGAGCCGGTGACCGCCAGGGGTCGTCCCTCGATCCGCCGAAGGAAGGTCAACCGGTCTGCATCCGCGCTGAAATACAGGTTGACCTTCTCCACATGGCCGCGGTTCTGACGGCACAGTCCCGGCAGGTCCGCATGGGTCACGGAACCCGTCTGAAACGCCTCGGCGAAACCGGCGATGTGATAGGGCTCCAGGGAGGGCGCGTCGTCATAGCGGATGTAGGACTGGTTGTCCACAAAGACCTGATAGATCAGGTCCAGCCCCTCGGCGGCCTTGAGCACGGCGTCCACCTCGTCATCGTCCAGCACCACCTGCCGCAGGGCCCTCTTGCCCGCCACGTCGTACAGGCACGCGCCGCTCTCGCCGATGACGTAGCCGATGGCCGGGACCGCCTCCAGATGGGCCCGCAGCTCCGAAAGCGCCCGGCCTGTGGACAGCGCCAGCACGCACCCCGCCTCCGCCGCCCGGTTCAATACCGCGCGCGTGTAGGGCGTGGTCACATGCTCCGAATTGAGCAGCGTCCCGTCCATGTCCATCGCCACCAGCCGCACCCGCGCCATCGCCCATCTCTCCCTCGTATCCACATTACATACCATTATCATGGGTCTGTGGGAACTTTTCAACCGTCGGGTGTAAAACGTGGGAAAAAGATAGGAGGCGAGGGAGCGGCAGGCTTCATACCGTTGAGATATGGCGGGGTTGATGAATGGAGAATGGAGAATGGAAAATGGAGAATGATGGTACAAATCCTCACGGATTTGTTTGATTGAAGCGATACAGAAGACAGGATGTCTCAGTTCTTCAGTTTTGTGTTGGAATGGGACTTACTGCATTGAGAGGTCCCCCCAATTCCCGTTTATCCCTTCAGACCTGATCCGCCGCATCATATCCTGGAAATCCGGTAACTGTTCAGTCGCGGACTCCTTCCGACCCGCTTCGCGGGCCACCTCCCTCAAAGAGGGAGGCTTTTGGGGCCCCGTCCAGGCTCCCGTCCAGGCTCCCTCTCCGAGGGAGCTGAGGGAGTCATTCCCGGGTGACTGAATCGTTACGAAATCCGAAGGATTTCCACCACCATTCCCAATTCCCAATTCCCAATTCCCAATTCCCAATTAAAAAAAGGCGCCCCGAAGGGCGTCTTTTTTTGAGCAGGTCAGTTTTTCGCTGCCGCCGCGCCGGCCTTGCGGCCCCAGTGAACGGTGCCCATGACGGCAGTGCCGCTGCCGGGGTAGTAGGGTCCGATCCAGCCGCCGGCGTTGAGGCCCGCGGCGTAGAGGTGCGGGATCACGTCGCCGTTGACGTCGATGACCTCGGCGTTGGTGTTGATCTTCAGGCCGCCCAGGGAGCCCAGGTTGGCGGCCACGTTCTTGTAGGCGAAGAAGGGTCCGGTGATGGGCGCGAGGCCAGTCTTGCGGCCGAACTGGGCGTCCTCACCCGCCTCGGCGTAGGCGTTCCACATGTCCAGCTGGGCCTTGAGGTTGGCCGCCGGGACGCCGATCTGCGCGGCCAGGTCCTCGATGGTCTCGCCGGTGAGCAGGGCTCCGGCGTCCACGTCGGCCTGGGCGGTCTCGGCGGTCCACACGGTGGCGGGATCGTCAAAGGTGCTGGTGCCGAAGATCATGTAGGTGGGGCCATCGTGCTGCATGGTCTGCTGGAAGATGGCGCGATAGTGATAGGCGTAGGTCGCGTCCTCGCAGACGAAGCGGAAGCCCTTCTGGTTGACGATGAAGCTGGGGAACAGCGGGATCTGGTTGTTGGTGGCCGCGCCGGTCTTGGCGCAGAAGTCGATGCAGCCGCCCATGCCGGAGATGTCCGCGCCGATCTCCATGCCCATGCGGATGCCGTCGCCGGTGTCGGTGACCGCGCTGAGCACCTGGGAATTCTTCAGATCGTAGTACTGCTGGGGGCTGAGGCGCTTGGCCATCTCCTCGTTGTGGTCGATGGAGGCGGTGCAGAGGATGACGCCCTTGTTGGCCTTCACCCGGATCTCCTTGTCGCCCTGCGCGGCCACCACGCCGGTCACCACGCCGTCCTCGCGGATGAGGCGCTTGACCTCGGTGTTGAGCTGCAATTCCGCGCCGTTCTGCTCGGCCACGGCCCACACGGCCTGCACGTAGATGCCGCCGGAGCCGATGCCGCCGCCGCCCTCGTAGACGTGGATGCGATCCGCCATCAGCTCATCCTCCACATACGGGATGTGGCAGTGGCCGTAGATACTGGTCCACTTGATGCCGCAGACGTCCGCCAGCCAGTCGATGTGGCCGGGCGCGCCGTTGGCCAGGTCGGTCACCAGCTCCTCGTCCACGGTGCCCTCGCCGGACTTGATCCACAGCGCCGCGTGCTTCTCGGGGGTGTCGTCCTGATAGGCGGTGAATTCCTTCTGGTACTTGGTGCCCGCGGCCTGCATGACGCCGCCGGAGAAGTTGGTGGTGCCGCCGATGATGCCGCCCTTTTCCAGAACCAGCACCTTCGCGCCCGCCAGCGCGGCCTCCGCTGCCGCCGACACGCCCGCGCCGCCGGCGCCGACCACCAGCACGTCGGTCTCAACGTCCCAGCTCTCGCCCTCGGCGATGGCCGGAAGCCCGGTCAGCCCCAGCGCCGCGACGCCTGCCACGCTCGCGGCAGCGCCCTTCAGAAAGGTCCTGCGGGAAAGGTTCTTGCTCATAGTGTATCCGTCCTTTCTCTTTGGTCGTGAGTTGAATAGGATAAACCTATTTGGGTTGAATGGGGAATGGGGAATGGGGAATTGGGAATTGGGAATTGGGAATCCATGTGGAAATCCTTGCGGATTTCGTAACTGTTCAGTCCTGCGGCAAATGGAGATTTAGCGAGGTGACGGGGGACCTCATCCGACCTCCGCTTCGCTCCGGCCACCTTCCCCAGAGGGGAANNCTTCCCCTCTGGGGAAGGTGGCAGCCCGAAGGGCTGACGGATGAGGTCCTTCGTCATCCCGCCAATCCTCATTTATCACAGTGGGACTGAATAGATACCGGATTTCTTTTTATTAAAGAACCCGAGTGCCATCATACATACGCCGCATGAACCGTTGGAATCAAAACAAATCCGGAGGATTTGTACCGTCATTCCCCATTCCCCATTCCCCATTCCCAATTCATCAATGAACACCCGCCTCTCGCAATGTCGAAAAGCATCTGTATCGTTCTGTCCCTACGCGATTTCCAGCGCGATCTCCATCATTCGGGTGAAGCTGGTCTGGCGTTCCTCGGCGGGGAGGCTTTCGCCGGTGACGAGGCTGTCGGAGATGGTCAGCAGGGCGAGGGCGTTCTTGCCCGCGGCGGCGGCGTTGAGGTAGAGGGCATAGGCCTCCATCTCCACGCACAGCACGCCCAGCTTCTGCAAAATCGGGGTGGAGCTGTAGGCGCCCTGGGCGTAGAACGCATCGGAGGAGCAGATGGGGCCGGGCACGACGGGCTGACCCAGCTTTTCGGCGGCCTTCACCGCGCCGTCCAGCAGCTCATAGGAGCAGCAGGGGGCCAGGGTGCCGTGGAAGCTGAACTGGTGGCCGTAGTTGGAATCGGTGTAGGCGGACATGGCGGCCACCACGTCCCGCAGCTTGAGCTTCGGGGACAGCGCGCCTGCCGAGCCGATGCGGATGATGTTCTCCACGCCGTAGTAGTTGAAAAGCTCATAGGAATAGATGCCGATGGTGGGCATGCCCATGCCCGATGCCATCACGGACACCTTCTTGCCCTTGTACTCGCCGGTGTAGCCCTGCACGCCGCGCACGTTGTTCACCAGCACGGCATTCTCCAGATAGGTCTCCGCGATGAACTTCGAGCGGAGCGGATCGCCCGGCATCAGCACGGTCCGCGCAAACGCGCCCTCCGGGGCGTTGATGTGGGGGGTGGGGATGTTTGACATAGCGCTATACCTCCGTTGTAATTGAGAGAATGGAAAAGGGAAAATGGAGAATGGAAAATGGTTGTGGAAATCCTGCGGATTTCTTTTGATATAAGAGCTGTCGCGCTCTCAATCAAACAGCGCCAGTATCCATTTAATTCTCCGCTGTTCACTCTCAACCGCGCTCACCCGCAGGCATTTTCCATTCTCCATTTTCCATTCTCAATTGGTAACTGTTCAGTCCTGTGACAAACAGAGATTTGGCAGGCTGCGGGGGACGACCTCTCAGTCAGCCTAACGGCTGACAGCTCCCCTGGAAGGGGAGGACGAAGTCGGTGACTGAGAGGTCGTTCCCCGTTGCCTCGGACAATTTCCACTTATCACAGCAGAACTGAATAGATACCTCAATTGTTTTTTCAGTCCAGCAGCACCTGCAGCCCGTTGTCGCTAAAGACGCGCAGGAGGCTGAGGCCGTAGGGGCCGCAGTCCTCGAGGAAATCCCCGGCGCGGGTGATGACGACCAGCTCCCGCTCCCGGCGCTCGCCGAGGCAGTCGTTGAGGGCGTCGAGGTTGCCGCCGTAGTAGTCGGGCAGCCTGAGCTTTGCTTTCAGTTCGGCGTGCATCGACGCCCTATCGGTCATGCGGCTTCCGTCCAGTGTGATCATCGCTATCCCTCCGGGTACATCTGGGTGAAGGTGTTGTAGTGGTCGTCGGTGTAGAAGTAGAGGCCGTCCGAGGAGTACAGCAGGCGCGTCGCGCCTCGCTTTCTGCCCTTGTAGTTGGTGTCGCACTCATACCACGTTCGGCCCCTGGCGCTGGGGAGCTGGCCCTCGTAGTTGCCGAAGCGGTCCCCGCCGATGGACTTGCCCGGGGCCACGTCGCCCACGTAGTTCCAGCTGGAATCCCAGCCCAGGGCCTTGGCCTCGCTCTTGGTGATGAAGTTGTCCGGCAGACGCCCGTAGGCCGCCAGGTAGTTGACGATCTCCTGGGGATCGGTGATGGGATCGGACCACTGCGCCTTCGCCGTGGCCTTGGGGGCCTTGGTCTTTTTCGGAGCCTTCGTGGCCTTGGGGGCTTTCGTAGCCTTGGGCGCCTTCGTGGCCTTGGGGGCCTGCGTCGTCGCGGGGGCCTCGGTGACCTCGGGCGCGTAGTCCTCGGTCAGTCCGAAGGCGTCGCGCAGCTTCGTGCGCCAGTCGTCCTCCGCGAAAGCCTGGCACCACAGTCCCGCCGCGGCCAGCGCGAGCGCCAGCAGCGCCGCCAGCAGCCGCCTCGACATGCCTTGCATATGTAAATATCACCCTCTCCGGCGGGTCATGGACCCGCCCTGCATCATTTGCCGCGACGCTTTTCGGGCTGCACCGCGTACAGCGCGCGCTCGGCCGCCTCGCCGTTTTCGTCGGTCAGCGCGGGCACCAGGCCCGTGGCCTCCGTCGCCGAAGCCGCCTGCGTGAATGCGTCCTCCGAGGGGTCATGCCGCCTCTTCATGGAATCACCTCCACGCAACAGTATGGCCTGTCCGCCCAAAAAGCATGCGCGTTCATACCTCTATTGTAACGGATTTGTACAGCGCCGTCAATAAGGAAGCACTATTATTTTTAACACAAAAATGCCCCATGGGGGGATATGACCATTGACTTTGTTAGAGGCATTTGATAAAATATGTATTAGCCATGGTTGGCTCACAAGGTCTTGAACGGGAAGCAGGCTCCAGGGTCCGAAGGGATCAAAGGAGCCGATTTCCTGCGTCTTATGACATCTGGGCCCCGGGCCAGCCGAATGTGTGTTTCAATCCAACGGCGACGGATTTGGGCGGGCCATTTGTCCTGAAATGCCCTCCGCGAACGGAAGGACCTGTTCGCGGACGCGGACAAAAAACGCCGCCGAAAGCGCATCCTCGGGGGGACATGAAACAGGCTTCATATCACCAACTATAGTATTGGGAGGAAGTAACATTGAGCGAGATCACCAACACCTTCATCACTCTTGAAGAGATGGAAGCTGCGACCAACCGACTGCTCGAAACCGCGCAGAAGGTGGGTGCCGATACCTGGCAGCAGCGCGCCAAGAATCAGACCCCGCACTGTAAGTTCGGCGAGGAGGGCATCTGCTGCCGTATCTGCACGATGGGTCCCTGCCGCATCACCCCCAAAGCTCCCCGCGGCATCTGCGGCTGCGACCGCGACGGCATCGTCGGCCGCAACTATCTGAAGTTTACCGCCGGCGGCGCGGCCACCCACTCCGACCACGGCCGCTCCATCGCCCACACCCTGTACCTCGCCCGCGAGGACGGCGATTACAAGGTGACCGACGCCGAGAAGCTCAAGCGCATCGCGAAGGAGTGGGATGTCGAGACCGAGGGCCGCGACATCTACGACATCGCCCACGAGGTCGCCGAGATCGGCCTGCTGGAGTACGGCAAGCCCTTCGGCGTCCAGCGCTTCCTGAAGCGCGCGCCCGAAGTGCGCCAGAAGAAGTGGCATGACGCCGAGATCGAGCCCCGCGCCATCGACCGCGAGGTCTCCCAGTCCCTGCACATGACCCACATGGGCTGTTCCTCCAAGGCCGAGGCCCTGGTGCGTCAGTCCCTGCGCGCCGGCATGTCCGACGGCTGGGGCGGCTCCATGATGGGCACCGAGCTTTCCGACGTGCTGTTCGGCACCCCCAAGCCCGTGGACACCAACGCCAACCTGGGCGTCATGGAAGAGGACATGGTCAACATCGTCGTCCACGGCCACGATCCGTCGCTGTCCGAGATGGTCGTCTTCTACGCGCAGGACCCCGAGATGGTGGCACTGGCCAAGGAGATGGGCGCGAAGGGCATCAACGTCTGCGGCGTTTGCTGTACCGCCAATGAAGTCGCCATGCGCCACGGCATCCCGATGGCCGGCAACTTCCTCAGCCAGGAGAACGTGGTGCTGACCGGCGCCTGCGAGGCCATCGTGGTGGACGTGCAGTGCATCTTCCCCGCCCTGGGCCCCCTGTCCAAGTGCTTCCACACCAAGTTCATCACCACCTCCCCCATCGCCCAGATGCCCGACTCCGAGTACATCGAGTTCCACGAGGAGAACGCCGGCGCCAACGCCAAGAAGATCGTTGAGATGGCCGTGCGCAACTTCCAGAACCGCAACAAGGAGTTGGTGCACATCCCGAAGCTCAAGACCAACGCCACCGTCGGCTACTCCGTCGAGGCCATCAAGAAGGAGCTGGACGGCGTGACCAACAGCCACGTCAACGAGATCGGCACCCTGAAGCCCCTGGTGGAGGCCGTGCGCTCCGGCGTGCTGCGCGGCGCTGTGGCCCTGGTCGGCTGCAACAACCCCCGCGTGCGCCCCGACTACGCCCACATCGAGCTGATGAAGAAGCTCATCGCCAACGACATCATCTGCGTGGTGTCCGGCTGCTCCGCCCAGGCCGCGGCCAAGTCCGGCCTGATGAGCAAGGAAGCCAAGAACCTCTGCGGCGAGGGCCTCAAGCGCGTGTGCGAGCTGGTGGACATTCCCCCGGTGCTGCACATGGGCTCCTGCGTGGACATCTCCCGCATGATGATCCTGGTGTCTGACCTGGCCAAGGACTGGCCCGGCGATATCGACATCTCCGACCTGCCGGTCGTGGGCTGCGCGCCGGAGTACATGTCCGAGAAGGCCGTCTCCATCGGCAACTACGTCGTCTCCACCGGCATCACCACCTTCCTGGGCGTCAACCCCTACACCAAGGGCGGCCCCGGCGTGGAGCAGTGGCTGCAGCATGACATCGAGGACTGGGTCGGCGCGCACTTTGAGGTCGAGCTGGACATGGACAAGATGTGCAACCGCATGATGGAGGTCATCGAGGAGAAGCGCGAGAAGCTGGCCATCTGATGAGTTTGTAATAATTGGGAATGGGGAATTGGGAATGGGGAATGAAAACGTCCCCCTTCCCCTCCCCGGTTCCAATAGAGAGGATATATCGACCTATGAAAGTAGCCATCACCGGGAAGGGCGGCGTCGGCAAGACCACCCTGTCCTCCGTACTTGCGCGGCTGTATGCCGATGAAGGACGCACCGTATTGGCCGCTGACGTGGACCCGGACGCCAATCTGGGCCTCGCCCTGGGCTTTTCGGAGGAGGAGGTCAACGCCATCACCCCCATCTCCAAGATGCGCAAGCTGGTTGAGGAGCGCACCGGCGCGAACAACCTCAACAAGTTCTTCAAAATGAATCCCCAGGTCAGCGACATCCCCGACACCTACGCCCGGGAGATCAACGGCGTGAAGCTGCTGGTCATGGGCACGGTGGAGACGGGAGGCTCCGGCTGTGTGTGTCCCGAGCACGTGATGCTCAAGGCCATACTGTCGTCGCTGGTGTTCCGCAGGGACGACGTGGTCATCATGGACATGGAGGCCGGCCTCGAGCATCTGGGCCGCGGCACCGCCAGCATGATGGACCAGTTCATCGTCGTCATCGAGCCCGGCGCGCGGAGCATTCAGACCTACGAAAAGGTCAAGAAGCTGGCCGCCGACATCGGCATCCACCGGGTCCGCGTGGTGGCCAACAAGGTCCGCAACGAGGCGGATGAGGCGTTCTTGAAGACCCGCATCCCCGAGGAGGACCTGCTGGGCTTCATCCACTACGACGCCGACGTCATTGACGCCGACCGCCGGGGCGTGTCCCCCTACGACACCTCCGCGCGCACGGTGGAGGAGATCCGCGCCATCAAGGCCCGGATGGATTCGGAGAAAGCGATATAGAAGCCGTCGGACGGTCTCCGACAGTTGCGGCCCCTCAAAGCGGGCTGCGAAGGACCGCCGACCCACCCGAACTACAACATGAAAGGAATGTAAAGATACATGGGACTGTTTCAAACCGTATTCCGTGGCTCTGACGAAATGTACTTCAAGGCTGAGGAAGAGCTGAACGCCGTCATCGCCGAGCTGGGCGAGGACGCCCCCATGCAGATGCCCGACACCGCCTACTTCCTGGCCTGCATCTACGCCTATCTGGGCGACAAGGTCACCACCCTGGGCGAACTGAAGGCCGCGCTTGCCAAGATCCGCGCCATGATGACCCGCGAGAACCGCACCAAGTCCATCTTCGACTCTGGCGTGGCCACCGCCATGGCAGCCGAGGTCATCGAGGCCTGCAAGTATGCCCGCACCCCCACCCCCTATGAGAACACCCAGTATCACGGCCACTTCTCCGACGCCGAGGTGCGCGAGCTGGGCGTGCCGCTGGTCACCCGGGACATCCCCGGCTTCGTGGTCATGATCGGCCCCGCCCCCTCCGTCGAGGAGGCTGTGGAGACCGTGAAGGGCTATCAGTCCCGCGGTATCTTCGTATTCATGATCGGCGGCATCATCGACCAGGTGCACTCCGCCGGCATGACCACCGGCTTCAACGTTCGCTGCGTGGCGGTGGGTCCCGACATCTGGGCCGTGGGCCACGTCATCTCCCTGGTGTGCCGCGCCACCTTCATCTTCGGCGCGACCCAGCCCGGCGACGCCGCCGCGTTCCATGAGTACACCATGCAGCGCATCTTCGCCTTCGTCAACGCCTACGCACCCGTGGACGACATCGTCGTGGCCTGCGGCGCCGGCGCCATCAAGATGGGCTTCCCGGTCATCACCAACGACGACCGCGATTCCACCTGGCCCGTGCCCAAGTCCCTGATCGTCTACAAGAACACCAAGGACTGGATCGAGACCTCCCTGGAGGCCCGCGACATCAAGATCAAGGTCACCAACATCGACATCCCCGTGGCCTTCTCCTCCGCCTTCGAGGGCGAGATCATCCGCAAGAAGGACATGCGCATCGAGATGGACGGCTCCCGCGTGGACTGCGTCGAGCTGGTCCGCATGAAGGAGGCCCACGAGATCGAGGACCACTCCATCACCTTGGAGGGCCCGGATTTCGACGCCTTCGAGGTGGGCGCGAAGATCCCGATCGCCTACATCGTCGAGGTCGCCGGCAAGACCATGCAGCCCGACTTTGAGGGCGTGTTCGAGCGCAAGTTCCACTCCTTCCTCAACTGCATCGAGGGCGTCATGCACACCGGCCAGCGCGACATGATCCGCATCCGCGTGTCCAACGCCTCCTTCGACGCCGGCTTCCGCGCGAAGCACATCGGCGAGGTGCTCTACGCCAAGATCAAGTCCGAGTACGACACCGTCGTGGACAAGTGCCAGGTGAAGATCTACACCGATCCTGAGAAGGTCAAGGAGCTGCGCGCCGAGGCGAACCACACCTTCGACATGCGCGACGAGCGCCTCAAGAGCATGACCGACGAGTCCGTGGACGTGTTCTACACCTGCATCCTGTGCCAGGCGTTCTCCCCCTCGCACGTCTGCATCGTCACCCCCGAGCGTCTGGGTCTGTGCGGCGCCGTGTCCTGGCTGGATGCCAAGGCCACCAATGAGCTGGACCCCAACGGCCCCTGCCAGATCGTGCCCAAGAACCGCATGATCGATGAGCGCACCGGCCGCTATGAGGACGTCAACGAGGCCGTCAACAAGTACTCCCACGGCGCGCTGGAGCAGGTCACCCTGTACTCCATCATGGAGGACCCCATGACCTCCTGCGGCTGCTTCGAGTGCATCTGCGGCATCGAGCCCCTGTCCAACGGCGTGGTCATCGTCAACCGCGAGCACGTGGGCATGACCCCCATGGGCATGAGCTTTAGCGAGCTGGCCTCCATGACCGGCGGCGGCGTGCAGACCCCCGGCTTCATGGGCCACGGCAAGCACTTCATCGCCTCCAAGAAGTTCATCAAGGCCGAGGGCGGTCTGGCCCGCATCGTCTGGCTGCCGAAGGCCCTGAAGGAGCAGATCGCCGACCGCCTGAATGAGTCCGCCAAGGAGCTCTACGGCATCGAGAACTTCACCGACATGATCGCCGATGAGACCGTCTGCACCGAGGACCCCGAGGAGCTGCTCAACTACCTGACCGAGGTGGGCCATCCCGTGCTGGGCATGGATCCCCTGATGTAAGTCATTAAGCAGTAAAGCCTTCTTCCCCACCCGCTCCGATCGATTTGGGGCGGGTGGGTGTTTCGTTTCTGCGGATCGAGCGGAACCCGGTAAAATACTGTTTAGGAGGAACCACCCTTGAACAACATTGAGCGCCGCGACAGACAGCTGGCCTATGTCGCGGATGAGGCGGCGATGGCGGAAATGCTGAGATGCCGCAGGATACTCCAGCGGCTGAACTTCATGGACCGCGCGGCCGTCGAGGGCATCGCGGCGGTGGTAAAGGAACTGCTGGGCAAATCGGAGAACGCCTTCATCAATCCCCCGTTCTACTGCGACTACGGCAGCCACATCGAGGTGGGCAGGAATTTCTTCGCCAACTACAATTGCACCATCATCGACGTAGCGAAGGTCACCATCGGGGATTACTGCCAGATGGCACCCAACGTGGCCATCTATACCGCGGGCCACCCCATCCACCCGGACACCCGCAACTCCGCTTATGAATATGGCAAGGCGGTCACCGTCGGCGACAACGTCTGGATCGGCGGCAACACGGTGATCTGCCCCGGCGTCACCGTCGGCAGCAACGTGGTCATCGGCGCGGGCAGCGTGGTCACTCATGACATCCCGGACTGGTGCGTGGCCGCGGGCAATCCCTGCCGCATCATCCGCCCGATCACCGAAGCGGACCGGCGCAGGCTGTTCAAGGATGAGCGGATCGACGACGAGGCCTGGGCGGACATCGTCGCGAAGGGCTGGGGCGGCGTATAGGGGCAACAGCGCGTTGCTTGCGCTTCGGACGGCTTCATAGTACAATGAAGCTACAGGAGGTGCGCCACATGAATACACAGGATGTCATCTATAATCTGAGGACCCGCATGGGCCTGTCCCAGGATGAGTTGGCCGGGAAGGTTTTCGTGACCCGGCAGGCGGTTTCGCGCTGGGAGAACGGCGAGACGGTGCCCAACACGGACACGCTGAAGCTGCTCTCGCGGCTGTTCAAGGTCTCCATCAACACGCTGCTGGGGTCGCCGCAGAAGCTGTTCTGCCAGTGCTGCGGCATGCCGCTGGAGGACAACATCCTCGGCAGGGACGCGGACGGCACCCCCAACGAGCACTACTGCCAGTGGTGCTACGCCGACGGGACCTACACCTACTCCGACATGGACGACCTGATCGACGTATGCGCGGGACACATGGTCGGCCAGGACTTCACCGAGGCGCAGGCCCGCGCGTATCTGAAAGAGACGCTTCCCAGGCTGGACTACTGGAAGCGTTACAGCGAACTCAGCGACGACGGCCAGTTCGAGGCGTTCAAGGCCCGGCTGATCGGGGAGATCAACGATCTGCACATCGAGGGCATGCCCCCGGTGGAGAAGCTGAACGCCCTGGTGGGGCGGTTTGTGAACCTGGAATACCCGCTGCCCGGCGGCGGCACGGCCAGATTTCTGGACGACCAGACCACCTATCTGGGGACCCAGCTGGAATCCCCGTTCGGCGGCGAGCGCTGCTTCGGCGTGCTGGCCTGCATGGATTTCATACTGATCAGCACCTATGAAAAGGACGGGCAAAACCCCGAGCTGGTGCTGTACAAGAAGAGGTAAGATATGGACAAAAAGGCCCTGCGCCGGGAGATCGGCGCGAAAAAGAGCGCCCTGACGCCCGACGAGATCGGGCGCAGGAGCGCCATACTGGCAGACAGGCTGTTCGACACCCCGCAGTACCGGGATTGCAAGTCCCTGTACGCCTACCTGTCCTTCAACCAGGAGGTGCGCACCAACCCCATCATCGAGCGGGCCTGGGCAGACGGCAAGCGTGTGGCGGTGCCGAAGGTCATCGGCAAGGCAATGGTGTTCATCTGGCTGGACAGCTACGATCAGCTGGGACCGGGCTACTACGGCATCACCGAGCCCGTCGGGGACGGCCCCGTGGCTGACGACAGGACCGCGCTGGTGCTCATGCCCGGCCTGGCCTTCGACCCGGAGGGACACCGGGTGGGCTACGGCGGCGGCTTCTACGACCGCTTCCTGGAGGCCGAGCCCGACCACCCGCTGGTGGCGCTGTGCTACGACTTCCAGCTCCTCCCCCACCTCGACGTGGAGGCGCACGACATCCCCGTGGATTTGGTGATCGCGGACAACTGAAAAAGCGACCGAATCCCCTCCCACACGAAAAACCGCCGACATCTGCTGTCGGCGGAAACTTTTTTTACCCGGGTTATTCAGTTTTTATGCAATCGCCCTGTGACCGGGGCGCTTGGGATGCCTGCATTTCCCGTGAAAACAATCCCTTTTCTCTTCACGTGTGGATCTCTTTCACCTTGGAAATTCGTCCCGCTCTGATGTTCAGTTTGTATACGAACGGGAAATGCAGGCCTTGAACTGTGCTTCCGTGTAGTACAATGGAACCGCCTCCCGTCTTTATTATTGAAGACCTGTTGTCTTCTGGGGGAATCCTCTGTTCTCCCGCTTTCTGGGTATATTATAGCATGCGATTCCCCGGTTGTCAATACATTTTTAACCTCATTGAAACTATTTTAACCAAGAATTATTTATACTAACATAAAGTATGCTTTTTTTAACGCGCAAAAGCGCCCCGTCCCGGTTCCGACGCGCGGAATGGGGACGGAGCGCTGCCACCGCTTCGGCGACGCTCAGCGGGCGCTGCCGCTCATCTGGCGCTCCTGGGCCTCGATCATCTTCTTGACCATGTTGCCGCCGATGTGACCGGCATCCTTGGAGGACAGGTTGCCGTTGTAGCCGTCGTTCAGGGTGATGCCCAGCTCGTTGGCCACCTCGTGCTTCATGTTGTACATGGCCTCGCGGGCCTCGGGCACGTTGATCTGGTTGGAGCTGTTGGAAGAATTGTTGTTCGCCATTTTGAATGACCCCTTTCTGTTATTGTGCGACCCTGCGGCGCTCGCCGCCCGGTCTGACACTATTTTGACCACAGCGGGGCATTTTACACTGGTAAAAATCGGCCGCCGCGCCCTTTGGCGCGACAGCCGATTTTGTCAATGAATGTCGACGATTGTTTTATACAGCGTCTCGGGCAGCATAGCCCGATAGATGGCGTCGTAGGCCCACCGCAGGCCGTCGGGGTCCATGGACGCGCCCAGCGGCATGGTCAGCAGCCGATAGTCCACGCCGTAGAGCGTGGCCTGCACGCCGCCTTCGCGCATGCCGCAGCGGAGATAGAAGTCCAGCCGCCGCTGTCGGGTGTTCCGCTCCTCGGGGGCGCGTGCCAGCGAAGGCTCCTCCACCTCGATGATCACCGCGTCCATGTCGCTCATATGCGCCGCCAGCTGATTCAGGAACGCGCCGCCGATGCCCTGATCCCGCAATCGCTCCACCACGGCGAAGTAGTCCAGCAGCCCGAGCGCCCTGCCGTTGACGACGTATCGCGCAAAGAAGGCGTAGGCCACGATCTCCCCCTCGTGCATCGCGCCGTAGCACACGTATTCGTCGCGCCCGACGGCGTCCCGGATCATGGAAAAGGGCTTGAGCTCGTCCGGGGGAAAGTCCCGCTTCATGCGGGTGTCGTACAGCACCTCCGCCTGCTCGAGCGTCAGCGTCACAATCGTCAGCCCGTCCATATCACACATCCACAAACGACGCGATGTCGCCCAGGTCCACCCGAAGCGCCGAGCAGATCTTGCCCAGCACCTCCAGGCTCACGTTCCCGCCCCGCGTCATCACCCGCAGGGTCGAATCGCTGATGCCGGCCCGCTTCGCCAGCTCCTTCTTCGTCAGCTTCCGCGCCTTCAGTATGTCCCACAATCGCTCATATGAAATCACCATGCCCGCCAACTCCCCGCTCGTTACTGGAGTATTAGTATACCACATTTCAAACCCCAAAGTGGTGACGGAATCTGACAAATAAAGCGACAAAACTAACCGGTGTGGAGAGGGGTTTTTAACGAAGGAGAGAGGGGGAAATACCGGGGGAGAGAGAAGCGAGAATGGAAAATGGAGAATGATGGTGCAAATCCTGCGGATTTGTTTGATTAAACCCTGTAAGCCGTATTGTATCGCTTGCTCATACTCTTTTAAATCAAAGAAATCCGCGTATCTATTCAGTTCTGCTGTGATAAGTGGAGATTGTCCGAGGCAACGGGGAACGACCTCTCAGTCACCGACTTCGTCGGCGACAGCTCC
>CADCAS010000056.1:24880-33058 GCA_902799465.1 uncultured Eubacteriales bacterium
GCTCCCCTTCCAGGGGAGCTGTCAGCCGTTAGGCTGACTGAGAGGTCGTCCCCCGCAGCCTGCCAAGTCTCTGTTTGTCGCAGAACTGAACAGTTACAAATCCGCAAGGATTTCCTCATGAATTCTCCATTCTCCATTTTCCATTCTCCATTCCCCTCCCCCTCCCCTACAGCAGCAATTGCAGCGCGACCACCAGCGCCGCGCCGGGGAGGCCGAGGAAACCCACGGCCATGGCGGTGAAGGGGTTGATGGCCACGGAGAAGCCGGCCAGAGCGCCCAGCAGGTTCACCGCCCAGAGCATCAGCGCCCCCATCACCCCGCCCGCCAGCAGCCGCCACATGAACCGCCGCGGCACCAGCAGCAGATACCCGATCAGACACAGCAGCACCACCCCGATGCCGAAGGAAGCCACCAGCTCCCAGGGTATGCGCATAAAACCACCCCCCGATACAGCCTATTCAGAATCGGTCATACAATGCCTCCGCCCTCCCGCATTTTTGGCCGGCCTGTGATTTGAGAGAATTAAGGAAATACCGCGCAATCAGGTAGTCCAATGACGAGATGAATTTTTTCTCCAGGGGTCCTCGCATGCCATCTTGAGCGCTTTCTCTCGCCCCTTTCCCGCGAAAAAACACCTGACAAGGCAGCTTGTCTTGTCAGGTGTTTCGCCGGGACTGTTTTTACCGCCCTCTGGTATTACTTCCTCTTCTTCTTGACAAAGTGATTCAGCACCGCGCCGACGACGATGATGGCCAGCGAGATGTAGAGCACCTTTTTTGCGGCCTCCTGGGGGATCTGGCTCTTGTCGCCGAGGGACTCGGAGTAGAAGGTCAGGGTGTATTCGATCTCAATGGGGTCGCCCATGGCCGTGGTGTCCGCAATGACCTCCATGGGGTCGTCCATCGCGGTGATAGGGATCTCGAAGGTGGAATTGCCGCCGTCGGTGGTCAGGTTCTCGTAGATGGTCTCGCCGATGACCATGTAATCGTAGTAGGGGCTGCTCCAGAGCAGGCGGGCGTAGGCCCTGCCCTCCCGGACGATCAGCAGCGTGGGCGAGCTGACGTTGGCCCTGCCGCTGCCGCCTGCCAGGTTGACCTCGATGGAGTATTCCCCGTCAGTGCGCGGCAGGGTGACCGGCTCCGGGGCCGCGGGCTCGGCCGCCTCCGCTTCACCGTCGTCCGACGCCGCCGTATCCTCCGGCTCAAAGGCCAGGATGGCCTTTTCCGCCAGCTCATAGTCGGGCAGCTCGAAGGCCAGCGCGTCCCTGGGCAGGTCGGCGGCGTCGATCAGCAGCTGCCGGTCGTACCAGATCTGCCGGTTCCGGCTGTAGGCGGCGCATTCAAAGGGCGCGTTGAGCGCCGGCACGGGGATGGTGAACACCGTGAAGCGCTGGCCCTCGTCCCCGGGGATGCGATCCCCCTCCGGAGCGCCGCCCGCCTGCTCCGCCGTGCCCATGTAGACGTACAGGTAGCTGCGGCTGCCGATGGTGATGTCCGCCGTCATCTCGTCGCCGCGCACGGTCAGCTCGGCCTCGACGATCTTGAAAAACGGCGAGGTGGAGCCCACCTGCACCGCATAGGTGCCGTCCTCGATGTCCCTGCCATAGATGGGAACCATGCCGTATTTGCCGACCTTGCGCTCGCGGATGGCGCGCTCCGCCGCCGCCTGCCTGTCGGCATAGTCCGTCCTCTTCGGCGTCAGCACCGTCACCGCGAGGGCGGACGGCAGCAGCAGCAGCGCAATGCACAGGGCAATGATCCTTCGCATGGCCCGTCCTCCTCACAGATTCTTCTTTCGGTAGATGAAGACCACCGAGATCGCGCCGAACACGATCAGATACGCCAGCAGCACCGCAAACCCGAACCACCCCGGCGCCTCGCCATTGGAGATGGCGCGGATCATGCCGCTGGCCTGGGACAGGGGCAGTATGGAGATCACCTGCCGAAAGCCCGCGGGCATCTGGTCGGTGGAGAAGAAGGTGTTGCACAAAAACGACATCGGCATGATGATGTAGGAGGTAAAGCGCGGCGCGTCGGTATAGCTCTTGGCCAGGAACGACAGCACCAGCGCGATGGTGGAGAACACCGTGCCGTTCAAGAACATGATGAGCAGGGACACGCCGTTGAAGATCAGGTCCGTGCGGATCGGCGCGGTCAACAGCAGTATGATGCCGCCCGCGTACATGCCGCGCAGGCTGCCGCCGATGATCTGGCCCAGTATGAACTGCCACAGCGGCGTGGGCGACACCATGATCTGATCCAGCGCCTTCTCGTACAGCCGCTGCACGCTCATGTTCTGAGCGATGGCGGAAAACGAGCCCGTCATGGTCGCCATGGCCACGATGCCGGGGATCAGGAAGTGGAGGTAGGGCTCCCCGTGGGACGTGGTCTGTATGCCCATGCCGAATATGATGAGGTACATCAGCGGGGAGATCATCGCCGCGACGGTGATCTTGTAGAAGTCGCGCCTGAACTCCACCCACTTTTCCCATAGTACGGTGATGATGCCCATCTACAGCTTCCTCCCCGCCACATCCACGAACACGTCCTCCAGCGTCGTGGCCCGCAGCGCCGCGTCGCTGCCCGCCTTCGAGAGGTAGGCGATCGCGTCGTCGCGGTTGTGAAAGTACTTGCTGACCAGACTGTCCGCCGAGGTCTCGTCCACCGCGAACGCGCCCAGCTCACGAATCAGGCTGTCGGGCGTGTCCAGCTTTTGAAGCCGCCCCTGGTTGATCAGCGCCACGCGGTTGCAAAGCGCCTGGGCCTCCTCGATGTAGTGGGTGGTCAGCACGATGGTCATTTTGTCCCCGTTGACCCGCCTGAGCAGGTTCCACATCTGCCGCCTTGAGAGCGCGTCCATGCCCGCCGTGGGCTCGTCCAGCAGCAGGATCTCCGGCTCGATCATCAGCGCCCGGCAGATCATCAGCTTGCGCTTCATGCCGCCGGAGAGGTGGCGCACCGTGCGGTGGCGATAGTCGATCAGACCGGCGAATTCCAGCAGCTCGTCGGTCTTTTGCCTGATGACGCTCCGGGGCAGGAAGTACAGCCGCCCCTGGTACTCCATGACCTCGTCCATGTTCATATCCTGGCGCATGGAATACTCCTGCGTGATGACGGACAGCTTGCGCTTCTGCTGGCTGGCCTTGCGGTCCAGCCTCTGCCCGTCGATCAGGATCTCTCCCTCCGTGGGCAGCAGCACCGTGGACATCATGGAGATGGTGGTCGTCTTGCCCGCGCCGTTGGGACCGAGGAGGCCGAAGAACTCCCCGGTCTCGATGGTCAGGCTCAGGTGGTCCACCGCCGTGAAGTCGTCGAACCGCTTTGTCAGGTTTTTAAGCTCGATCATGGCCCACCATCGCTATTCCTGCTCCCTGTTTCCTGTGCTCTGTCCCCGCTCCTTGGCAATAATGAGGGAGAAGTAGCCCGCGTCGTCGGGGATCTCGTCCAGGCTCCGATACAGCTTTTCGTTGTCCATGCTGCAATTCTCCACCATCTGGACCACCCGGCCGCTCTTTCTGAGCATCTCCTTGACGGCGGCCATCTGGCTGGCGGACTTCATCAGCACGTAGGTGCCCGGCTGCTCCAGCGCGTGGTCCAGCTTGTGGACCGCGGGCACCACGTGCAGCTGCTCGTCCCACTCCACCAGCGGCAGGCCCAGCCGCGCCGCCGCGGCACAGAAGGAGCTGATGCCGGGCACCAGCTCCACCTGATAGCCGTCGGCCTCCAGGTAGTGCTGGATGTAGGTGAAGGTGCAGTAGATGGTGGGGTCGCCCAGGGTGATGTAGACCACATTTTTGCCCGTATCCAGTATGCCCTCCACGAGCTTCGCGGCCTTCTGATGCTCCCTGTCGATCAGCTCACGGTCCTTGATCATGGGCATGTAGATCGGCACCAGCTCCTTGTCCGCGATCTCCGGCACCACGCCCGCCGCGATCTTATAGGCCACGGCCTCCTTCGGGTCCTTGCCGGGCACGGCGATCACGTCGTTCTCCCGGATCAGCTTCGCCGCCTTGTAGGTCATCAGTTCAGGGTCGCCGGGGCCCACGCCCACGCCGTAAGCGATTCCGCGCATATCAAATCTCTCCTTATCGTTCGTCCTTCAATTCGCGAGCGGCTTCCTCCAGCCGCCTGACCAGGGATTCCAGCGTCGCCTTTTCTGAGATCCAGGTCCGCATGCCGCGCTTCTGCGCCTCGGCGGCGGTCTGTCTGCCGATGCAGACGGCGTTGACCTTTGTAAAATCCACGTCCTTCACGGCGGCGGCGAAGCCCCTGACCGTGGAGGCGCTGGTGAACACGGCGAAGTCGATCTCGCCCTGCTCGATCTCCCCGCGCTCGTCGATCACATTGGAGGTCGTGTATTCCGTGTCGTAGGTGGCGACGTCGGTAATGGTCAGGTTCTGGCCCTTCTCCAGTTCCTCGATCAGCTCACGGTTGCCGATGGCCGCGCGGGGGATGAGGACGCGGGAGCCGGGGGCGCAGGCTTCCCGCAACTCACGCCCCAGCGTCTCGCCGTCATACACGGACGGCAGGAAGTCCGCCCGGAGGCCGTATTTCAATAGTGCCTTCTGCGTTCCCTGCCCGATGGCGGCCAGCTTCACGCCTCCCAGCGCCCGCAGGTCGTGAAGCGCAAGCAATCGGTCGAAGAAGATGCTCACGCCGCTGGGACTCGTGAACACCAGCCAGTCGTATCCGCCCCCGGAGAGGCGCTCGATGGCCGCGTCCACATTCGTCATGTCCTTCACCGGCACGGTGCGGATGGCGGGCAGCTCCAGGACCTCCGCGCCCTTCTCACGCAGCATATCCGCCAGCGTGGAGACCAGCTCCCGGGGCCTTGTGACCAGCACCCGGACGCCTGCCAGAGGCCGCTTCTCGGCCCAGCCGAAGGTGTCCGCCAGTCCGCAGACCTTCCCCACGACAATGATCGCGGGGGTCTGTATCATAGTCTCGGAACACACCCTTTCAAGCGTGCCCACCGTCGCGCTCACCCGGCGCTGCTTCGACGTGGTGCCGCGCTCCAGCACCGCCGCGGGCAGTTCCGGGTCCATGCCCGCCGCCAACAGGCCGTTCATCAGGTCCGGCAACGCGGCGATGCCCATCAGGAAGATGAGGGTCCCACGGGTATGGACCAGCGCGTCAAAGTCGATGTCATAGCTGTGATCGGCCCTGCGGTGCCCGGTGATGATGTGCACCGACGAGCAGAAATCCCTGTGCGTCACGGGGATGCCGTTGTAGGCCGGCACCGCGAACGCGCTGGTGACCCCCGGCACGATCTCAAAGGGCACGCCGTGCTCCACCAGCAGCTCCAGCTCCTCGCCGCCGCGCCCGAACACGAACGGGTCGCCGCCCTTGAGGCGCACCACGCGCTTTCCAGCAAGCGCCTCCTCCAGCAGCACCCTGTTGGTCTCCTCCTGCCGGAGGAAGTGGTTGCCCGAGCGCTTGCCCGCGAAGATCAGCTTCGCATTCTCCGGGATCAGCCCCAGCACGCCGTCGCCCACCAGGGCGTCGTAGACCACGACCTCCGCCTGTGAGAGCACCTCGCGCCCCTTCAGCGTCATCAGGCCCACGTCGCCGGGACCGGCTCCGACCAGCCAAACCTTGCCCGCCATGGTCACGCCTCCCTTCCGTTGCGCAGCGTCCGCGCGAGTTCGATGCCCAGCTGCTCCGCCTGCTCGCGCAAGCCCCGGACGGAGCCCTTGCGCCAGCTGCCGTCCGATTCCTCCCAATACAGGCCGATCAAATGAATAATATTCCCGTCCGGCACCGCGTGGGCGCACACCGGCGACGTGCAGCCGCCGTCCAGCTCGCGCACGAAGGCCCGCTCCGCCGTCGCGGCGCACACGGCGTCTGCGTCGGCATAGCCGTCCAGCAGGGAACGGTCAAAGTCCGCCCTGCCCTGTACGGCCATGATGCCCTGGCCCGCGGCGGGGATGATCTCGTCCACGTCGAAATACCGGCTGACGCGGTTCGCCAGCCCCATGCGCTTCAATCCCGCCGCCGCCAGCACCAGCGCGTCAAACTGCCCCTCGTCCAGCTTGCGAAGCCGGGTTTGCAGATTGCCCCGCACCGGCTGGATCTCGCAGTCCGGGAACAGCGCCTTTAATTGTATGGCCCGCCGCAGGCTGGACGAGCCGATAACGAGGTTCGGCCCCATCCCGACGCCCGCCCGCAGCACCAGCGCGTCCCGCGGGTCCTCCCGGCGGGAGCAGCACAGTATCGGCAGATCCTGCGGCACCTCCATCGGCATGTCCTTCAAGCTGTGTACGGTCACATCCGCCCGATGCTCCCGCAGGGCGATGTCCAGCTCCTTCACAAACAGCCCCTTGCCGCCGACCTTGTCCAGGGTCCTGTCCAATATCTTATCCCCGGTGGTCTTCATTGTCAACAGCTCCACGTCGATTCCGGGATGCTTCGACCTCAGGAAATCCACCACCGTCATGCTCTGCACCACCGCGAGACGGCTCTCGCGGCTGCCCACAACGATCCTGCGCATACTCATCCGATTCGCCCCTCGCGGATATAGCCCGCCAGCTCCCTGGCGTAGTAGGTCAGGTAGACGCCCGCCCCGGCGCGGTAGGCGGCCACCGCCATCTCACAGACGATCTTCGCCTCGTCGATCCAGCCGTTGGCCGCGGCGGCCTTCACCATGGCGTATTCGCCGGACACGCTGTAGGCGGCCACGGGCAGGTTCACCCGGTCGCGCACCTCCCGGATCAGATCCAGATAGTTCATCGCGGGCTTGACCATGATGATGTCCGCGCCTTCGTCCACGTCCAGCAGCGCCTCCTTGATGGCCTCGCGCCGGTTGTGGTAGTCCATCTGATAGCTCTTGCGGTCCCCGAAGGACGGCGCGGAGCCCGCGGCCTCGCGGAAGGGGCCGTAGAAGGAGGAGGCGTACTTCACCGCGTAGGACATGATGGGCTTGCCGGTGAAGCCGTTCGCGTCCAGAGCCTCGCGTATGGCCCGCACCCGTCCGTCCATCATGTCCGAGGGGGCGACCATGTCCGCGCCCGCCTCCACATGAGACAGGGCGGTCTTTGCCAGCAGCTCCAGCGTCTTATCATTGTCTACATCGCAGGCGCAGCCTTCAAACCGCTGGTTTGAAGCGCCGCGGTTTCCGGCATTGCCGGAAACTCGGAAAACCTCCGGTTTTCCGACCTGATCGCAGAGCACGCCGCAATGTCCGTGAGAGGTGTATTCGCACATGCACACGTCGGTGATGATATACATCTCGGGATGCAGCAGCTTCGCCCGCATGACGGCCCGCTGGACGACGCCGTCCGGGGCGAAGGCCTGACTGCCCACCGGGTCCTTGTGCGCCGGGATGCCGAACAGCATGACGCTCGAAACCCCCGCCTCCGCCAGCCGGTCGAGCGCCTCGCCCATGCGGTCCACGGTGTAGCGGTACTGCCCGGGCATGGCGTCGATGGTCTCCACCTTATCCTTGCCGTCCATGACGAACATCGGGTAGATCAGGGACGCCGCATCCACCCGCGTCTCCCGGACCATTTTGCGCAGCGTCTCGCTGCCCCGCAGCCGCCGGGGCCTCACGTTCATATCCATCGTATCTCTCCTTCTTCCATAAAAAAACCACGGCAACGCGCAAAGCGCATTGCTATGGCCGAATGTTCCCATAGCGCCTGCCATCGGATGAACCGTCCCATGGCATTCCCGGCTCGCAGCAGTTCTTCTGACTCGCGCATGGACTTCCGTCCGGTTGACGCGGCCTTCTCAGGTTTCCCCAATGGCCGGCTTTCGCCTCGCGTCACCCCTCTGCGCATACAGCGGCGGGCCCGTTCATGACTTTCACATGATTCTCTATTATCTTCGGCCAGTTCGTCGCCGCCCGAAGCACTGCAAGCCCTGTTCAGTTATCAGCTCCATTACTCTCTATTATATAAAACGACCGCGCCCCCGTCAATCCCTATGGCGTACAGAAAGCGCAACGTTTTGTTATTTACGATAATTTAGCATATTTTGGAACGAGGAAACTTGGATTTGGCGGGGAGAATTAGGAATTAGGAATGAGGAATTAGGAATGAATAGCAGCTGCCGCGCGTTGTAGGGGCGGTCACAATAGCCACCCGCCATATACCGAAACAATACGTACTTGCATGGCGGGCGGCGCATCGCCGCCCCTACGCAGCCAAGCCATTTATAATTCCTAATTCCTCATTCCTAA
>CADCAS010000057.1 GCA_902799465.1 uncultured Eubacteriales bacterium
CAACGCGCGGCAGCTGCTATTAATTCCTCATTCCTAATTCCTCATTCCTAATTCTCCCAGATAAATCCCAATTTATCACAACAGGACTGAATAAATACCTGTTACGTATTGTTTCGGTATATAGCGGGTTGCCCATGCGTGATCGCGGCAGCCGCTATTTAATTCCAAATTCCCAATTCAATAAAAGGGGAATCGGGATCGCGGGGAGGTGCGTCGCCGACACACCCGATCCCCGCGCCCAATTCCCCGCTTCCGATTCAGAAATCAGAACAGCCCCGGCATGTTGAGTCCGCCGGTGAGCTTGCCCATCTCGCGCTCCATGGTATCGGTGGCGGCGCGCAGGGCTTCGTTGACGGCGGCCATGACCATATCCTGGAGCATCTCCACGTCGTCGGGGTCCACGGCTTCGGGCTTGATCTCGAGGGAGACCAGCTCCTTCTTGCCGGTGACCTTCACCGTCACCATCCCGCCGCCAGCGCTGGCCTCGTATTCGCGGGCCTCCAGCTCCTCCTGCATCTTGTTCATCTGCTGCTGCAGCTTCTGGGCCTGCCGGGCCAGCTGCTGCATGTTGCCGCCGCCCATCATCCCGGGAAATCCGCCTCGTGCCATGCTTACCTTCCTTTCAGGCGCGTCCGCGCCGCAAATGTAATGTTTGTAAAGCCATTATACTTCATCCCGCCCCCCGCGTAAAGCAACGGAGGGTTAACACTTGGGGGGAAGGATCGGTTTCAATTGAGAATGGAAAATTGAAAATGGAGAATGGAGAATGAATGTGGAAATCCTGACGGATTTCTTTGATTAAAAAGACCGCATTTAATCGCAACAACGCAGCTTAAAGTGTCAAATCAAACAAATCCGAAGGATTTGTACCATCATTCTCCATTTTCCATTCTCCATTTTCAATTCATCTGTCATCCCGTCGGCATCCGACTCATCCATCCCCCCAGGTCTGTCACTTGAACAGCTTCCTGTATCCCGCCTCGATGAACAGGTTGGACGCGCCGTTGTAGATGGAGACGCCGCCGATGGCCACCACCAGCATCTCCATGGTGGAGAAGGGGTTGAACATGATCAGCAGCCCCAGCACCATCGTCAGCACCGCCAGTGCCAGGGAAAGCTCCCAGCGGCTGTAGTTTTCACGCCTCTGGTCCAGCGCCTGGGCCAGGTTGAGCACGCCGTTGACCAGCACCACCGCGCCCACCGCGAAGGGGATGATGGAGATGATCATCTTGGGCTTCATCAGTACGAACAGCCCCAGGGCCGCCAGCAGGATGCCCTCCGCCAGCGTCAGCGCGTCCACGCCCTTCATGCGGCCCCTGTACCAGGACAGGATCAGTATGCCGCCCCCTGCCAGCAGCGCGATGCCCAGCACCTTCACCGCCGTGGTCATCACGTGCCCCGGCCAAAGCACCAGTATCAGCCCGATCACGACCATCAATACCGACAGCCAGACGCGCCGGTTGTCCTCGCTGTAATAAAGTCTGCGCACGATACTCTACCTCCTGAACGGTATGGTTGCGGGCTCAAGCCCGGATTGACAATGGAGAATTGAGAATGGAGAATGGAAAATGGCGGTGCAAATCCTTCGGATTTGATTGAAGGCATCAACAGAAGAAACCTGAAGGATTTCCACATTTATTCTCCATTCTCCATTGTCCATTCTCAATTTTCAAAATAGCCTCTTCGCGTTCCGCTAAAGCCCGAAGTACTTGTCCGCCAGCTCGGTGATCTTGTTCAGCTGGGCGTTGTCGACGGGATGCAGGTCCCACACCACATTGGCGTCCTTGCGGCGGCGGCGGGTGAGGAGCAGCGGGTTTTTCTTCAGGGGGAACTCGGCCCAGGAGCTGCGCCCGAACACGAAGGGCAGCCGGACCTCCCGCCCGTCCTCCAGCGTCACGACGTACTCGGTGCCGTGCTGGCCCTTGCGGCCGAAGCCCATGATGCCGCCCATGCCCTCGGACTTCACCAGCACCTCCCGCTTGGTCACGTCAAAGCGCTCGGCGCTGGCCAGGATGAAATCGTCCTCTGTTCCCAGCCCCGGCGAGGCGATCAGCCACAGCTTTCCGCCGTGACGGCCTATCGCCGCGAAGCCGCCGTTGTCCGTGGAGGCGAACAGCATGCTCTCGGGCCTGAACCCCTGCCTGTCCAGCGCCTGGGCCAGCGCCAGCCGCTTGTCCTCCAGCTTCCTGAGTTTCTCGAGCCTCTCCAGCTCGTTGGGATCGGAAAAAAGACCCATGCCCATGCCTCCCTGTTTCAGGTTTGATGGCTTATTATAGCATATTGTCGGAGTAAACGCAAATGGGGGGCGAGGGATTGATTAGGAATTGGGAATTGGGAATTGGGAATTGGGAATTGAAATAGCTTGGCTGCGCAGGGGCGGCGATGCGCAGCCCGCCAGGCAGTACGCATTGTTTAGCTGTTGGCCGCCCCTAAAGTGCGCGCGGCAGCCACTATTAATTCCTAATTCCTCATTATCTCCGTCAAGCCCCCGTATTAAGGGTGAATGGTAACCTGCGAAGGGCTAACGACATCTGGTTCCCTAAAAAAACCCTTGAGATTAAAGGGAATTGATGCTATACTATAAAGTAGATAGTTATGCCAGCGAATGAGGCGGGCAATTATAAGCAAGGAGTGTGTGAGGTATGAAGGCACTGAACCTGTTGGGTTTTGATTTCGGCGCGTCCAGCGGACGGGCGATGCTGGGCACATTGCGGGACGGCAAACTGACGCTGGAGGAGATCCATCGCTTCTCCAACGACCCGGTATCGCTGTGCGGGCGGTTCGTGTGGGATGTGCCGCGGCTGTTTTACGAGATGAAGCAGGCGCTTTTGAAGGTCTCCCGCGCGGGCATCGAGCTGGACGCCATCGGCATCGACACCTGGGGCGTGGACTACGGCATGCTGGACAAGGACGGCCATCTGCTGGGCCTGCCGGTCCACTACCGCGACGAGCGCACCAGCGGCATGCGGGAAAAGGTGCGCGAGATCATCCCCGACGCGGAGCTGTTCGCCCGCACGGGCACGGCCTACAACACCTTCAACACCATCTATCAGCTCTACGCCATGAAGTGCGAGGGCGACCCTGTGCTGGATCAGGCGAAGGACATGCTGTTTATGCCCGACCTGCTGGCCTACATGCTCACCGGCGAGAAGGGCACCGAGTACACCATCGCCTCCACCAGCGAGCTGCTCAACCCCTACACCCGCGACTGGGACACCGAGCTGATGGAGCGGCTGGGCCTGCCCACCGGCCTGCTGGGCGAGGTGAAGCTGCCCGGCACGGTGCGCGGCAAGCTGCTGCCGGAGATCGCCACCGAGTGCGGCGTGGGCCAGGTGCCCGTCATCGCCGTGGGCGAGCACGACACCGCCTCCGCCGCGCTGGCCGTGCCCGCTCGGGGCAACGAGTACGCCTTCCTCTCCTCCGGCACCTGGTCGCTGCTGGGCGCGGAGATCCCCCAGCCCCTGTGCGCCGAGGACGTGATGCGCGCCAACTACACCAACGAGGGCTGCGTGGACGGCTCCATCCGCCTGCTCAAGAACATCATGGGTCTGTGGATCATCCAGGAGTGCAAGCGCGAGTGGGATCGCCGCTCCGACGCCGTGGACTTCGCCGAGCTGGTGGAGATGGCCATGGGCGCGCCGGCCTTCAAGGCCATCATCGACGTGGACGATCCCTGCTTCATGGCCCCCGGCGACATGCCCCACCGCATCCAGGGCTATTGTGAGCTCACCGGCCAGCCCGTGCCCCAGGGACGGGGCGAGATCTCCCGCGTGGTCTACGAGAGCCTGGCGCTCAAGTACCGCTGGGCTGTGGAGCGCCTCGAGGGCATGCTCAACCGCCCCGTGAAGGTGCTGCACATCGTGGGCGGCGGCTCCAAGAACGGCCTGCTGAACAAGTTCACGGCCGAGGCCATCAAGCGGCCCGTGGTGGCGGGCCCCGGCGAGGGCACCGTCATCGGCAACCTGCTGATGCAGGCCAAGGCCCTGGGCGCGATCGGGGACATCCCCGAGCTGCGCGGCGTGGTGGAGGCCTCCTTCCCCACCCGCACCTTCGTGCCCGAGACCGACGGCGCCGCGTGGGATGCCGCCTATGCCCGCTACCTGAAGCTGTTTGACAAATAATGGGGAATGGGGAATTGGGAATGGGGAATGAATGGCCGGATACGGCAGTTCCCCTTTCCCATCCGTAGAACATGATATTTGAATTTGAACACGGTGCGCTGCCCGGCTCGCTGGAGCTGGCCTACCTGGGGGATTCGCTGTACGATCTGTACGTGCGGGAGCACCTGATCGCCCACGGCGGCCGGGTGCGCGCCCTGCACCGCCACGCCATCGCGCTGGTGTGCGCCCACGCCCAGGCCGAGGCCCTGGGGCGGGTGGAGGAGATGCTCGACGAGGACGAGCAGGGCGTGGTCCGCCGCGCCCGCAACGCCAAACAGTCCCCGCCCCGCAACGCCGACCCCGGCGAGTACCACCGCGCCACGGCGCTGGAGGCGCTGATCGGCTACCTCTACGTCACCGGCCGCCGGGAGCGCATGAACGAGATACTGACCACCGCCCTGCCCGAGACGGCGTTTGAGGCGTGACGCGCCCCGGCCCGGAGGGCTCCCCCGCGTCCCTTCCCGCCTCGCGCAAAAATCCATCCCACAGAATAGAGGAAACGACCATGAGAAACGACAACCGCCGCGACGGCGGCAACTATCGCGGCAACCGGGACGGCAATGGACGCCGGGAGGACCGGGAGCGCCGCCCCTACGGCGACGAGCGTCCCAATAACCGCCGCCCCTACGGCGAGAACCGCACCGACGGTCCCAACCGCCGTCCCTACGGCGAGAACCGCACCGACGGTCCCAACCGCCGTCCCTACGGCGAGAATCGCTTCGACGGCCCGGGCCGCCGCACCTATGGCGACAATCCGCCCCGGGTGGGCCGGGTGACCGAGGGCGTGCCCCAGGCCCGGCGGGTGACGGGGGACTACCGCGCCCCGCGCCGGGAGGACATCGTGGAGCGCGACTTCAACCGCAAGCCCCATCATGGCGGCGCGTACCGCTCCGAGTCCGGGCCCCGGGAGCGCCGCCGCCCCGCCGAGGATTACGACTACGAGGCCCCCGAGATCCCCGAGGCGCTGGCGGCGGAGTTCACCGACGCCCCCGAGGACGACGAGCACCTCCTGGCGGGCCGCAATCCCATCCGGGAGGCGCTGAAGGCGGGCCGTCCCATGGAGAAGCTGCTGGTGGCCGACGGCGACCTGTCCGGCGCGGGCCGCGAGATCATCAAGCAGGCCAAGGCCGCCGGTGTGGTGGTGCAGGTGGTGGACCGCGCGCGCCTGGATCAGATCTATCCCGCCCACCAGGGCATGCTGGCCTACGTGGCGGCGGTGCCCTACACCCCCCTGGAGGACATCCTGGCAGCGGCGCGGGCGAAGGGCGAGGACCCCTTCGTGGTGGTGCTGGACGGCGTGACCGATCCGCACAATCTGGGCGCGATCATCCGCTCGGCGGAGTGCGCCGGGGCCCACGGCGTGGTGGTGCCCGAGCGCCGCTCGGCGGGGCTTTCCCCCGCGGCGGCCAAGGCGGCGGCGGGCGCGCTGAACTACATGCCCGTGGCCCGGGTGAAGAACCTGAACTGCGCCCTGGAGGAGCTGAAGGCGGCGGGCCTGTGGGTCACCGGCGCAGCCATGGACGGCCAGGACGCCGCCCGCACCGACCTCACCGGCCCCATCGCGCTGGTCATCGGCTCCGAGGGCGACGGCATCTCCCGGCTGACCCTGGAGAAGTGCGACCGGGTGGTGTCCCTGCCGGTGAAGGGCCATATCGACTCGCTGAACGCCTCCGTGGCGGCGGGCGTGCTGATGTATGAGATCGTGCGCCAGCGGACAACATGAAAGGGCTCGGCAGGCCGCCCAGGCGCGTGCTGATCGTGGACGGCTACAACATCATCAACGCCGGTAACGACTTTTCCGGGGCGTCCCTGGCCGACGCCCGGGACAAGCTGCTGTCGGCGCTGATGGATTACGCGGGCTATTCCGGCCAGCAGGTGGTGCTGGTGTTCGACGCCTGGATGTCGGACCGGCTCACCCGCACCGAGGAGAAGCACGGCGCGGTGACGGTGGTGTACACCCAGAAGGGCGAGATCGCCGACCGCTATATCGAGCGCCTCTGCGACGACCTGGCCCAGGACATCGAGTACCGCCGGGTGGAGGTGCGCGTGGCCTCCTCCGACGCCCTGGAGCAGACCATCGTGCTGGGCCGCGGCGCGACCCGCATGTCCGCCCGGGAGCTGATGTACGAGATGCGCGCCCTGCGCGAGAGCGGCATCCGCCACGCCGCCCCCCTCAGACCCTCCGCCCGCCGCACCGCCATCGGCGACCGGCTGCCGGAGGACGTGAAGCGGAAGCTGGAGGCGCTGAAAAAGGGAGTAGGGAATAGGGAGTAGGGAGTAGGGGGAGCGGCGGCGCAGCCTTTGAATATCAAAGCGGAGTTGGCGTCCGAGCGATGTCTGTCGCACGTTCATCCCAACGGGATTAAGGATTCCGCCGTTGATTCCCGTCGCCCATTTCCTATTCAAACCGGAGGTTTTAATGTATACCCAGGATTACACCGCCATGACGGACGAGCAGGTGGCGAAGCTGGCGCAGGGCGCGGATGACCGCGCGCTGGAATATCTGCTGAACAAGTACAAGAACTTCGTGCGCACCAAGGCACGGAGCTATTTCCTCATCGGCGCGGACCACGAGGACATCGTGCAGGAGGGCATGCTGGGCCTGTACAAGGCCATCCGGGACTACCGGGAGGAGCGGCTGTCGTCCTTCCGGGCCTTCGCGGAGCTGTGCATCACCCGGCAGATCATCACCGCCATCAAGACCGCCACCCGGCAAAAGCACATCCCCCTGAACAGCTACATCTCCCTGAACAAGCCCATCTACGAGGAGGACTCCGACAGGACCCTGCTGGACGTCATCACCGAGGAGGGCATGTCCAACCCCGAGGAGATGTTCATCGACCGGGAGGATCTCTCCTTCATCGAGGGCCGCATCGGCCAGATGCTCTCCCCGCTGGAGAAGCAGGTGCTCGTCCGCTACATGGAGGGCAAGACCTACGTCCAGATCTCCGATGAAATGGGCCGCCACGTCAAATCCATCGACAACGCCCTCCAGCGCATCAAGCGGAAGCTGACGCGGTATCTGGAGGAGAAGTAAAAAGGCATCAGGCAACAGGCAACAGGCATTGGTCGGGGTTACGGCGCAACCTTTATGCGCCCCATCAGAGCTTCACCTTATCGTCAACATCACGCGGACGCAAAGATGCCATATGGCAACTATAGTCCCTGCCGCCGCCCCGACTGTTGCCTGTTGCCTGATGCCTGTTGCCTGTTGCCTTTCTCCCCCCTTCCCCCAACCTTTTCCGGGGGTCTTTTCTTTTTCTTAAAGATGTGCTATAATAGCGTGAATATCTGGTGCCGCGTGGCACCGCGGCACATGGGACCCCGGAGGATATTATGGAGAATATGAAGGATCTGCTCGAGGAGCAGGCTTATACCGCACGGGTGCAGCAGCTGCTGCTGGCGCTGATCGAGCAGGCGCAGGAGATCTCCCGCGACCACCTGCAATCCATCCAGGCCATCGTGGCGGACGCCTGGGAAGACCTGCGGGTCAAGCCCACGGCGCTGTCGGAGGAGGATCTGGAGCAGCTCTCCACGGAGGTGGACCGCTTCGCGGCCCGCCGGGAGTTCACCGAAAGCCTGGCCGAGCGCTCCCGCAGGATGATACAGAAGCCCTTCTTCGCCCGCGTGGACTTTGTGGAACGCGGCGGGGAGAAGCCCGAGCGCATCGTCATCGGCCTGTACAGCTTAAAGGACGAGAAGGGCGAGCTGGCCGTGCACGACTGGCGCGCCCCGGTGTGCAGCCTGTACTACGACGCCATGCCCGGCGAGGCGGCCTATGACAGCCCGTCAGGCCGCATCGAGGGCGTGCTGACCCTGAAGCGCCAGTACCGCATGGACAACGGGCAGCTCAAGTTCTACGTGGACACCTCCATGAGCATCGACGACGGCATGCTGCTGGACATACTGTCCGGGGCCACCAGCCGCTACATGCGCCAGATCGTGGCCACCATCCAGGCCGAGCAGAACGCCGCCATCCGCCAGCAGACGGCGCGGGTGGTGTCGGTGGTGGGCGGCGCGGGGTCCGGCAAGACCTCCGTGGCCATGCACCGCGCGGCGTTTCTGATGTACCGCCAGCGGGACGTGCTGGACGCCAACAAGATACTGATCCTCTCCCCCAGCACCGCCTTTTCGGAGTACGTCTCAGGGGTGCTGCCGGAGCTGGGCGAGCGCAACATCCGCGCCAATACCCTGCGCGACGCGGTGGAGGCGGTGCTGGGCCGCAAGGTGGAAAAGCCCTACCGCCAGCTGGAGGTCCTGCTGGAGAAGGACGGGCAGCTGCGCCGGGATTCGGTGCGCTACAAGTGCGGGCCGGACTTCCTCGGCCGGCTGCGCCGCTTCGCCGACGACTTCGCCGCCTACGGTCCCGCCTTCCGCAACGTCTCCGCCGAGGGCAAGGTGCTCATCAAGCGGGACGAATTGAAGCGGATGTACCTAAACGAGTTCAAGCTGCTGACCCCCGCCCAGAAGCTCACCCGCATGAGCGCCACGCTGGAGACCCGGCTGTCGGGCATGGAGGAGAACCTCTACAAGCAGTACGAGCAGCGCTTCGAGGGCAAGTATTCCGGGCGCGAGCTGCGGATGGCCTGCAACATGGCCGTGGCCCAGCGGATGCAGCCGGTGAAGGCCCAGCTGCGCGGCATGCTGGAGGTCACCGGGCAGTCGCTGCTGCGCGCGGTGATGGGCGACGCGCCGAAGCCTCTGCGGGACGCCTATTTTGAAAACTGCGCCGCGGGCGTCACCTGGTGGGAGGACGCCGTGGCCGAGGCCTTCCTGATGGCGCGGCTGGGCTTCGCCGCCCCGGACAAGACGGTGTACCACCTGCTGGTGGACGAGTGCCAGGACTACTCCGAGACCGCGCTGGCCATGCTGTCGGCCTACTATCCCAACGCCCGGGTGACCCTGCTGGGCGACCCCCGGCAGCGCACCACCCCCGGCATGGAGTCCTGCGACCCCGCGCGCTGGGGCGGCTGCTTCGGCATGGACGACGCGCCGCTGTACCCGCTGAGCAAGTGCTACCGCTCCTCCATGCCCATCGCCGAGCTTCTGAACCGCATCCTCCCCGACGACGCTCCCCTGGAGCCCTTCGGACGGGGCGGGGCCGAGCCGCTGGTGGCGCAGTACTCCGAGGCGCTGCTGAACGAGACTCTGGAGGGCTTCCGCGCCGCCGGGCACAGGTCCATCGCCGTCATCACCCGCACCCAGGCCCAGGCGGATTCCCTGTCTGCGCGGCTCAAAAACGTCTACCGGCTGGACGGCGGCGAGGCCGATCTCAACTACGAGGTCACCGACAACATCGTCGCTTGCTATCACCTCACCAAGGGCCTGGAGTTCGACGCCGTGGCCGTGGTCTGGCCCCAGGCCGAGATCACCGACGGCGAGCGCCGACGCCTCTACACCGCCTGCTCCCGCGCCCTCCACAACCTGGCCCTCCTCGCCGACGGCGGAACGCTGAAGGCGCTGGGACTGGATTGAGAATGGGGAATGGGGAATGGAGAATTGGGAATTGGGAATTGGGAATTGGGAATGGCGGCGCAAATCCTGCGGATTTGTTTGATTTATAGCAACTGTTCAAGTCCGCGGCTTATTGGGGTTTATTGAATTAGGAATTAGGAATTAGGAATTAGGAATTAATAGTGGCTGCCGCGCACTCTGTAGGGGTGGCCAATACCGAAACAAAACCTTACTGTCTGGCGGGCGACGGATTGCCGCACCTGCGCAACCAGGCTATTTCAATTCCTAATTCCTAATTCCCAATTCCTAATTGACCAAAGCGAGGCTGTTATGCGCAACATCATTTTCGACATGGGCAATGTGCTCATCAACTACGATCCTGAACACTTTATTGAACGCGAGGGCGTGTTCGGGGAGGACGCGGCGCTGCTGATGGCGGCGGTGTTCAACGCGCCGGAGTGGCCGATGATGGACGCCGGGGCGCTGGACGAGCCGGACATGGAGGCGGCGGCCTTCGCGCGGCTGCCCGAAAGGCTTCACGCCGTCGCCCACCGGCTGATCTACCACTGGGAGGAGCCCTCCGAGCCCATCCCCGGCATGGCGGCGCTGATCCGCGACATCAAGGCCGCGGGCATGGGGGTCTACCTGCTCTCCAACGCCAGCCGCCGCCAGTACGATTACTGGCCCGGCATACCCGGCAGCGAATGCTTCGACGGCCGCGTGGTCTCCGCTTATGAGCGCCAGGTCAAGCCCGAACCCGCCATCTACCGCACTCTCCTGACCCGCTACCGCCTGGACCCCGTCCAATGCCTCTTCGTGGACGACCTGCAAAAAAACGTGGACGGCGCCAGGGCCGTTGGCATCCCCGCGGTCCGCTTCACAGGCGACGTGGACGCGCTGCGCAGCGCCATTTTCACGGAGGAGAGCGATGGATGACGAATGGAGAATTGATAATGGAGAATGGAGAATGAAGGAGCAAATCCTTGCGGATTTGTTTGATTGATGGGGGAACGCACCAGGTTTTCTCTGAATAAAGAGAAATCCGGAGGATTTCCACATCCATTCTCCATTCTCCATTTTCCATTCTCAATTCGTATCTATTCAGTTCTGCTGTGATAAGTGGAGATTGTCCGAGGCAACGGGGAACGACCTCTCAGTCGGCTGACTGAGAGGTCGTCCCCCGCAGCCTGCCAAGTCTCTGTTTGTCGCAGAACTGAACAGTTACCTCAATTCTAAAGCCTCCCTTATCCATTACAAATCCATTACAACCTGTTACCCACACATTACAACCATAATTCAGGCATATTTTTATTACATTTCATTTTGAAGGATATTGTGTACGGTTGTCGAAAACAATATAGCATACCGGGCGCAGTATGCCCTGGACCGACAACCGGCGCGGCCGCGTGGGCCGCCGGATACCGAGGAGATTACGATGAAGACCATGCACAAACAGAAAACGCGCGCGATGGCGCTGATGCTGATACTGGCGCTGCTCTTGTTCAACGCCGTCCCGGCGGTGGCGGAGACCTTTTCGGCCATCGTGACCGCCGCGAGCATGACGGTATATTCGGACGCGAAGCTGACCCAGCGTCTGGCGTCCCTGGAAAAGGACACCGTGGTGCGGGTGACGTCCTATTCGGGCAAGGCGGCGCGCATCAGCTATTCCGGCAGGACGGGCTATGCCCGGGTGGCGGATCTGAAGGCGGTGGACGACGTCGCCGCCAAGGCCGTCACCAACGCCGACGCCCGGGTCTACCAGACGCCCAGCACCAAGGCACGCTCCGCCAAGCTGTTAAAGGGCACGCGGCTCTACGTGCTCACCTGGACGGACGAGTGGGCCGAGGTGGAGAAGGACGGCACCACCGGTTACATGCAGCTGAAATACCTGACCCTGGCCGACGACAACTGGAACACCGTCACGCCCACCGCCGAGCCGGCGGGCCAGCGCGGCGTGGTCACCGCCAAGACCACCCGGGTCTACAAAAAGGCCAGCTCCAGCTCCAAGAAGCTGGGCACCCTCAAGCGGGGACAGGAGATCAACGTCATCCGCTGGGATTCCAAATGGGCCTACATCGAATTGAACGGCAACTACGGCTACTGCGCCGTGAAGGACATCGCACAGGCGGCGGCCACCCCGACGCCCACCCCTGTCCCGACCCCCACCCCCGCGCCCGCCGCGGACGCGCCCCAGGGGAAGGTGACCAGCTCGTCCCTCAAGGTCTACAAGTCCGCCAGCACGAGCGCCCAGCGGGTGATGACCCTCAAGAAGGGCGAGGTCGTCAGCGTGCTCAAGTGGAACAGCAAGTGGGCCTATGTCGAATACGGCGGGCTCTACGGCTTCTGCAAGGTCACGGGACTGACCCCCGTGAGCGCCACCGCCACCCCCAAGCCCACCGCGACCCCCGAGGCCTCTGTGAAGGCCACCGTGGTGGACGAAAACGTGGTGGTCTACAAGCAGGCCAGCACCAGCGCCAGCGTGCTGGGGAGCCTGATGTGGGGCGACACCGTGAACGTGCTGTCTGTGACCGGAAACTGGGCCTACATTGAGAAGGACGGGAACAAGGGCTACTGCCGCGTCACGGCCCTGCTCACCAACAAGCCCGACGCCGATGAGACCCTGGACGGCTACAAGCCCGCCGACTTCGACGCCACCGTCGTGCGCACCGGGGCCTACGGCTACACGCGGCCCAGCGCCGACGCCGCCGCCACCGCCCTGCCCCTGGGCGCCAACGTGTATGTCACCGGGTACTCCAAGGACCTGGAGTGGGCCAGCGTCGTCATGAACGACGAGCGCCTGTTCGTGCAGATCAAGTATCTGAGCAAGGCCGCCTATTCCACCGTGGCCGCCACCGGGACGGAGATGAACACCCTGCTGAAGGCGCTGCTGAGCTACGGCTACTTCGACGGCATTCCCTCCGCCACCCCGGACAACTCCGCGGCCTCCACCGCCATCCGCCGCTTCCAGGCGGCCTGCGGCATGACCCAGACCGGCACCGCCGACACCGCCCTCCAGCGGGTGCTCTACGGCGGCTACGCGCCCGCCAGCCCGATCCTGTCCGCGTCCCTGTCCAGCGGCGCCAAGGGCGATTCCGTGTCCCGCATCCAGATGCGGCTGTACGCCCTGGGCTATCTGAGCAAGGCAGCGAGCCTGGACGGCGACTACGGCACCACCACCGCCACCGCCGTGGGCCTGTTCCAGAAGGCCAACGGCATCACCGCCACCGGCGCCGCCGACACCGCCACCCTCAAGGCGCTGTACTCCGCGGGCGCGGTGATGAAGTCCTCCTCCGTCAAGGCGGCGGACGCGGCCTCTTCCTCTTCCGGCAGCGGCAGCGGCTCCGACGGCAGCGTGGTCTCCCCCTCCGGGACGGTCACCCTCTCCAGCACCTACGTGACCACCATGCCCGCGGCGCTGAAGTCCACCACCACCTCCTACTCGTCGAGCATGTCCAACGCCAAGAAGCTGGAGTACGTGATCTACGTGGCCCAGTCCAACCTGGGCAAGCCCTACGTCTACGGCGCGACGGGCACCTCCTCCTTCGACTGCTCGGGCCTGACCCAGTACAGCTTCAAGAAGGCCGATGTGAGCCTCAAGCGCACCGCCTACTCCCAGGGCTACGATTCCTCCTACACCAAGATCGAGAGCATCAGCAGCTTAAAGCGCGGCGACCTGATCTTCTTCAACACCATCTCCGACTCCGACCTCTGCGACCATGTGGGCATCTACCTGGGCGGGCAGTGCTTCATCCACGCCTCCTCCGGCGGCCACAAGGTCGTGGTCAGCTCCGTGGCCAGCGGCTACTACAAGCGCGTGTTCAGCTGGGGCCGCAGGGTGCTGAAATAATGATACCATCCCATCGGGCGGGCGCTTCACAAAGCGCTCGCCCTTGCGCGTTTATTGAAAAGGTTGTATAATGGGGTTGATGAGACGGTTCGGTTCTACCGGATGGATTGGTGTTCAGAGAACAGGGAACAGGCAACAGGCAACAGGCAACAGGAATAGCGGCTGCCGCGCGCCCCTGCGTAACCAAGCTGTTTTAATTCCTAATTCCTAATTCCCAATTCCTAATTACACCCCGTTAAATCATTCTGTTCTGACAAACAACGGAGGTATATCCCTTGCTGACCTATCTTGACACGTTTCTGGCCGACCCGGTGGGGATGCTGACGATCTTCCTGCTGGCCTTTCCGGGGCGGATACTGGCCCTCTCGGCCCACGAGTTTGCCCACGCCTGGGTGGCCGACAAGTGCGGCGACCACACGGCGCGGATGATGGGGCGGCTGACGCTGAACCCCTTAAAGCATCTGGACCCGCTGGGGACGGCGCTGATGCTGCTGGTGGGCTTCGGCTGGGCCAAGCCTGTGCCGGTCAACCCCCGCAACTACCGCGATTACCGCAAGGACGACCTCAAGGTCTCCGTGGCGGGCGTGACCATGAACCTGATCCTGTTCACGCTGGCGATGCTGTGCATGTTCTTCATCGTCGCGGCGGCGCTGTCGCGGGTGCCCTCCGGGTCGGTGAACGCCATCGCCGGTCCCGTCTACCGGGCCAGCTACGGCGGGCGGGACTGCCTTTTTCTCCTGGAGAGCGAGGGCTACAGCTATCTTCCGCTGCAATCGCTTTTGCAGATGCTGCCCTACGCCTCGGACTTCCTGGTGAAGCCCGTGTTTGGCGAGATCCCCGGCTATCTCTATCAGATGCTGGGCTACTTCGCCGTCACCAACCTGGTGCTGTGCCTGTTCAACCTGCTGCCCATCCCCCCGCTGGACGGCTACCACGTGCTCAACGACCTGGTGCTGCGCCGCAGCCTGTTCGCCAACCCCAACACCGCCCGCATCGCCAGCGGCGCGCTCTTCGCCCTGGTGGTCACCGGCGTGATCGGCAAGGTGCTGGGCTGGGTGGACACCCGGGTCCTCAACGCCGCCGGCAGCCTCGCCGCCGCGGGCCTGCGGGCGATGGGGTTGATGAGTTGAGAAGGCACTCAATCAGGAATGAGGAATTAGGAATTAGGAATTAGGAATTAGGAATGAATAGTGGCTGCCGCGCGCACCGCAGGGGCGGCCATTGGCAGCCCGGTCAATACCGAAACAAAGCTACTGTCTGGCGGGCGGAGCATCGCCGCCCCTACACAGCCAAGCCATTTTAATTCCTAATTCATAACTGTTCAGTTGCGGACTCCTTCCGACCCGCTTCGCGGGCCACCTCCCTCAAAGAGGGAGGCTTTGGGGCTCCCGTCAAGGCTCCCGTTCAGGCTCCCTCTCCGAGGGAGCTGTCAGCCGCAGGCTGACTGAGGGAGTCGTCCCTGAATGACTGAATAGTCACCCTGATTCCAAATTCCCGATTCCAGGAAAGCTCATTTTGCCGTAGAACCGAACAGTTCCTTCGTCCCCGACCAACCCCAAAAACATCCAAAGGATGGTTTTCCCCATGCCCTACATCGTATCCCTGAAGCAGTTTGACGGGCCGCTGGACCTGCTTCTGACGCTGATCTCCAACGCGAAGATCGACATTCACGACATCTTCGTCAGCGAGATCACGGAGCAGTATCTGGAGACCATGAAGCTGGTGGACGAGCTGGACATGGATTCGGCCAGCGAGTTCTTGCAGATGGCGGCCACGCTGCTGGAGATCAAGTCCCGGTCGATGCTGCCGAAGCCGCCCAAGCCGGAGGACCCGGACGAGCTGTCCCCGGAGGAGGCGCTGATCCGGCAGTTGGAGGAATACCGCCAGTTCAAGGAGGTCTCCGCCCGGATGCACGCCCTCGAGGAGGAGGCGCGGGCGCTGATGACCAAGCTGCCCGAGGAGTATCCCCTGCCCCCGCCCAACATCGAGATCACGGGTCTGACCCTGGAGAAGCTCATCCGCGCCTACCGCCGGGTGCTGGAGCGCGCCGAGCGCAACGAGGTGGCCGACATGCTGGCCAACCGCGAGATCCGCCGGGACAGCTTCACCGTGGCCGGGTGCATGGCCCGCATCTCCCGGAGGGTCCGACGCGGCGGCTGCACCTTCGGCGAGCTGTTCAGCGAAACCTATACCCGCCAGGAGATCGTCACCATGTTCATGGCCCTGCTGGAGCTCATCAAGCTCAACCGCCTCCACGTCCGCCAGGAAAACGCCTATGAGGAGATCTATCTGACGGGGGAGTAGGTCATTGCAGGACTTCGTCCGGCAAATTGGGAACCATCGGTATACATTGCGCGTCTAAGCATCAGAATTACCAAATTAAGGGGGATGACATCATGAAGCGGAGAATACTGGCATGCGTACTGGCGCTGGCGATGCTCACGGGGCTCATGAGCGCCGCGCTGGCGGACACCACCTACAGCGCCAAGACGCCCATCAACAGCACGGCCAAGCGCAAGAACATCCTGCGCGCGGCGGACGCCATCGACGGGCTGGAGCTGGAATACGGCGAGACCTTCTCCTTCAACGACACCGTGGGTCCGCGCACCCAGTCCCGGGGCTTCGTGATCGCCGAGAACGGGCGCGGCGTGGACGTGGTGGGCGGCGGCGTGGCCCAGGCGGCGGCGACGCTGTACCTGACACTTCGGAAGCTGGGCGACGACATCGACTTTACCGAGCTGTACACCTACGGCAGCCGCTTCACCGACGACTACGTCTCCAGCGGCGACCTGGCCGTGGTCACCGACTACGACGCGGACCGCGACTTCGCCTTCCGCAACTACGCCGGGGACCTGCGCATCGCCATGTGGGTCAGCAGCGGGTATCTGAACTGCACCGTGACGGTGAAGTCCAAGAAGTCCGGCGGCAGCTGGTTCGACGATGACGACGACATGCCCGAATACTACACCGCCAGCATCGACCTGGACGATACCGACGACCGCACGCTCAACAATATCGAGCTGGCCGCCGCCAGCGTCTACGACACCACCCTGGCCAAGGGGGACAAGTTCTCCTTCAACAAGGTGGTGGGCCCCCGCACCGAGAAGTACGGCTACGAGTCCGGCATCAACGGCCGCGGCTCCAAGGTGATGGGCGGCGGCGTGGCCCAGGTGGCCAGCGTCATCTGGCTGGCCGTCAAGGGGCGCGACGACATCTCCATCATCGAGAAGTCCACCTACGGCAAGAAGTACAATCAGGACTACGTGGACTCCTCCGCGGACGCCATCGTCACCGACTACAAGGCCGGCACCGACTTCTCCTTCAAGTACACCGGCAGCGGCACCCTCACCCTCTACACATACATCGACGACGATCATCTGGTCTGCGACCTGGCGGTCAATGACTGAGGGTATAAACCACAAGGGCCTTCCCCTTTCCGGGGGAAGGCCCTTGTGGTTGGAGGGAAAAGGGAAAAGGAAATACAGGGAAAAGGGAACAGGGAAAAGGGAAAAGGGGTACCGGGCACGCAGGGGCGGCGATGCGCCGCTTGCCGGGTTGTACGCATTGTTTTGTTCTGCATTATCCTGCTAAATGTCCATCTGTCACAGCAGAAAGAGATGCTCTCCATTCTCCATTCAGTCCTGCGGCAAATGGAGATTTAGCGAGGTGACGGGGGGACCTCATCCGACCTCCGCTTCGCTCCGGCCACCTTCCCCAGAGGGGAAGGCAAAATACCGGCTGACGCTATCCAAAAGCCTTCCCCTCTGGGGGTTCGAGCGCACGGAAAAGGGGCTGTAAAAAAACAGTCTCAGAGGAACACCTGACAAGACGAGCTGCCTTGTCAGGTGTTTTATCAAGGGAAAGGGGGGCGAAAGAAAGG
>CADCAS010000058.1 GCA_902799465.1 uncultured Eubacteriales bacterium
TCTCTCTGTGTCTCTGTCCCCGTCCCTTCTTCTTATCCCTTCTCCAGCTTGCTCTTGCTGTCATTTCCCGCTCCCGCGTCGACTTTTACAATTGCCTAAATATGTATGTTGATGTGTGAACGGGGTCGGTCACTTGACCTTGTCGCCGCGCACCCAGCCGGTGGTGCCGTACACGCGGATCTTGATGTAGGTCTTGCCGTCCTTGCCCTTTTCGGCCTTGCCCACGCATACCAGATCGTCGTCGGGATCGACGGTGGCCACGACGCCGTAGTTCTTGCCGGGGCCGGCGTAGACGCTCAGCGTGCCGCGCTTGACGTGCAGTACGGTCTTGCCGCCGGTGATGGCTTCCAGGTCCGCGTCGGTGAGCTCCATGCGCTCCTCCAGCTCCAGATTGTTCATCTCGTTGGTCTCCATATTCAAAACCTCCTTGTCGGTGTCGGTCGGTTGTGTTTGCCCTTTTGTTGTGAACAGTATAGCACGGCAACTGTCACAGAACTGTCACACACCTCTATCGCCTGTGAACGCCGTCCAGGAAGCGATCCACCGCGTCCATGACCTTGTAGCCAAGGAAGGGGACGGGGATCAGCAATAGCGCAAGCATCATGTTCGCACACCTCCCGTAATTTGCTGTGGATTGGACGCGAAACCGACGCGCAAGGTTCCATAAAATGGAAGCATTCATCGTATTGCCACAAAAAAGGCACAAAACCCGGAAACGGTCACCCTTTGTTCACAATCCATTACAGCTTCATTCAAGCTTTCCATGCGATAATACAACCGTTCCAAGGGGAACACACCAATACAAGGTTAGAATAGAAAGGAAGTTGAACATCATGAAGAACACCATCATCGGTATCGCGCTGGCGCTGGCGCTGGCCCTGGTCATGGGCATGGCCGCTTTTGCGGAGAACGTCCCGGAGGCCGCGACTGAACCCGTCCCCGCCGTCACGGAGGAGGCTCCCGACGAGCCCGCCGAGCCCGCCGAGCCCGCCGCGGACGACAACCAGGCGCTGCAGGAGGCTCTGGAGGCCTACCGCGCCGCGAAGCAGTCCAAGCGCGTGGACGACCTGGAGGCCGAGCTGAGCGAATACGTGGCCTCCGGCGCCCTCACCCAGGAGCAGGCCGACCTGATCCTGAACAACGTCAAGGAGCGCATGGCCGCCAAGAACGGCGAGTGCCCCAACTGCGGCTATCAGTTCTCCAACAAGGGCGGCCGCAAGGGCGGCAGGGGCCAGCGCGGCATGCAGATGCCCGGTACCCAGATGCCCGGCCAGGGCAGCCAGCGCGGTCAGCGCGGCGGCAGGATGAACGGCATGCCCCAGCAGCCCGATTCCCAGAGCGGCGCGACGCCCCAGCAGCCCGGCGCCGCTCCCCAGACGCAGCCCAATGCGTAATTGATAGGCGATCCGCACGCCCCGGCATCCCGTTTGAAGGGATGCCGGGGCTTTTGCCGCCATCTCGACTAATGCCTGCTGCCTGCTGCCTGTTGCCTAATGCCTGTTGCCTGCTGCCTGCTGCCTGTTGCCTGTTGCCTGCTGCCTGTTGCCTGTTGCCTGCTGCCTGCTGCCTGTTGCCTGTTGCCTGCTGCCTCTATCCCCCCTGCCCAAAGTAGCGAAAGACCTCCTCGTCGGTCAGGCTGAAGGCCTGGCGAAGCTCGCGGGCGACGGTGGCGGGGCGGGCCTGGGCAGTCTCCCTGAAGCGCTGGCAGGCCGCTTCCCAGGTGTCGTAGGACCAGTGCCAGCGCTGGCAGTTGCGCTTCATCTCCTCGCGGATCAGGTCCATGCGGGCGTCGATTTTGGCGATGACGGTCTCCGCGCTGAACGCGCCGTTGAGCAGCTCGCCCATCCGGGTGAGGAAGCGATCCCGAAGCTGCCGGTTGGCCATCAGGCGGGGGAAGAGGGTGTTGTCCTGGCCGGTGATGCTGCCCACCCGGCTCTGGGTCAGCCACGGCCTGACGCTGCTGTGGAAGGACGTGTCGAAGGCCAGGTCCAGGTCGAACAGGACCCAGCGCCAGCGCGCGTCGGTGCCGGGGTTGTTGTAGCAGCGGGTGTTGTCCAGGTCCTGGTTGTTGCTGAACATCTCCAGCGCCACGTAGTCCAGGTAGTTCTCGATGTCCATCAGCTCCCGGAGCTGAGCCACGTTGGCCTCGTCGGACAGGTCGTGGCTGCGCACCCAGCGCAGCAGCTCGTGGTAGCCCTCCGCGCTGCCCTCGGCGGCGTAGGCGCTGCCGCCGCTGTCCTCCACGATGTTGATCCGGTCCCAGTCCGCCCAGCCGTGGAACTGCGCCAGCGACTGGGGCGACACCCGCTCCCGCATGTTGTACAGGCCCCAGTAGGCGTCGTTGACGTAGCAGACGCAGACCTCTGTCTCCTGGTAGAACACCCCCGTCGCGTCGGCCAGGGAGGTGAGTATGGAGTCCAGCATGTGGGTCTGGTTGCAGTCCTGCCCGGAGGAGCGCATCACGAAGGACTTGCAGCGGTCGTAATCCCGCTTGGAGAACAGGCGGGCGTTGAACCAGCCCTGGTCGAAGGCGTTCTGCGCCCGCAGGGAGAAGGCCTTTTGATCGAGCTCCAGGCGGCTGGAGTGGCCGGACAGCTTCATCAGGCACTCCTGGGCGAAGAGCTGCGTCCCGTCGGGCGCGTAGGCCTCGGCCCACACCGCCGTGCCGCTGTTCTTCTTGCCCGAGCGGAGGGTGCTGTCGTTGCCGTAGACGCACACCACCCGCAGGCCGGAGTCCTCCCCGGGCAGCACGGTGTAGCTGCTGACGGCGGAATCCATGGCCCCGGTCCGGACGCAGTAAGCGCGTATGCGGGTGTTCTTCCCCAGCATCAGCTCGCCCTTGTACAGCGGGGAATTCTCGTCGGGCTGGGTGCCGTCGGTGGTGTAGTGGATGGCCGCGCCCTCGGGGGCGTGCAGCGCCACCGCCACGGCATTGCCGCTGCGCCGGCGGGTGAAGGTCACCGGGTCCAGCCGGGTCTCGATGTAGGCCTTGCTGATGTTGGGCGCGCCCCGGGTGGGCGTGTCGAAGTACCACAGCTCGCCCGTCCCCTCGATGGGGCCGAAGCTGATGTTCCCCAGGTTTTCGCCCACGGCCACCTGGTCCAGCACCGCGCCCTCGGCGTCGTTGAGCGCCAGCGTCTCGCCTCCGGAGAGGGCGAAGTCCGCGTAGAGTCCGCCATCCTCGGGCGGCTGGCCGTCCTTGCCCACCAGCGCCACCACCAGCAGCTCCCCGGATTCCAGCCGGGTCCCGTCGGGAAAGCGCCAGCGCAGGGGCTTGTCCGGGTCATCCGTCAGGCCCATGCCCGACAGGTCCGCGCCGCCTTCGCCCAGGCAGATCAGCTCCACCCAGTCGTCGCCCTTGCCCGAGGCGTAGACCTCGTTGATGTGGAGGTCATACACGTTCTCGGCGACCCTCGCCGGGGTAGGCTCGTCGGCAGTCCAGGGCTCCTCGGCATAGCTGCCGTCCGCCTGACGGACCACGGCCACGTCCGTTGCGGCGTCGGCGTAGGTGAAGGACGAGACCACCTCGCCCTGTCCGTCGAACAAGAGCACCGTCTCGCCCTTGGCGGACAGCTTGAAGTCGGTGTGGGGGATGGGGGCGTCGGGGCGGTCCTTGCCCGAGGCGAACAGGATCATGCTCTCCCCGGCGGCGAGCGTCAACTTGGGCAGCCGCCAGGCCCCCGCGTAGCCCTTGCCGTCGCTGATGGCCCAGCCCTCCAGGTCCGCCGCCGCGTCGCCGCCGTTGCGCAGCTCAATCCAGTCGCTGGAATCGCCGTCCTCGTCCAGACGCGAATCCTTGTTGGACGCCATCACGGCGCGGATGTACACCCCGCGGGCGTCAGACGTCCCGCCCTCGCCCAGCGCAGTACCCGCCAGCGCCAGCGCGGCGCACATGATGACGACAATGATTCTCCTCATGACAGCCTCCTTTGTTTAGGGAGTAGGGAGTAGGGAGTAGGGAGTAGGGGGGAACGGCAAGCGGAAGGCGTTCAAATAGGAATGAGGATCGTCAAGCATCCTTAGAATCCCCCAACGGCACACACAGGGATTAAGATCATCGACAAAAGGTTGAACTGCATGCCTGTAGGGGCGGCGATGCGCCGCCCGCTCTTGTGCGTCGCGAAACGTCTTGCCTGGCGAGCGGCGCATTACCGCTCCTACAAAGTCGTTTGCTCCTGCCTCGTCACATATCCGCAACCGATGCGTTTTCCGTAAAGTATCCCGGTAGAACACGGCCATTTCAAAAGGAGTCAGAGGCTTGCCGTACCCCCCTACTCCCTACTGCCTACTCCCTACTGCCTACGCCCTTACCAAATCCCAGCCTTCGCCGGGCGTGGGGATAGTAGAAGGCGAAGGCGACGGTGGTGATGATCCAGGAGATGGGGTAGCTCAGTATGATGGTGCGGATCTCGGGCCAGCGGGGGACCAGCGTGAACATCCAGATCACGCGGAACACGCAGATGCCCGCGGCGGTGAGCAGGGTGGGCACGAGCGTGCGGCCCATGCCGCGCAGCGCGCCGGAGATCATCTCGATGGGCACGAACAGGAAGTAGTAGGGGGTGATGTAGCGCATCATCTCCACCGCGATGTCGACGACCTCCGCCTCGCGGGTGAATATGCCGTAGACGGGCCGGGCCAGCAGCATGAACATGCCGCTGAACAGCCACGCCGCCGCCAGGGACAGGCCCATGCACACGAACATGCTGCGCTCGGCCCGGTCCAGCTTGTGCGCGCCGTAGTTCTGACCGGCGAAGGTCATCACGGACACGCCGAAGGCGTTGTTGATCATCCAGTACAGCGCGTCCACCTTGCCCATGGCGACCCAGGCGGCCACGGTGTTGGTGCCGAAGCCGTTGATGGTGGCGGTGATGATCATGTTGGAGACGGAGTACATCACGGTCTGCAGCCCGGTGGGCAGGCCGATCTGCACCGTGCGGGCCAGCAGCGCCCCGTCGGGGCGAAGGCCCCGGAGGGTCAGCCGGGTGCCGTCCTGGCCGCGGCACAGGCTCCACAGCACCAGCAGGGCCGACGCGGTCTGGGCCAGCGCCGTGGCCACCGCCACGCCCATCACCGACCAGCGCAGCACCGCCACGAACAGCACGTCCAGCACCACGTTGATCAGGCACGCGGCGATGAGGAAGTACAGCGGGCGCCGGGAGTCGCCCACCGCCCGCAGCACGCCGGAGCCCACGTTGAACACCATCGACGGGATCATGGCCGCGAAGATGATCCGCAGATAGACTGCCGAGTCCGCCAAGGTCTCCGACGGGGTGTTCATCAGGCGCAGCAGCCACGGCGCGAAGGCCAGCCCCAGCACCGTCATCGCCGCTCCCGCCGCGATCGCCAGCCACAGCGCCGTATGCACCGCCCGGGAGACGTTGGCGCTGTCCCGGGCCCCGAAATACTGGGATACGATCACCGTCGCGCCCGAGGACAGCCCCACGAAGAAGCTGACCAGCAGGTTCAGTATCTGCGCCGCCGAGCCGCCCACCGCCGCCAGCGCCGCCTTGCCCGCGAACCGCCCCACCACCACGGCGTCCACCGTGTTGTAGAGCTGCTGGAACAGCGTCCCCAGCATGATGGGAAAGAAAAAGGCCAGCACCTGCCGCCAGATGACGCCCTCGGTGATGGCGTTTTGTCGCTTTGGTTGCATGTTGTTCACCGTTTATATGTGATTTGTATGGACAAACCGGGACTGATCGGTGGAAATTAGGAATTAGGAATTAGAAATTAGGAATGAATAGTGGCTGCCGCCCGACATATACCGAAACTATACGTACAACCTGGTGGGGAGCGCATCGCCGCCCCTGCAAAGCCAGGCTATTTCAATTCCCAATTCCCAATTCCCCATTCCCCATTATCCGTCAATACCTGTCCCAATCCTCTCCCGTCAGGACCTCGCAGCCGTCTTCGGTGATGGCCACCAGGTCCTCCACGCGGACGCCGAACTTGCCGGGGAGGTAGATGCCGGGCTCGACGGAGAAGATCATGCCGGGCTGGGCGACCACCTCGGAGACGGAGGAGACGTCGGGGAACTCGTGCTCGTCCAGGCCGATGCCGTGGCCGGTGCGGTGGTTGAAGCAGGGGCCGTAGCCCGCGTCCTCGATGACCCTGCGGGCGGCGCGGTCGATGTCCTTCATCTTCACGCCGGGGCGGCAGGCGTCGATGCCCGCGCGGTTGGCGGCGGTGACGATTTCCCTGACCTTTTTCTGCTCGTCGGTGACCGGGCCGAACTGGACGGTGCGGGTCATGTCGCTGCAATAGTGCTTCCACAGCAGGCCCACGTCCATGATGACGGTGTCGCCCTGCCTGAGCGGGGTCTGGTCGCTGTCGTGGTGGGGCTCCGCGCCGTTGGGGCCGAAGCAGATCAGCGGCGTGAAGCTGGGACCGCTCGCGCCCAGCTCCAGGGCGATCTTGTTGTACAGGGACTGGATCTCCTTCTCCGTCACGCCCTCCGCAAGCGCCGCTGCGATGCGGCCGCAGACCTCCACGTTCTTGTGGGAACTCACCCGCATCAGCTCCAGCTCCTCCGCGTCCTTGCACAGCCGCGCCTCATCCAGCGGGGCGCTGCCCAGGGCGGGCACGACGTCGGGCCGCGCCTCCATCAGCCGGATGGTGAAGTGGCTGTGCCAGGTCTTGTCGATGCCCACCTTGCCCGGGGCCACGTTGGGCGCGAGCACGGCGATGCAGTCGTCCGTGTCCTCGTACTCCACCATCGGCACGTCCGTCAGGCCGTTCAGGGCGAACATGCGGTTCGCGTACAGCTTCATGGTGCCGTCGTCCTTCACGTGCAGCGCCAGCATGCGCTCGAAGGGCTCGCACCACACCCCCGTCAGATAGTATACGTTCGCCGGGCTGGTCACCAGCAGCTGCTTCAGCCCGTGGCGCTCCATGTTCCCGATGACCTTTTCAAGTCTCGCCGTGTTCATAAATATCCGCTCCTTTCAGCCTCGCGTTAGCCTGTACTATTTTAGCATGCGAGAGGGGGAATAACAAGGCCGGGAAATGTAAAAGAGGCGGGAGGGGGGGGTGAGGAATGGAGAATGGAAAATGGAGAATGGAGAATGCCTGTCGAAATCCTTGCGGATTTCTTCGATTAAAAGGCCGCGAACAATCGTAACGACGCGGCTTAAGTGTTTAATCAAACAAATCCGCAGGATTTGTACCGCCATTCTCCATTTTCCATTCTCCATTTTCAATTACACATGTCGTCCTACATATTCCGCTCAATACGGATTGAGCAGCCGCACAAGGCAAAAAGCCCGCTGTAGGTTCCCCTCACCACAGCGGCTTTCGGTATGCGTCCTCCAGGGCGTGCCATTTTTCCAGGAAGGCGTCGCCCTCGGGGGTCTCGGCAACGATGCGCAGGGCGGCGCGAACGGCCTTGACGAAATCCGGGTCCAGCCCGCCGATGCCGCTGGCCAGCAGGGGGCACATGGCCCTGGCCCGGGCGTCCAGCCGCACGGTCCATCTGCCGTTCCTGCCGCGCACCGGGGTCAGCGGGAAGATGCGGCAGCCCAGGGGACGCGTCTCCCGGTCACAGCGGCTCGCGCAGAGCATGATGGGCGCGAGGGCGTCCGGGGCGATCCCGGTCACCCAGTCCTGTCCCTGAAGCAGCGCTTCTTCGCCGGGGAACAGGTGGACGCCGCCCTGGCCGTCCGAATCGGTCCCGCAGCAGGCCGCGCCGCACAGCGCCCCGCAGTCGGTCCGCATCGGGGTCAGCGCGCCGATGGCGGCGTAGGCGCGCTCCAGGATGTCGCGGTCCATATCAATCCCCTCCTACGGCAGGCTCAGGGCCGCGCAGCCGTTGAACGCGCCGTCCTCGATGGTCGCCATGGAGGCGGGCAGGTCCACCCGCTCGAGGAAGATGCCCTGCTCGAAGGCTCTGGCCCCGATGGTCACGGTGCCCTCGGGCACGGCGTAGCTGTCCGTCCACAGCCCCATCGGGTAGCACACCAGTCGCTGATCCCCGCGGCTGAACAGCACCCCGTCCACGGTGTAGAAGGCCGCGCACGCCGCGGGCACGTCGATGGCGCACAGGTTGGCGCAGTCCACGAAGGGATTGGTGCCCATCTCGCGCAGGGTGGCGGGCAGGGCGATTTGGGTCAGCCCCTCGCAGTGGTCAAACGCCATGCCGCCCAGCGTCTCGAGCCCCTGGGGCAGGGTCACCCGGGACAGCCGCGTGCAGCCCGCGAAGGCCTCGTCGCCGATGGCGCGCACGCCCTCGGGCAGGACCACCGTCCGGAGCGCCCGGCAGTCCGCGAAGGCGCATTCGCTGACGCTGACCACGGGATGCCCGTCCAGCGTCTCCGGCACCGCAAGGTCGGTTTCCTCCCCGTCCCAGCAGACGATCTCCGCCCCGCCGCCGTCCAAAAGTATGTATACATATTCGCCGCAGAAATGCACCGGCGTCGCCGGGGTCACCGCCCGCGCCGCGCCCAGCAGCGTCAGCATCGCCAGAACCATCACCAATACCCGCTTCATGGGAGACGCTCCCTTCATAAATCATTGCATATTTGAGTCTATTATATCTCAAAAGTATTGCAAATTCAATGCGGCGGGTGTAATAGTCAGGTTTTTGTCAATATCTGGGGGCTTCACACAGGGAAAGGGGATAGGGATTAGGGATTAGGGATTAGGGATTAGGGAACAGGGAACAGGGAACAGGGATTAGGGATTAGGGAAAAGGGAACAGGAAACAGGAATAGCCGGGTCACGCAGGGGCGGCGATGCGCCGCCCGACGGGTCGTCTTTAGCGTTTCGTTACAGTACGCGCGGCAGCAGCTATCTTTAATTCCTAATTCCTAATTCCCAATTCCTAATTAAACAAATGCCTGCCATCCCCGGAGCAGCCGCGACACATAGTTTATCGTCCTGCCCCCATCACGCTCTCGTGAAGTTGAACGTGAAAAAGGCCCTTGTGACGGGGGCGGGGGAGGCGAGCTCGATGACGTGGAGGCCCTCCAGCGCGGGGTCCTCCGTGACGCGGGGGGTGAGGCCGCCCTCCCAGGTGAAGTCCACAGGGCCGAGACGGAGGCCGCCGGGGATGGGCTCGGGGGGCTGTGGCGTGTGGAAGCGGAAGGACACCGCGGCGGGCTCGGCAAGGTCGAAGGCGTCCACCAGCCGCAGGGCGGCGTCGGCCCGCTGGACCATGGCGGTGCGCTGGCAGGACCGGGCCAGCCCCGCGGGCCAGGCGTGGGTCAGCTCGACGGACAGGGTGTCCCGGTCCGGGCGGGGGCTGAAGTCCGCCTCGCAGGCCAGATCCGGGGCGTCCAGCTGGGGCCTGCCGCCGATGCGGGGCAGGTTGGGCCGGCCCTCCGGCTCCACCAGGATGGGTTCGCCGTCGCAGAACAGCATCACGCCCCCCGCGTTGGCCCGCCGTCCCCCGGTGTGCAGGGCGCAGGTCATGCCGCTGAACCGGCAGACCATCACCCGGTTGCGGGGGGTGGCCCCGGTGCGGATGCGGGGCGGCTTGCGGCGCTCGGCCTCCAGGGCGTCCAGACAGCCGAGGTCCATCAGCCGCCCGGTCACCGTGGCCGAGGGGAGGGGCCGCACCCGGTGCAGGCTCGCGCCCAGGGCGGTCAGCGCGTCGTCGTTGGCGGCCAGGCCCACCCGGAAGAGCTCCGCGCCCGACAGCTCCGGCAGCATCCCCGCCCCCGCCGGGTCGCAGAACCATTCGCCCTCCAGCCAGGGGAAGAGCAGCTGGTCCAGCCAGTCCGGGGTGGGGTATTCCGGGGTCAGGTCCAGCCGGTCCCGGGTCAGCCGCTTCATAAGCGCTGCCAGGTCCGTCACCGCGCCGGTCTGGGCCAGGGCGTCCTCCAGGGCCTCCGCCGCCTCCGCGCGCTGGCTCACGCACTGGTCGATCAGCCGAAGCGCCTGCTTGAGGAGGGAGGACCGCCGCTGCTCGCTGGTCTCCAGCAGGATGGCCGCAAGCAGTATGTCGCACAAAATCGCCAACGGGCGGCGTCCGCGCCCCCGCATGAAGGGGTAGTCCTCGTGGGCCAGGAAGGGGGAGAACACCCGCCGCCGCGCCTCGTAGAGCAGCTTGCCCGCCACGCGGGTGGTCAGACGGTCCCCGAGGGCACGCAGCGTCCAGCCCAGCAGCACGGCGGTCTCGGCGGTCTGGAAGTCGATCTCCGGGTGGGAATCGTCGTCGAAGGGGGCGCGGCTCTCGTTGGTTGACCACCGGGATTCCTCGCAGATGGCGCAGATCAGGTCCACCGCCCGGGCCACGACCCGCTCGTCCGCCTCCACCGGCAGAAGCGCCTCCAGACACTGCCGACGCTCCAGCTGCATGGCGCGGTATTCCTCGGGCTTCTGGAGTCGCTCCGACAGCGCCATCCCCCGAAGCGCCACCCCCATGCTTTTTTGCGCCGCCGCCTCCGCGCGCCGCAGGGCCTCCCCCCGCGCCCGGGGCGCGGGCAGTCCCTCCGCCCGGGCCAGTGCCGTCAGCGTAGAATAACCACGGTAGAACATAGCGGAACCCCCTTACTGTGGCTTTTTTTAATGGGGAATGGGGAATTGGGAATGGGGAATGAATGTGGAAATCCTTGCGGATTTCTTATTATTCTTATAGTAAACGGTTTAATTCTGCGTTTTCAACGTCGAAACAGTTGATGATACGTATCTATTCAGTTCTGCTGTGATAAGTGGAGATTGTCCGAGGCAACGGGGAACGACCTCTCAGTCACCGACTTCGTCGGCGACAGCTCCCCTGAAACCTTCCAGGGGAGCTGTCAGCCGTTAGGCTGACTGAGAGGTCGTCCCCCGCAGCCTGCCAAATCTCTGTTTGTCACAGGACTGAACAGTTACGATGATACTTTGGCTTTGTACGCTCAAAACGCAAAAGTCATATTCGTTTTCTATAAAGCCTCAATAAATCGTATGAACGCTGCTTTTTGCGCTTCAATCAAGCAAATCCGCAGGATTTGAACCATCATTCCCCATTCCCCATTCCCCATTCCCAATTCCTAATTCAAACGTACTTTGCCCTCTCTCCTCCCACCAGCATGGGCCGGGTGCGGGCGGCGGCGATGGGGGCCCTGCCGATGTGGTCGACGGGGAGGCGGACGGGCACGGCGACGCGGCGCAGGTGCATGCCGATGAGGGTCAGGCCCACGTCCAGCCCGGCGTCGGCCGAGACGCTCATGACGCACACGGGGTCCCGCATGGCCCGCCACGCGGCGGTGGCCAGGGAGCCGCCGGCCTTGGGCTGGGGCACCACGCAGACGATTTCATACCCGCGGGCCTCGGCGGCGTCGCGCTCCATCACCAGGGCGCGGTTCAGGTGCTCGCAGCACTGAAAGGCCACGTCGAAGCCGCCCTCCCTCGCCGCGTCCAGCGCGGCCTGCGCCAGCGCCTCGCCCAGCTCATAGGTGGAATTGTGGCCGATCACGCCGCCCGCCATCTCCGACGAGCTGCCGCCCACCACCATCAGCCGCACGGGATTCAGCCCCGCGCGCTCCGCGTTCAAAAGCCCGTCGATGGCGCGGCGGGCGTCGGAATAGATCGTTTCGGTCATGAGATTATAGCCTCCTGTTGAGATTGTGAGGTTCCGATTCTTCCCGTCATTCCCCGCACATGAACGCATACGTGCCCACCGACACCGCCACGGCGAGGTTGAGGGAATCGATCTCGTCGGACTGGGGGATGCGGACGGCCTGGCCGTAGGTCGAAAACACCGGGGGCAGGCCGGTCTGCTCGTTGCCGAACACCAGCGAGAAGGGCGGCTTCGCGGCGCGGGCGACTTGGTTGAGGGGCCTTGAGGCGTCCAGCATGAAGGGGTAGAGGGGGCGGGCCGGGAACTCGGCGCGGTAGGCGTCGAAGTCGTCGTAGACCCGGACGCGCAGCTTGAAAAACGCGCCCATCGAGGCCCGCAGCACGTGGGGGTCGAACACGTCCACGCAGGGCTTCACCACCGCCACGTCCCGAATGCCGAACCCCAACAGCGAGCGCATGGCCGTCCCGGCGTTGCCCGCGTCGGAGATCTGGCACAGCACCGCGTGGCAGCTTCCGGGGTCCAGGGCGCAGTCGTACTTGTTGAACACCAGTCCCGCGTAGCAGTTGTCCTTCTTCGACTCCCGCCGCAGCACCCGCTCGGCCAGCTCCTCCCGCACGCCCAGCTCCGCGCAGCGCTGCCGCAGCTTCGCCACGCCCTCGTTCTCCAGCCCCTGGGGATGCAGCAGCAGCCGCGCCGCGCAATCCGGCCGGGCCTCCAGAAGCATCAGCGCCGGGAACACCCCCAGCTGGTAGCTGTAGGACAGCTTGCGGGAGTAAGGCTCTAATTTGGGCATAATACACCTCGGATTATGATAGAATGGTGGAGGAGGGGAGTGGAGAGCGCAGGCAGAACGCTTGTGCCGTGTCGCAGCATTCTCCATTTTCAATGCTCAATTTCCCGCCCTATTCTCCGTCGTTGAACCGCAGCCAGCCCCGGAGGTAATCCCTCAGCGCCCGGGAGTGGGTCTCCATGGGGAAGTGGCCGGCCAGGCGGAGGGTGTGGGTCTCGGCGTCGGGCAGAAGGGCGGCGACGCGGGCCATGGCCCGGTCATCGGCTAAGGGGTCGAGGCCGCCGAGCAGCGCCATCGTGGGACAGAACCCCATCCCCTGCCGTGGCGGCGTAGCGGCGTATCTGAGCATCCGCGAAAAGGTCTGCCGGGAGCCGGGACGCATGAGCGGGCGGCGCATGCGGTCCACGATGTAGTCGTCCATGGGATACCCGGACCAGCGCTCGATGAGGGCCTTGAAGCGCTGGGGGTCGGGGACGTGGGCATCGTAGAAGCGCTCCGGGGCGTCGGCGTCCCGGGCGGGGGCGGCGAACACCGGACAGATGTGGATCTGGGACTTGACGCTGTCCGGGTAGAGCGCGGCCATCCTGAGGATCGTCCCGCAGGCCGAGCCGTGGGCGGCCAGGTGCCACATGGACATGGGCTGTCCGTCGGCGGCGTCCACCTCGTCCAGCACGCCCCAGACCATGCTGGCCCGCTGGCCGTCGCTCTGGGGGGCGCGGGGGTCGCTCTGGCCGAAGCCCGGCAGGTCCACCAGCGCGCACAGACAGCCCAGGTCCTGAAGCTCCGGCACCACCTTGCGCCAGTGGAAGCTGTTGATCATCGGCGACGACAGCAGCAGCACCCGGTTCTTCACGGCCCCGGCGGGCCGCGCCACGGCGTAATGGACGCGAATGCCCGAAAAGGCCACCGTCCGGCTCTCCCCGTTCAAGCGCGACCACACTCCTTTGCGTGTATGCTGTGACTTGGTTTCATGATGGTTCTGCCGGGATGGAGGGGAGGAACGATTTTAATTGAGAATGGATAATGGAAAATGGAGAATGCATGTGGAAATCCTTGCGGATTTCTTTGATTAATAAGACCGTATATGAGCGTAAAACGTCACTTATAGTGTTTAATCGTAACTGTTCAGTCACGGACTCCTTCCGACCCGCTTCGCGGGCTACCTCCCTCAAGGAGGGAGGCTTTGGGAGGCCCGTTCAGGCTCCCGTCCAGGCTCCCTCTCCGAGGGAGCTGTCAGCCGCAGGCTGACTGAGGGAGTTGAGGGAGCTGGCAGCCGAAGGCTGACTGAGGGAGTCATCCCTGGCGATTGAATAGTCACGTTTAATCAAACAAATCCGCAGGATTTGCGCCGCCATTTTCCATTTTCCATTCTCCATTATCAATTCATCGTCAGCCCAACTGCTTCCGAGCTGTCGCAGAACCCACCCGCTTCACCGCTTCTATTCTACCATATCCCCCCGCCTTTGGCAATAAACCCGGCCGTGCAAGCGCAGAATCTTCACGGTAATAACCCTGTAAAATGACTTGCCCGACGGGGCGAACTATGGTATATTATAAATTGCCCAGAAATACGCGGGCCTTTTTGGCCCTTTCGGAGGCGAGAGACATGCCGAGCTATGACTTCAAATGCGTATCCTGCGGCCATCGCTTTGAACTGTTCACCACCATATCCCAGCGCGACAAGGCGGTCTGTCCCAAGTGCGGCGGCCCGGTGGCGCGCGTCTACGAGGGCAAATGGTCCATGGGCGTGAAGCCCGTCACGGGCGGCTGCGCCTGCGGCGGCAACTGCGCCGGATGCGCGGGCTGCGGAAAGTGATCCGCGCCGCGCGGGATTCATCTCTTGAAGGGAGCCATCGGGCATAGTTATGAAGGAAAAACTGCGAATCGTCGGCGGCGCGCGCCTGGAGGGCGAGGTCATGGTCAGCGGCGGCAAGAATGCCGCGGTGGCCATATTGCCCGCGACCCTGCTGGCGGACTCCCCGTCGGTCATCGAGAACGTGCCGGACATCGACGACGTCCACGTGCTCATCAAGATCATGCGCTATCTGGGCGCGGAGGTGGAATTTGCCGACAACGTGTTGCGGGTGGACCCCCGGCAGGTGGACAAGTTCGATCCGCCCTACGAGCTGGCCAGCCGCATGCGCGCCTCCTACTATCTGGTCCCGGTGCTGCTGGGTAATTTCATGCGCGCCGAGGTGCCGCTGCCCGGCGGCTGTGACCTGGGACTTCGCCCCATCGACCAGACGCTCAAGGGCATGCGCGCCCTGGGCGTGGACGTGGACATCCGGGGCGGCACGCTCTCCGCGAAGGCGGAGGAGCTGATGGGCGCGGACATCTTCCTGGAGATGCCCTCCGTGGGCGCGACGGTGAACTCCATGCTGGCGGCGGTCTCCGCCCCGGGCATGACCTGCATCCACAACGCGGCCAAGGAGCCCCACATCGTCGATCTGGCCAACTTTCTGAGCAGCATGGGCGCGTCGGTGAAGGGCGCGGGCACGGACGCCATCCGCATTCGGGGCGGCCGCCATCTCCACGGCGCGAACTACACCGTGGTGCCCGATCAGATCGAGACCGGCACGCTGATGATCGCCGCGGCGGCCACCGGCGGCGACGTGGTCATCACCGGCGCCATCCCCACCCATATGGAGGCGCTGTCGGCAAAGCTTCTGGAGATGGGGGTGCACGTCACCTCCGAGGACGACCGCATCCGGGTCCGCTCCAACCAGAACTTCCGGGCCGTCAACGTCAAGACCCAGGGCTATCCCGGCTTCCCCACCGATCTCCAGCAGCCGCTGACCGCGCTTCTGACCGTGGCCAACGGCACCAGCATCGTCACCGAGACCATCTTCGAGTCCCGCTTCAAGTTCTTAGACGAGCTGCGCAAGATGGGGGCCAACACCCGGGTCATCGAGACCACCGCCATCATCACCGGCGTGGAGAGCCTGGCGGGTGCCAGGGTCAACGCCACCGACCTGCGGGCCGGGGCCGCGCTGGTCATCGCCGCGCTGATGGCCGACGGCGTCACCGAGATCTCCAACATCTCCCACCTGATGCGCGGCTACGAGCGCATCGACGAGAAGCTGCGGAGCCTGGGCGCGGAGATCGAGCTGGTGCGGAGCGAAGAGGCGTGAGCTTTGCGCTCAAATATAACACAAATCCCACCCTGCGACCTGTTTTTTATGAAAAAATCGGTTGTATTATTTGGAAAACCGTGGTATAATGTCTGCGTATATTGAAGTTATCCGGGTGTTGGCGCGGGTTTGACCGATGCCGACACAGGTCGTGGATGAAGCTGCCGCCGGTCAACGGCGGCGTGTTTTTGGAAAGCGCCATCCGCGGACGGCTTGGAGGGGTTAAATGCCAAGGCATTCAATGCCGGTGAAGGAAGCCAGGGAAATTGCACAGAGGATCGCGGAAGAGATGCAGGTTGAGCTGGTCGACGTGGAGCTCGTGAAGGAGCCGACCGGTCATTTCCTGCGCTTTTATGTTGATAAGCCCGACGGAATCTCCCTGAACGAGCTGGAGGCCTATCACCGCAGGATACTGCCGCTCGTCGAACGGGTGGAGTACGACTATATGGAGGTGTCTTCGCCCGGCGCGGACCGTCCCCTCAAGACCGAGGCCGACTTTGAGCGCGCCAGCGGCACGGCCGTGGAGCTGACTACCTACAAAAAGGTCAACGGCGCCAAGCGGTTCACCGGCACGCTCGTGGGCCTGGAGGGCGACGAGATCGTTATGACGGGCCCGAACGGCGACGCCCTGCGCTTTGACCGAAAGGGCGTGGCGGTGGTCAGGCCCCTGATCGAGTTTGACGAGGACGACCTTGCGGACGACGCGCCCGCGGACCGTCCCTGACGAAGCTATGTAAGAAGGAGGGATTCCCCATGGCCAACAACGGCGGGATCGATTCCACCGAGTTTTTCAGCGCCCTGGACGCCCTGAGCAAGGAGCGCAGGATAGACAAGCAGCGCTTGTTCAACGCCATCGAGCAGGCGCTGATGAGCGCGTATAAAAAGAACTTCGGCAAAAACGCCAATGTTCGCGCCTCCATCGACCCGCAGAAGGGCACCGTGGAGGTGCTCTCCCGCAAGATCGTGGTGGAGACCGTGGAGGACCCCCAGACGGAGATGTCCCTGGAGGAGGCCCGCGCCATCCAGCCCCGCTATGAGGTGGGGGACCTGGTGGAGGTGCAGGTGACGCCCAAGAACTTCGGCCGCATCGCCGCTCAGACCGCCAAGCAGGTCGTGGTGCAGCACCTTCGGGAGGCCGAGCGCGGCGTCATCTACGAGGAGTACTCCCAGAAGGAGAACGAGATCCTCACCGCCATCGTCCAGCGCATCGACCAGAAGCAGGTCTTTGTGGAGCTGGGCCGCACAGAGGGCGTGCTGGACGTCAGCCAGCAGATGCCCACCGAGGAGCTGAACGTCAACGACCGCATCAAGGTCTACGTGCTGGAGGTCTCCCGCGCGGGCCGCGGTCCGCAGGTCATCGTCTCCCGCACCCATCCCGGACTGGTCAAGCGCCTGTTCGAGCTGGAGGTGCCCGAGATCGTCTCCGGCGTGGTGCAGATCAAGTCCATCGCCCGCGAGGCCGGCTTCCGCACCAAGATGGCCGTGTTCTCCACCGACCCGCTCATCGACGCCGTGGGCTCCTGTGTGGGGCCCCGCGGCATGCGCGTGGAGAGCGTCGTGGAGGAATTGAAGACCGAAAAGATCGACATCGTCAAGTGGTCCCAGAACCCGGCGGAGTACATCGCCAACGCTCTGAACCCCGCGCGGGTCATCAGCGTGTTCGTTTCCGAGGCCGAAAAGTCCGCCGCCGTGGTGGTGCCCGACAACCAGCTGTCCCTGGCCATCGGCAAGGAGGGTCAGAACGCCCGCCTCGCCGCCAAGCTCACCGGCTGGAAGATCGACATCAAGAGCCAGAGCCAGGTGGAGGCCGCCGCCGAAGCGGCCCAGGCCGAGGCGCAGGACGCCCCGGAGGCCGTGGAGCCGATGGAGAGCGTCGAGGGTGAGGAGGAAGCCTGATGCCGGTGAAGCCGCGCAAGATCCCCATGCGCATGTGCGTGGGGTGTCGCGAGATGAAGCCCAAGGCCACGCTGCTTCGGGTGGTGAAGCCCCAGGACGGCGACGCCCACATCGACCGCATCGGCAAGGCTCCGGGCCGCGGGGCTTATGTGTGCGACGACGTGGAATGCCTCCGGAAGGCCCGCAAGACCCGGGCACTGGAGCGGGCGCTGGAGTGCGCCATCCCCGTGGAGGTTTTCGACGCGCTGGAGGCCCAGATCACCCCGGAGGCGCGGGATGAATAGCCGCGCCATGAGCATGCTCGGGCTGTGCGCCCGGGCGGGCAGGCTGGTCACCGGGGAGAAGGCCGTGGTGCAGGCCGTCCGCGCCGGGAGCTGCTGCGTCGTCCTGCTGGACGGCGGCGTGGCCCCCAACGGACTCAAGGCCGTCACTCAGGCCTGCGAGACCCATCAGGTCCCGCTTTTCAGGACCGATCCCGGCCAGCTGGGTCAGGCCGTCGGCAGACCCGGCCGCATGGCCGTGGCCGTCACCGATCCCGGCATGGCGGCGAGGGTGATCGAATTGTGCCAATCCTCCGGGACGTGATCCCGGTTTCATAGCATAGACAGAATGACCAACCCGCGCGGAGGACCGCGCGAATCAGGAAGGGCGGCAGGACCCAATGCCGCTGACGACACGGGGGTGCAGTGAGGGAATGACCAAAGTCAGGGTTCAGGACGTAACCAAGGAATTGAGCGCCAATACCGGCAAAATGCTTGAGAGCGTGACGCGTATGCGCAAGCAGTCGCAGGACATGCTCAATTCGCTGCGCAAGATCTCGGAGGGGTTCGTCCGCGAGGAGAGGGAGCGCCAGGAGCGCGAGGCCAAGGAGGAGCTGAGCAAGCAGTACGCCGCCAGCGCGTCCTTCATGACCGCCTATTCCAGCGAGCAGGTGCCCGACATTCCGGCAGCGCCCGTGGTGGAGGAGAAGCCGGCGGAGCCCGTCAAGCCCGCTCCGGAGGCCAAGCCCCAGGCGGCGGCCAAGCCCGCCGCCGCGCCCGCGCAGGATCGCCGCGCCCCGCAGCAGCAGCCCCAGCGCCAGCCCGGCGCGCGTCCCGCGACGCCCGGCCAGCAGGGTCAGCGCCCGGCAGGCGGCTACGGACGCCCCGCGGCGCCCGGCCAGCAGGGTCAGCGCCCGGCAG
>CADCAS010000059.1:0-19735 GCA_902799465.1 uncultured Eubacteriales bacterium
GGAGAATGTCTGCGATGAAAGCCGCTTTGAGGATGAAGTGGACAGTCGCCTTCTGATCAACGCTTTTATGGAAACGGCATCCGATTTTGACCGGAAGGTTCTGGAGATGAAGCTGAGGGACTGCAGCGGGAAGGAGATCGTCGAAGCCCTGGGGCACAGCAAGCAGGGGTATGTCTCCCGACGTTTTTCCCGCATCAAGCAGAACATCCGAAACTATGCGATGGGGGTTCAGGCGACATGATGGAAGCGATGTTGTCCTTCGCGGACAAGCATTTGAAGCCCTACACCCTCCGCGGGGATGAACTGATCCCGGACTACTGCCCTATCTGCCACGGCGGTGACAACCGGGATCGGTACACCTTCGCGCTGAACCTGACGGAAGGCATCTATGTCTGCAAGCGCGGCTCCTGCGGCGCGAGAGGGCGGTTTGAGGAATTGGCCCGGCACTTCGGCGAGCAGGCGGAAATCATCCGGCCGCCCGGAAGAGCCAGGAAACAGTATGTGCTGCCGGAGTTGGAGCTGAAGCCGCTGACAGAAGAGATCATCGGATACTTTGGCAAGCGTAAGATCAGCCAGGAAACGCTGGACGCCTTCAATATCGGCAGCGACGACAGGGGAAACATCGTGTTTCCCTTCTACCGGGACAATGCGCTGGTGTACGTGAAATACCGTGCACCGCGCAAGCCCCAGGGCAAGGAGAAGAAGGAGTGGCAGGCCCATAACACACAGCCCATACTGTTCGGCATGGATCTGTGTGCGTTCTCCCAGCCGCTGATCATTACGGAGGGCCAGATTGACTGCCTGTCGCTGTATGAGGCTGGCATCCGCAATGTGGTATCCGTGCCCAGTGGCTGTTCCAACCTCGACTGGATCGATAGTTGCTGGGAATGGCTGGAAAAGTTCCAGACCATCATCCTGTTTGGTGATAATGACGACCCCGGCAGGAAGATGGTGCGCGAGGTTGTGCGCAGGCTGGATGAAGCTCGCTGCATGGTCGTGGAGGAGTATCCATAGCGGCCGGATGGCAGACCCTGCAAGGATGCCAATGAGATTCTTTTCTTCCACGGGGTGGAAGCGCTGAAGAGCACGCTGGATAGCGCCCAGCCAGTGCCCGTGAAGGGGATTTAGCAGCTTGCGGATGTCGTGCCCTATGATCCTACCACGATCCCGCGGATCAAGACCATGATTCCGGCGTTGGACGAATAGATCGGCGGATAGGCTGAAGGCGCGATGACCGTATTCACGGGGAAGCCTGGCCAGGGAAAGAGTACGCTCACCGGACAATAGTTGCTCGCTGCCATCGAGCAGGGTTACTCTGTCTGTGCCTATAGCGGGGAGCTCACCAAAGAAAAGTTCCAGGAGTGGATCAATTTACAGTGCGCGGGCTCGGACTACATCGGACTCAAGTATGATCCCGTTCGCAATGTGAAGGTTGCCACCGTGCCATATGCCGTGCAGGAGCGCCTGCTGGAATACTACCGGGATCGGTTTTACCTGTTCGACAATCAGGAGATCTTCGAGGCCAACCAGTCCGAGAGCATCCTGAAGGTGTTTCAAATGGCGGCGCGGCGCTACGGCTGCAAGCTGTTCCTGGCGGACAATTTGATGACGGCGCTGTCGGATTCGGATGAGGAAACCAAAGCCCAGGGCAAGTTTGCCAATGCGCTTAAAAAGTTCGCCACCCGGTATCACGTCCATGTGCTTCTGGTGGCCCATCCCCGAAAGGTGAAGCAGGGCGAGAAGCTGGGGCAGGACGACATCGGAGGCAGCAGCGCTACCATACGCCTGGCGGACAGCGCCATCGTGGTGGAGCGTCCCAACCTTCGCGTCCTGAAGAACCGCGATGGTGGCGTGTGCCGGTTGATCGAGTGCTGTTACTGCCCTGACAGCCGCCGCATTTACCAGGCAGACAAGGGTGACCTGTGCCGCTTCTCCTGGAATCGGGACGGCATCGCACTGCCTGACCCGAGGGCGGATAGTCTGCCGGAGTACGCGGTACGCATGGCAGAATCCGCACAACCATTCTGATGGAGGAGAACATGTGCTTAATACCAAGTGATACCAAATGGTCATTCAGTCGTCTACAGTAGTTTGACCAGTGCCCCATGGCCTTCAAACTCCAATATATCGACAAGGTTCCGCAGGAGGAGAACGCCTACGCGGAGTATGGGACGCATTGTCACAGTCTGCTGGAGCGCTGGGCAAAGAGTGAGCTGATGTCCTTTGAGCTTGCGGATGTCTATGAGGCTGAATACGATGAGGCCGTCAAACACTACTTTCCACCGTTCCCGAAGGGACTGGCCGGTAAGTATTACGACGAAGGGCTTAACTACTTCCGTTCCTTTGACGGCTTTGGGGACGACAACGAGATTCTGTCTGTTGAAGACAAGTTTGAACTGGACATAAGGGGCAACCGTTTTGTGGGCATTGCGGATCTGGTGCTGCGGGACAGGAATACCGGCGGCATCACCGTGATCGACCACAAGTCGAAGTCCATGAACTCCATGAAGAAGGCGCAGTACGAGAACACACGACAGCTGTACACCTACGCGGCCTATGTGAAGGAGCGCTTCGGGGAGTTTCCGACGCTGCTGAGGTTCAATATGTTCCGCTATGGTGTGAACATCGACGAGCCCTTCTCCATGGAACGGTACGCGGAAACGATGGACTGGATCGAACGTACCATCGTCGAAATCAAGGCGGAAAAAGAATGGAAGGTTTCTTCCTCCAGCTGCTTCTGCCGGTTCATCTGCTCCACACGGCTGCATTGCCCCGTGGCAGAGGAAATCATGAACGCAAAACAATGAGGATAGAAAGATGGATAGCGACATGACTATTCAGATCATCGTGGCGAGGGCGGATTTATTCCTGGTGACTGCCGGTTACATACTGGTACGGGTGCTTATCGTCATCACCGTGATCGTCTGCATCGCCGGGATCATCATAATCGTCAGGAGGTTTTTCCGTGGAGAATAAAACCATCACACCGCTGCCGGGGGGAACATAGATAAGAGCGTCCCAGGCCCCGGCGATCGCGGAGGATGGCGATATTCCTTACGTCAATTATCATCGCCATACCTGCTACAGCAACGTGATGCTGGCGGACAGCGTGGTGACGAATGAGGACTACGCCAGGCGCGCTGTGGAACTGGGTCACGCCGTTCTTTCTTCCTGTGAGCATGGCACTCAGGGAAACTACTGGCAGTGCTCGGAGTTAGCAAAGCAGTATGGCCTCCGCTGGCGATATGTCAGCGAAACCTACTTTGTGAAAGACCGCCACGAGAAGGACAATGCCAACTGCCACCTGATCCTGGCAGCGAAGACCCGCAAGGGAATTGGCGATCTGAACTTTGCGCTGTCCGAGACGAACATCAGTGGCTATTATTACAGGCCGCGGGTGGACCTGGAGCTGCTCATGGCGCTCGATCCGAGGGACGTGTTCGTCACCACAGCCTGCGTCGGCGGAGTGTTCAAGTACGGATGGGAGGAAGCTGAGAAGCTGATCCTTCGCATGGCCTCTCATTTTCGAGATAGTTTCATGCTGGAGGTGCAGTATCACGACACCGATAAGCAGCGGGAGGTCAACCGCTTCCTGCTCGGACTGTACTGGAAGCATCCTGCGGACGATGTTCGCCTTCGAGGTCGATCATGAGCGAGACCGGGTAGACGGAGAAGCCTGACTCCTTCCGCATCCTTGCCGCCGATCTTTCGTAGAGATGTCCTGGGTTTGCCATTCTGCGATATGAAAGCGGCAAGGTAACGGTAGAGAGGCTTTGCCACCTGAACAACCGTGGAGAGAAGAAGTGCCACGGGCAGATTCTGGCTGAAATCTACGATCTGATCACTGAACTGGCCGTAGATGTCGCTGTGTTCGTGCGGGAAAAGGGATTTTCCCGATTCCCGCACGAGACCCAAGCGCTTTTCAAGGTGGTTGGCGTGGCGGATTTAGCAGCCTGGAAAGCATACGGTACAGAATTCGTGGAGATTGCGCCAACAACCGTAAAAAAGCTGCTCACAGGGTCAGGGAAGGCGAGCAAGGATGAAGTCGCAGCTACATTGGAAAAATATATCGGAAAACAGGACTATGTCACAGACGACGAAAGCGACGCTGTGGCGATCGGCATCGCATGGTTAATATTGTGTGAATTTCTATAATTTTCTATTAATTCCCGTTTCATCAAACAGCCTCTCAAAGCGAAACAGCAAATTTAACAATAGAGCGGGTTAATTTTCTGTTTACCCGTTCTATGTCGAATCAGGGAGTTGATTTGTATCATGAATAATGGTAAAATTTAGAGAAGGGACGTGGCATCTCATCATATGTTGTCTCATAATGGAGGTAACGATATGATATATGCTACTGGAATAACAATTGGTGATCCAATCTGGAAAGCTATGGAGGGATGGCTGTATAAGTTCAAGCAGAACAACGTAAAGACGGCAACCTTTGAGAGATTGCTTACCTCCTACAGGATGATGCGCGGGTATTCAGTCTCGTATGTAAGGATTATGGATCTGACTACGGCTGACATTCAGGACTACCTCAACAGGATACTCCATGACGGTTATGCCTATACGACGATCCGCAAGCAGTTCAACCTCATCAGTGCGTTTGTTAAATTTTTGTTGGGCGAGGGTGTCCCCATCAGACCGGTTCACCTCAACGTGACATTGCCGATTGCGGAGAAGGTGAAGAAGCCGAAGAAGGAGATCGTTGCCTACAGCAAGATCGAACAGGCAAAGCTGTTGAAGGTACTCAACGCAAGCAGCGAGGATTCCGCTTACGCGGTATTGCTGATGCTTGAAACGGGCATGAGGGTTGGCGAGGTGCTGGCTCTGTCCTGGGAGGACATCATCTGGGACAGGCGCGCGGTCAGGATTCACAGCACTTTGGTAAACCCGGCCAGCCGGCAGAAGGGTTTTGTGCAGGAGGGGGCCAAGTCGGTTGCCAGCAATCGGACGATTCCCCTGAGCACAAAGGCCATGAAGGCCCTGGAGGAGCTTCTTGAAACGGTTGACCACCCCACTGGCCTGATCTTCCGCAGTGTAAAGTATCCCGATCAATCCCTCGGATACAATGCCCTGCGCAAGCAGATCCAGAGGTTCTGTAAAGAGGCCCAGGTGGAATACCACGGCATGCACGTCTTCCGGCATACCTTCGCGACGAACTGCTACTACAAAGGTTGCGAAATTAAAAAACTTTCGAAATTGTTAGGTCATGCAAGTGTAACAATAACTTATAATACGTACATACATTTGTATGGAGACATGCTCGAAGAGCTCAGAAGCGTTGTTGAGTGATTGTAAAGTGCATCGGCATTTCCGACAAAAAAAGTGCGCTCCGCTTCAACAGAACGCACAAACTTTTGGAGGTGCCACCCGGATTCGGACCGGGGAATGAAGGTTTTGCAGACCTTTGCCTTACCACTTGGCTATGGCACCGTAATATAAAAATGGAGCGGTAGACGAGACTCGGACTCGCGACCTCCACCTTGGCAAGGTGGCGCTCTACCAACTGAGCTACTACCGCAAAATGGTGCCCAGGGACGGAATCGAACCATCGACACGTAGATTTTCAGTCTACTGCTCTACCGACTGAGCTACCTGGGCAAAAAGCGATGCGGAAGGGGCTCGAACCCTCGACCTCCAGCGTGACAGGCTGGCATTCTAACCAACTGAACTACCGCACCATATGTGGTGGGAACAACAGGGCTCGAACCTGTGACCCTTTGCTTGTAAGGCAAATGCTCTCCCAGCTGAGCTATGCTCCCACGCCCTGTGTTCTCGCCGTCCCGCGACGACGTGTATTATAATACAACAATTCAGGGGATTTGTCAATAGCTTTTTGAATGATTTAAGCGTTTATTTGAGGTTAAGGGGACGGGGAGGCATTGGGGGGCAGGCATTAGGCATCAGGGGAACGGGTGTGCAATTGAAAATGGAAAATGGAGAATGGAGAATGATTGGGGCGGGGGACGACCTCTCAGTCACGCTTCGCGTGACAGCTATCCAGGGCCTGCCGGCCCGTTCTCACTGAAAACAGTCCGCGGACTGTTTTCCGGGCGTTCGAACCCCTGAAAGGGGAGCCAAGGCTGACGCACCGTCATTCCCCTTGGCTCCCCTTCCAGGGGAGCTGTCAGCCGGCAGGCTGACTGAGAGGTCGTCCCCCCACAGGCCTGGAAGGACGTTCAGAAACCGCGCCGGCATTCTCCATTTTCCATTTTCCATTCTCCATCCCCCCGTTTTCCTAAAAGAACCGCACCGTCACCCTCTTCCCCATCTCCTCGAGGCGCTTGGCGAGCTTTTCGATGAGCTGGAACTTGGCGCCGAAGGCGAGGGAGAGGTTGGGGTTCTGGTGGGCGGGGTTCATGGCGCAGCCCACGAAGAAGTGGATGTCGGTGGCGTTTTCAAACAGCAGGCGGGCGATGCGGGCGGCGCCGTCGCGCTTGCCCTCCCAGCGAGGATGGAGCTGTGTGCCGCTCAGATACTCCCCGGCATAGTCCAGCACCCGGGAGATGGTAATCGCGCCCTCGGTGGACAGATCGACGCCCTCCAGGCTGTACATGGGCGGCAGGTCGGAGTCGAAGTAGTCCAGCGACGCGGTGAGCTCATTGCCCAGGTAGCGGGCGGCCAGCTGGTTGGTGGAGCCGCCGCAGACGATGCGCTTGCCGGGCTGGGAGAAGAAGGCCTCCAGCATGTCGTCGTCCAGGGTGGCGGAGGAGGGCGGGCCGATCATCAGATTGACGGTATAGGGCTGCGCCAGCCGCATGACGGCGATGGTGGTGTCGTCCCCTGGCTTGCCGCCGTAGAGGTTGTAGCACTCCTCGGCCAGCGTGGAGGCGATGCGCTGGGCGGGCATCTCGGGGTCGTAGTGATCCTCCAGGTATTTCACCGCGTTCTCCCGGCCCCAGCCGAAGGGATAGGCTCCGCCCAGGCCCGCGAAGTTCACCCCGTCGGAGATCACCACCAGCACGTCTCCCACCTCGGCCTCGAATCGGCTCTCGTAGATCTTCTTGCCGTCGATCATGCGGTCCTGGTGCTCCAGCTCGATGGCTCTGCCGCCCCGCAGCACGATGGTGTGGGGATTGTCGAAGCGGATCAGCTCCACGTGCTTCTGGTCCCGAATCTTGATGAGGGTGAAGGTGGAATAGGCGATCTTGCGGACGCTGCACTCCGGCAGGGTGCGCACGATGGTGTTCACGCAGTCCTCCACCGACATGCCGCCCACGGACATGGTGGCCAGAATCTGCGCCGTCAGCGTGGCCAGTATGTTGGCCTTCACCCCGCTGCCCAAACCGTCCGCCAGCACGCCGATGCGGGTGTCCTCGTTGCCCGCGAAGATCACCCGGTCCCCGCACAGCTGCTCGCCGTACTTGATCAGACTCACATACCCGGTGTCGATGTAGGTTCCGCCGCTCATGGCAACCTCCTTTGGGTGAGTGGGAATGGAAAACGATGGGGTTCTACGTCTCTACACGTTGAATGGAGAATGGAGAATGGTTGTGGAAATCCTTGCGGATTTCTTTGAATGAAAGGCCGCAGGCAGGTCTGAATCCCATCGGGATCGGGGCCGATGCGCTCCGCCTCTACTGTATCGCTTCCTTCAGCTTCACCAGCATGACCTTGGTCTCGGCGGTGGTTTCGCCGAGGATGGAGGCGATGTCCTGGACGACGCGCATCTGCTTGTCGATGACGCGGTCGGCGGCATCCAGCGTGGAGCTGACGACCTCGCGGGAGTGGCGCTCGGCCTTCTCGTGGAGGTAGGGCAGGCACATGTCCAGCTCGGCCTTGCCGAGGCAGAGGGCCTGGGCCATCTCCCGGCAGGTGGGATAGCCGCAGCAGCCGCAGTTGAGGGCGGTGTGCGCGGTGGCCTTGTTGAGCTTCTCCAGCACCCGCTCCACCTCCTCCTCCGGGGGATGGCGGCGTTCCACGGGGTCAGGAGTGAAGCCCACCCGGATGGAGTCCGGCTCCTCCACGCCGAAGTCGTACTCCCCGGCATAGCTGTTGACGGCCACGGTGCCGTGGATGCGGTTTTCATAGCGGTTGGAGCGTATGGCGGGGCCGTTGACGCAGGAGCCCTCGCAGGCGGTCATCTCCAGGAACACCTTGTCCGCGCCGCGCTGGCGCATCTCCTCCAGTGCGGCGATGCAGTCCCCCACCCCGTCGATGGACACGCGGTTCCAGCCCGGCACGCGCGACATGGACTTGACGATGCCGTCCTGCCGGGGATAGCGCCGCGCGCGGATGCCCCGCTGGGTGTGGGTGTGGGAGTTGACGCAGTGGACGCCCCGCTCATGCAGCCATTGCTTGAGATCGGAGAACATCATCACCGCGTCGCAGCACCCCGTCTCGTGGGCCTCGCGCTTGCGGGCGTAGCAAGGGCCGATGTAGACCAGGAAGGCGTCCGGATACTGCCGACGCAGCCGGCGACAGTGCACCTGCAGGGGCGACGCCACCGGGGCCAGGTATTTCAGCATGTCGGGGTAGAACTTGCGGATCAGCAGGTTGATGGAGGGACAGACGCTGGAGATCAGCACGTCCAGCTCCCCCTCCCGCATGATGCGCTCGTACTCCCGGCTGACGATCTCCGCGCCCACGGCCATCTCCTCCGCCGCCTCGAAGCCCAGCTGCTTTAAGGCTGCGTCCAGGTCCTCCACGCAGCTGACGTCGAACTCCGCGATGAAGGAGGGGTCGATGCTGGCCACCAGCCGCCGCCCCGCCCGAAGCTGCTTCTGCACCAGCGCCAGGTCGTTCTCCACGAAGTTGCCCCGCCGCGGGCATGCCACCACGCACTCGCCGCAGTCGATGCACTCCTCGGGCAGTATCTCCGCGTGTCCGTCGGAAAAACGGATGGCCTTGGTCAGGCAGTTGCGGATGCACTTGTAGCAATCCTGACAGTTCTTTTCCGTAAGGCGGATGATCGGGTCCATAGGAGCCTCCTTTTGGGTGTCGGGTGAACGATGAGAGGTTGCAGTGAAAATGGAAAATTAAAAATGGAAAATGGAGAATGGCGGTGCAAATCCTGCGGATTTGTTTGATTAAGCACTGTAAGGAGCCGTGCAGAAATTATTCATACAGAATGCGAAGGATGAATTCGTCAGTGCAAGGCGGAGGAGGGAGGCGTGCCGGGGCACGTTGACCGACGACCGACGACAACGCCGCAATGGCGGATTCAGACAAGCATAATGTATGAATAATTTCTGCACGGCTCCTAAGCAGCGTTGTCATGCTTATTAACGGTCTTTTTGTCAAAGAAATCCGCAAGGATTTCCACATACATTCTCCATTCTCCATTTTCCATTCTCAATTCACTGCACGCTCATGCATTTCATAAAGAACGGAACCGCTGGCAAGGCCTCCCAGCCCTTAAACCGCCTTCGCCAGGATCTCGCGGTTGAAGAATTCCTCGGCCTCTTCCTTCTGGATGATGTGGGTGACGTCGTCGATGGTGACGCAGACGCCCTCGCCGCACTTGCCCATGCAGAACTTGCCGGACAGCTCCACCCTGTCCTGGAGCTGATGCTCCTCCACCAGCGCCTTGAAGCGCTCCACGACGGTCCTGGAACCCAGCAGATGACAGGTGCTGCCCACGCAGATGGTGACTTTCATGATGATGACCTCCCGTACAGATCGTAGTGTTTTCTTGCACATAATCATACCATATCCGCGCCCCAAAATCAATTTCCCGGGACGGTTTTCTTCCTGTAAAAGCCGTTCGCCTCTCACAGTTAATCCCTATTTAACCTTCTCGTGTTGACGCTACCGCGGCGCTGGGTTTATAATATTTTGCGTCAAAGGAGGTGCGAGACTTGTATACCATCCCGGAGCTCTACGATCTGGAGCACACGCTGGCCCGCGACTACCTGTCGGGCTTCACCTATCCCTGGGAGGCCTTGAAGGGCATCAAGGACATGATCCTGGCGCTGGGGAAGACCCTGAGCGCGGAGGAGTACGACCAGGTTTTTGAGAACGTGTGGGTGCACAAGACGGCGAAGGTATTCCCGTCGGCCTATCTGGGCGCGCCCTGCATCATCGGCCCCCGCACAGAGGTGCGCCACTGCGCCTTCATCCGCGGCTCCGCCCTGGTGGGCGCGGACTGCGTGGTGGGCAACAGCTGCGAGCTTAAAAACGTGATCCTGTTCGACCACGTCCAGACCCCCCACTACAACTACGTCGGTGATTCCATACTGGGCTACTACAGCCACATGGGCGCGGGGTCCATCACCTCCAACGTCCGCTCCGACAAGAAGCTGGTGGTGGTCCACGCCTCCGAGGGCGGCATCGAGACCGGCCTGAAGAAGTTCGGCGCCATGCTGGGCGACTACGTGGAGTGCGGCTGCAATTCCGTGCTGAATCCCGGCACTGTGGTGGGCCGCCATTCCAACATCTATCCCACCTCCTGCGTCCGCGGAGTGGTGCCGGAGAACAGCATCTACAAGAACAACGGCAAGATCATCGACAAGGAGTAAAGGAGAGAATTGACATGCGAGTCGTCATTCAGGAAAACTACGAGAAGATGTGCAAGTGGGCCGCCAATTACATCGCCGCGAAGATCAACGCCCATGCCGGGGACCGGCCCTTCGTGCTCGGCCTGCCCACCGGCTCCTCCCCCATCGGGGTGTACAAGGAGCTGGCCCGGATGAACCACGCCGGCGAGGTGTCCTTCAAGAACGTCGTGACCTTCAACATGGACGAGTACCTGGGCCTGCCCCGGGAGCATGACCAGAGCTACTGGTACTTCATGCACGACAATTTCTTCAATCACCTCGTGGACATGAAGCCCGAGAATATCAACATCCTCAACGGCATGGCCGAGGACCCCGAGGCCGAATGCGCCCGCTATGAGGCCAAGATCGCCTCCTACGGCGGCATCGACCTGTTCATGGGCGGCATCGGCGTGGACGGCCACCTGGCCTTCAACGAGCCCTTCACCTCCCTCACCTCCCGCACCGGCGTGCGCGTGCTGACCTCCGACACCCGCATCGTCAACGGCCGCTTCTTCGGCAACGATCCCGAAAAGGTGCCCGCCAAGGCCCTGTCCGTGGGCATCGCCACCGTCACCGATTCCAGGGAAGTCCTTATCCTCATCAACGGCCACAACAAGGCCCGCGCCCTGGCCGCCTCCGTCGAGGGCGGCGTCAGCCAGAAGTGGACCTGCTCCGCGCTCCAGCTCCATCCCCACGCCATCATTGCCTGCGACGAACCCGCCTGCGGCGAGCTGACCGTGGACACCTACAAGTACTTCCTGGACATCGAGAAGGGCGAGAGGCTGTAATATTCAGGGAACAGGGGACTGGGAACAGGGAACGGGAATAGCGACTGCCGTGTGTTCTCCTGTAATGCATGTATGCAGACACGCGGCAGCGGCATATCCTGTTCCCTGTTCACTGTTCCCTGTTCCCTCCAGTTTCGATTGCGAGGTTATTGATATGGGCAAATATTTCGGCACTGACGGCTTCCGCGGGGAGGCCAACATCAATCTGACGGCGGATCACGCCTATCAGGTGGGCCGCTTTCTGGGATGGTACTACTGCCAGCAGCGCAAGTTCGCGGGGAACCGCGAGCGGGCGAAGATCGTCATCGGCAAGGACACCCGCCGCTCCAGCTACATGTTCGAGTACGCGCTGATCGCGGGCCTGACCGCCAGCGGCGCGGACGCCTACATGCTCCACGTCACCACCACCCCCAGCGTGGCCTGGGTCACCCACGCCGACGAGTTCGACTGCGGCATCATGATCTCCGCCTCCCACAACCCCTTCTACGACAACGGCATCAAGCTGCTGGACGGCAAGGGCGAGAAGATGCGCGAGGACACCATCTCCCTGATCGAGGACTATCTGGACGGCAAGCTCAACGTGTTCGGCCAGGAGGTCAAGGAGCTGCCCTTCGCCACCAAGGAGAACATCGGCCAGACCGTGGACTACGTCAGCGGCCGCAACCGCTACGTGGGCTATCTGATCTCCCACGGCCTGTACAGCTTCCGCGGCCTGCGGGTGGGCCTGGACTGCGCCAACGGCGCGGCCTGGAACATCGCCAAGTCCGTGTTTGAGGCGCTGGGTGCCCGGACCTTCGTCATGGGCGCGGAGCCCAACGGCCTGAACATCAACAACGGCGTGGGCTCCACCCACATCGAGGCCCTCCAGCAGTTCGTCATCGACAACCACCTGGACGTGGGCTTCGCCTACGACGGCGACGCCGACCGCTGTCTGTGCGTGGACGAGAAGGGCGACGTGCTCACCGGCGACCATATCATGTACGCCTATGCCTGCTACATGCAGGACCGCGGCAAGCTGGTGGACAAGCCCGTGGTCGTCACCGTGATGAGCAACTTCGGCCTGTTCAAGGCCCTGGGCGAGCGCGGCATCGACTGCGTCAAGACCAAGGTGGGCGACAAGTACGTCTACGAGTACATGACCACCCACGGCTGCCGCCTGGGCGGCGAGCAGTCCGGCCACATCATTTTCTCCAAGTACGCCACCACCGGCGACGGCATACTGACCTCCCTCAAGATGATGGAGTGCATGATCGCCCGCAAGAAGAAGATGAGCGAGCTGTGCGAGGGCTTCCAGATGTACCCCCAGGAGCTCATCAACGTCCGGGTCTACGATAAGGCCGAGGCCCAGAACGACCCCGACGTGCAGGCCGCCGTCAAGGCCGTGGCCGAGCAGCTGGGCGAAAAGGGCCGCATCCTCGTGCGCGAGTCCGGCACCGAGCCCGTGGTCCGCGTGATGGTCGAGGCCGAGTCCGACGACATGTGCCTCGAGCTGTGCAACCGCGTCGTGGACGTCATCAAGGCCAAGGGACACGCCGTGAAGTAATACCCCCCAAAACGCGAAACAGGAACAGCGCCGCTGTTCCTGTTTCGCATTTTGGGTCACACGCACGCCGCCGCGGGGACCTTCAGCACGATCTTGCGGAAGGACGAGGGCTGGCCGTCCGGGTGCTGGCCGGGGGCGTGGACGTCCCAGGGGAAGTAGATCACGTAGTCGCCGGGGTTGAGATAGACGGTGTTCTCGGGCACCGCGGGGTCGTTCTCATAGAACAGGATGTCCTTTTCGGTGTCCAGCGCGTCGGAATGCACGGTCCGCCTGCCGTCGTCGGTGTACCAGGTGTGCTTTTCCGTGCCGCCGCTGACGCTGAACTGCACGTCCACATATTTGTGGTGGATCTCGGGATAGAGGGCCTCCCGGGGGTTGGTGGTCAGGTCCATCACCTGGAGGACGACATTTACGCCGTCCAGCTCCATGGGGAAGCGCCCCGCCGGATGAGCGGTCAGGTCGGTGCTTCTGAGGTATCTCAGCGCGCTGCCCAGCGCCTTGGGCAGGGCCGCCGCCTGCTGCTCGAAGCAGGCGTTGTTGATGTTGCCGTAGATCATGATATGCCTCCGTTGAATGTACTCTTTCGCGTCCGCGCGTCACCCATAGTTTAGCATATCAAAATCGCTATGGCAAGGAGAAGTTTTTGATTAACTGCGAATATGGATTTGTCGGAGGGACGGGGAGACGACCTCTCAGTCGCCGACTTCGTCAGCGACAGCTCCCCTGGAAGGGGAGCCAAGCGGAATGACGGTGCGTCAGCCTTGGCTCCCCTTTCAGGGGAGCTGTCAGCCGGCAGGCTGACTGAGAGGTCGTTCCCCTGTCATTATCGTCATCCGATCGCCTCAAACGCGCTGTCCAGAGCGGCGATGAGGTCGTCGATCTTTTCGATGCCTATGGAGAGGCGGATGGTGTTGGGCTTGATGCCCTGGTCCAGCAGCTCCTCCTCGGAGAGCTGGCTGTGGGTGGTGCTGGCGGGATGGATGACCAGCGACTTCACATCGGCCACGTTGGCCAGCAGGGAGAAGATGGGCAGGTTGTCGATGAACTTCTGAGCGGTCGCAGCGTCACCCTTCACCTCAAAGGTGAAGATGCTGCCGCCGCCGTTGGGCAGGTACTTCTGATACAGCGCGTGGCTGGGCTCGGTGGGCAGCGCGGGATGGTGCACGGCCTCCACCTGGGGATGCTTGGACAGGTAGTCCACCAGCTTGAGCGCGTTGGCGGTGTGGCGCTCCACCCGCAGGGAAAGCGTCTCCAGCCCCTGGAGGAACAGGAAGGCGTGGAAGGGCGAGAGGGTCGCGCCGGTGTCGCGCAGCAGTATGGCGCGGATGTAGGTGACGAAGGCGGCGGGCCCCACGGCGTCGGCGAAGGATACCCCGTGGTAGCTGGGATTCGGGTCGGCGATCCAGGGGTACTTGCCGCCGGCCTTCCAGTCGAACCTGCCGCCCTCCACGATCACCCCGCCGATGGCGGTGCCGTGGCCGCCGATGAACTTGGTGGCCGAGTGGACCACGATGTCCGCGCCGTACTCGAGCGGCCGCACCAGATAGGGGGTGGCGAAGGTGTTGTCCACCACCAGCGGGATGCCGGCCCTGTGGGCGACCTCGGCCACGGCCTCGATGTCCACCAGGTTGGAATTGGGATTGCCCAGGGTCTCCACGAAGATGGCCTTGGTGTTGGGCTGGATCGCGGCCTCCAGCGCGGCGGGCTCTGGCTCGGCGAAGGTGGCGGAGATGCCGTTGGTCAGCGGCAGGGTGTGGGCCAGCAGGTTGTAGGTGCCGCCGTAGATGGTCTTGGCCGCCACGATGTGCTCCCCCGCCCTGGCCAGCGCCTGGAGGGCGTAGCTGATGGCCGCCGCGCCCGACGCCACCGCCAGCGCCGCCGAGCCGTTCTCCAGCGCCGCGATGCGCGCCTCGAACACGCCGTTGGTGGGGTTGGTCAGGCGTCCGTAGATGTTGCCCGCGTCCCGCAGACCGAAGCGGTCCGCGGCGTGCTGGGAGTTGTGGAATACGAAGGAGGTCGAGGCGTAGATCGGCACCGCGCGGGCGTCGGTCACGGGGTCGGCCTGCTCCTGGCCGATGTGCAGCTGCTTGGTTTCAAAAGCCCAGTTGGCGGAATTGCGAATATCAGACATGGCGAACGCTCCCCTTTTTGGAATTGATAATGGATAATGGAAAATGGACAATGGACGGCCTTTCGCGTCACATTCGGTCCAGGCTCAGAAGCACCGAATAACCGATGACCGGGTTGCAATCCTCAAACGTGCCTCGCATGCTTCCATGCTCCTTTGCGGTTGATGGAATCATCATAGCAGATTGATAGGATTTTGTCCAATACGGGACTTTGATTTGCAGTTATAGAGCGAACCTATAAAAGAGTGGAGAGTCAAATAGTGAGCTCACGCGCCTTCAAACAGACAGCTCAGCCATCTACTCTCCACTCTATATAAAAAGCCGCCGCGCATAAATCCATCCGCGCGGCAGCCGTATCCCCTTTTCCCTTTTCCCTGTTCCCTTTTCCCTTATAAAAACCCCTACTCCTCCTCAAACATCTCTCCGATCCGCAGCTTGGCGCGGTAGACCTCGTTGCGGGGATAGCCGGCCTCGAGAGCGGCGTCGGCGGCCTCGCGGATGGACGCGCCGTCGAGCATGCGGGCGAGCATCCAGGGGGTGACGTCCACCCGGGGGGCGGGTTCCTCGATGGGAGGCAGCGCTGAGATGTCCACGGCGAGGCAGTATTCGCCCTTCTCCACGCTGGGGTTGTCCCGCAGCTGCGAAAGCACCTCGGGGGCGGGGCCGCGGTAGATGCGCTCGTACTTTTTGGTGAGGTCGCTGCACACGCAGAGCAGACACTCGGGCCACTTCCCAGCCAGCGCATCGACCAGCTCCACCACGCGATGCGGGGACTCGTACAGCACGAACACGGGCACGCCGCCGCGGGGAATGGCGTCCAGCTTGTCGCTGAGCGCCTTCTTCTCCCGGGGCAGGAAGCCATAGAAGGCGAACTCCCTGGCATCGAACCCGGAGGCGGACAGGCAGGTGACCACCGCCGAGGGGCCGCATACCGGCTCCACCGGGACGCCCGCGTCCCAGCAGGCCCGCACCAGCAGGTGTCCAGGGTCGGAGATGCCGGGGGTGCCCGCGTCGCAGGTCAGGGCCACGGTCAGGTTCTCCGCCAGCATCTTCTCCACGATCTGCGGGGCCTTCTGATCCTCGTTGTGGCGGTGACAGGAGGTCATGGGCTTCTTCAGATCAAACTGGTTGAGCAGCTTCATCGTCACCCGTGTGTCCTCGGCGGCGATGAGGTCCGCGGCCTCCAGCGCCTCCCGCATGCGGGGGGTGAGGTCGTTCAGATTGCCGATGGGGGTGGCGACCACGTACAGCTTGGGCATGCTTGCCTCCTTGAGCTCGGGAAATGAGTGAACTCCCAGCAAATTGTGTCAGCCGTTGACCCTGACCTGCGCCTCCAGCGCGGCGCAGAAGTCGGGCATGTCGCGGCGCATGCGCAGTATGCCGCCGCCGCGCTTCATGAACACGTGCTCTGACTGCGCCGTACACACCAGGTCCTCCCCGCGGCGCATGTCGTAGCCGATGGTCAGCAGCACGCCGTTGAAGGCCAGCACCTTTACCTCGATGGCGATCTCGTCGCCGAAGGCGCAGGGCTTTTTGTACTGGCAGGACGCCGACCGCACCGGGGAGATCACCCCCGCCGCCTCCATGTCGGCGTAGGGAAAGCCCAGCCGGTCCAGGAAGTCGATGCGGGCCTCCTCCATCCAGTGGAGGTAGTTGGCGTGATGGACCACGCCCATCATGTCCGTCTCATAGTATTGAACCTTGCGGATGTAGGGACTCATGAACGCTCCTCCAACAGGTAGAATAGCTCGTTTTCCGTCTCAAAGGACGCCAGGACGGCGCGGTTTTCGGGCAGATGGGCCTCCATCCACGCCGCATAGTGCGCCGCCATGCCCACGTTCCGGCCGCCCAGCGTGCGGGTGGGAAAGGAGGCGGCGACGACCTTGGCGGGGATTTGGCGCAGCAGTTTACGCGCCGCGCCGCTTCTCTGACGCTCCAGCAGGGGCAGCGCCTTGAACAGCAGCGCCAGATCATAGCGGCCCGCGGGGATGGCGCCGGGACACAGCAGGTCGGCGCAGACGGCGTCCGCGGGCATGCCGCAGCTCTGCCCGAAGGCGTTCACCGCCGACACCGCCGCGCCGGAGATGTCCACCCCCGTCACCCGCAGCCCCCGCACCGCCAGATAGATGGGGTTGATGCCGCAGGCCAGATCCAGGATGTGCCCGGGTCTTCCCGCAATGTCGAAGATCCGGGCGTACAGCGCGTCCATGTCCGCCAGGGGCAGGCGCTCCCGGGTGGAGGCGTGCTTGTTCAGTATATTCTCCAGCTGGTCGTCGGTGCGTCCCCCGGCGTGCCAGCTCTGCATGGCCCAGGCGCACTCGGAAGCCTCCGCGGGGGTCAGAAACGCCCCGGTGATGCCGTGCAGCGCCTCCCGGACGGCCCTGTCCACGTCCTTTGGCTTCTTGTATTTCACTTCACATTCGGCCCACAGCCGCACGAGGGTGTCCGGGCAGACGTCCCGGTATTTCTTCGATTGCAGCAGCTTTTCCCGATAGTCGTTATTCATGGCGCAAAAGCTCCATCAGCCGTCCGTAGAAGCGCAGATTGTGGGCCGTCGCCAGCCGCAGGGCGTAGGGGTCGCCCACCTTGAACAGGTGGTGCAGATAGGCCCGGGAGTGGTTCTTGCACAGCACGCAGTCGCAGCGCTCGTCCACCGGCCTGCCCTCCCGGCGGTGGTCGTCGTCCAGGATGTAGAGGAATTTGTAGAATTTGCCGTCGGGACGCCGCACGCCCTCGGGGGTGTCCATGCCGGGGACCCAGGTGTAGAGCCGCTGATGCCGCGCCTCCCGGGTGGGGATGACGCAGTCGAACAGGCTGTAGCCCATGTCCACCAGCGCGGCGATCTCCTCGGGACGGCCCAGCCCCATGGCGTACTTGACCTTGTGGTCGGGCATGGCGTCGGCGGCCATCTTCAAAATGTCCAGCCGGAACGCGCCGGTCTGGTCCAGCGGCCAGCCGCCGAAGCCGTAGCCGTCGAACCCGATCGCCTCCAGCCGCCGCCCGCACTCCAGCCGCAGCGCCGGGTCGCTGCCCCCCTGGACAATGCCGAACAGCAGGGGCTTCTTCTCCATCTTTTTGGACAGCTTGTCGAACTCCGCCCGGCAGCGCTCGCCCCAGCGCACCGTCAGCTCCACGCTGCGTCGCTGGACCTCCATCGGGTCGTCGGGGTGGGTGCACATGTCCAGCGCCATCATGATGTCCGAGCCGTATTGGAACTGGACCTGTATGCACTTTTCCGGGGTGAAGGTCAGCTTCTCCCTCCCCAGGTCCGGGCGGAAGATGATCTCCTTGTCCCGGATCTCGCCGTAGTCAGGGTTTTCACGGATCAGCGAATACAGCTGAAACCCGCCCGAATCGGTGAGTATGGCGCCCCTGTAGCCGGTGAAGCCATGCAGACCGCCCAGGGCCTTGACGAGCTTGGCCCCGGGCTTGGTCATCAGGTGGTAGCTGTTCATCTCGCAGCCCGACAGCCCCGCGCTGTAAACGTCCTCAAACGAGCCCGCCCGGATCGCGCCGTAGGTGGCGTCCGGGAAAAAGGCGGGCAGGGCGACGGCGCCGGAAGGAGTCTCGAGGTGGTTCATGTGGGCCTCCGTTGGAAGCGATTTGTGTGTGCGTTGAAATAGAGGCATTGAAGGTGCGGCAGCCGGTTTTCAGCGCCCCACGCTCTCAAGCCCCAATATATGACTACAGTTTTTCAACGATCCGCAGGCTGGCGCTTCGCGACCTGGGATTCTGTTCCAGCTCCTCCGCCGACGCGGTGACGGGCTTGCGGGTGATGAGCTTCACCGTGGGCTTTTTGCCGCAGACGCAGACCGGGAAGGACTTGGGGCAGGTGCAGGGGTCGGCCAGATTGCGGAAGGTGTTCTTGACGATGCGGTCCTCGAGGGAGTGGAAGGTGATGACGCACAGCCTGCCGCCGGGATTCAGCAGCCCGGACAGCGCCCGCAGCGCCGGCTCCAGCGGCTCCAGCTCGTCGTTGACGGCGATGCGCAGGGCCTGGAAGGTCCTCCGGGCGGGGTGGGAGCCGTCGCCCTGGCGGAACTTCTTCGGAATGGCGGCGTCCACGATGTCCACCAGCTGGGCGGTGCGCTCGATGGGCGCGTTCCGCCTGCGGTCGCAGATGACCCGGGCGATCTGCCGCGCCCACTTCTCCTCGGCGTAGTCGCGGAGAATGCGGTTCAGCGCGTCCTCGGACCAGGTGTTGACGATCTCCCGCGCGGACAGGGCCTGGCTCTGGTCCATGCGCATGTCCAGCGGCGCGTCGTCGTGGTAGGAAAAGCCCCGCTCCCGCACATCCAGCTGATGGGAGGACACCCCAAGGTCGATCAGCACGCCGTCCAGACCGCCGTCAAGCCCCGCGTCCCGCAACAGCGCCGGGGCGTCGTGGAAATTGCCCCGAAGGGTCGCGAAGCGGGCGGGACTGTCCACGGCCTGAAGCCGCGCCGTCGCGGCCTCGATGGCGTCCGCGTCCCGGTCGATGCCGATGAGCGTCCCCGTCTGAAGCCGCTTCAGTATCTCCGACGAATGCCCCGCCCCGCCCAGCGTGCAGTCCAGATACACCCCGTCGGGGCGAATCTTCAGCCCGTCCAGGCACTCGTTCAGCAGGACGGGAAGGTGGTGAAAATCCATAGCTTGCTCCTGAAGGAAATTGAGAATTGAAAATGGAGAATGGAGAATAGTTTCATTCAATCGTAACTGTTCAGTCCTGCGGCAAATGGAGATTTAGCGAGGTGACGGGGGACCTCATCCGACCTCCGCTTCGCTCCGGCCACCTTCCCCAGAGGGGAA